>JAADIA010000049.1 GCA_013151555.1 Nitrospirota bacterium | reverse complement strand
CAAAAAAAAGACCGGCTCAGCCTTTTTTGAAGGCTAAGCGGGTCTTTTAAAATAGCGGGGCTTGGATTCGAACCAAGGACCTCCGGGTTATGAGCCCGACGAGCTACCAGACTGCTCCACCCCGCGCTATTTTTTTAGTTTTCGGTAGAGGAAATTTTGTAGATGATTTCTCCGGGCTTAACCAAGCCCAGAGTTTCCCGGGCAACTTTTTCGATGTAGAAATTGTCTTTTTTTAATTTCCTTATCTCTACCTGGAGATTTTTGTTTGTCTCCTCCAACTTGCTGATATTCTTATCTAACTTGGCTGATTCCAGATTAGTTTTCCTTAAATCCAGATAGCCCGGATAGACCAGGAAAACTCCTAAGATGAGGATAATGATAATTATCTTCGTCAAGGAAATTCCCAATTCATAATATGAGTTGTTGCCAGCCGGGTAGATTATTCCCTTACTGGGAATGACCCAGGTTATAGAAAACTTCCCGGCCCTTAAAGATGGCTTTTTTTCCTAATTCTTCTTCGATGCGCAATAATTGATTGTATTTAGCGATTCTCTCGGTCCGGCATAAAGAACCGGATTTTATCTGGCCACAATTGGTAGCTACGGCAATATCGGCAATGGTGACATCTTCCGTCTCTCCCGAACGATGGGAGACAACAGCAGTGTATCCAGCCTCCCTGGCCATCTTCATCGTTTTCAAGGTCTCGGTCAGAGTGCCGATTTGATTTACTTTAATAAGGATAGAATTCGCTGATTTTTCTTCTATGCCCCGTTTCAACCGTTTCTCATTAGTGACGAATAAATCATCTCCGACAATCTGGATTTTCTTCCCCAGCTTCCCGGTCAGTTTCTTCCATCCTTCCCAATCATCCTCGGAGAGTCCATCCTCAAGGGAGATAATCGGATACTTGGCCACCAGGTTGTCATAGAAATCAATCATCTCCTCCGAAGATTTCTCCGGCTGGGGTTCGGAAGAAAGGATATATTTACCGTCTTTATAGAAAGAACTGGCCGCCGGGTCCAGGACCAGGCAGACATCTTTTCCGGCTTTGTAACCGCTGGCTTCGATGGCTTCGAGAATAACCTCTATAGCTTCCTCGTTGGAATTAAGATGAGGGGCAAACCCTCCTTCGTCTCCGACTGCGGTCGAACAACCTTTCTTCAGAAGAACGGCCTTTAAGTTATGGAATACTTCTGCTCCCATCCGCAAGGCCTCCCGGAAGCTTTTTGCGCCCACCGGCATAATCATAAATTCCTGGAGATCAATGTTATTATCGGCATGGGAACCGCCGTTAATAATATTCATCATGGGAACGGGTAATTCCCGGGCTTCTTCTCCTCCCAGATAGCGGTAAAGAGACTGGTGGGAAGCGGCAGCAGCCGCTTTGGCTACAGCCAGGGATACTCCTAAGATAGCATTAGCGCCTAACCGGGCTTTGTTCTCCGTCCCATCGAGTTGAATCATCAAATTATCAATAGCTTCCTGATCCTCAGCATCCTTACCCAGAACCAGAGGGCCGATAACCTCATTGACGTTGCTAACGGCTTTTTCCACTCCTTTTCCCAGGTAGCGGGCCTTGTCTCCGTCCCGTAGCTCTATGGCTTCATGCTCGCCGGTAGAAGCTCCTGAAGGAACAGCCGCTCTTCCCCGGATTCCTCCCTCAACAGCTACTTCAACTTCCACCGTGGGGTTTCCCCGGGAATCCAGTATTTCTCGTCCTTTAACTTCTGTAATCTTTATCATTTCATTTACTCCTTGAGAGAATGATACCAGACAAGTTCTCTGATGTAAAGAAAAAAAATAAGTTTAATTCATTTTACAATCTAAAATTTACAATCTTCAATTTACAATTACGAGCGGAGCGAGCTTAGAGGAAAGGATTGGTTGTCTTTTCCCTCCCGATAGTGGACGGTTCCCCATGGCCGGGATGAACGACGGTTTCTTCCGGTAAGACCATCAGCTTCTCCTTCAGGCTTTGCATCAATTGCTCCCGGGAGCCGCCGGGCAGGTCGGTTCTTCCTACCGAGCCGGCAAACAAAGTATCGCCGGTAAAAATTTCCCCTTCCCCGAGAAGGCAGATTCCCCCGAGCGTATGGCCGGGGGTATGAATAATTTTCAGGCAGATCCCTCCTGCTTTTATTTCATCTCCTTCTTTGAGAAAGAAATCAGCGGGCGGAGAGGTAAGCCCTGTCCCGGAAAAGTTTGAGAGGTTATCAGTGGCATTAATGAGCATCCGGGCATCGGCTTCATGGATGCCGAGCTTGATTCCTTCTATTCTTTCCTTTAGATAGCCATTCGCCCCGATGTGGTCAATATGCCCGTGGGTATTGATGAGATAGCGGGGAACGATTCCTTCTTGCCTCATTGCTTTCAACACCCGTTCCCCCTCTTCACCGGGATCAACGATAATTCCTTCTTTAGTTTCCTCATCAGCCACTAAATAACAGTTGGACTCTAACGGCCCGACAACAAGTCTTTTAAGAAACATGTCTCTTTTACTCCTCCTCATTAGCATTCAGCATTCAGCGCTCAGGATTCGGCCTTAGGAAAAACTTAATTTTTACCACTTACTGCTTAATCCTGTTTTTTAGATTTTCTTTGCAAGGTTCTCCTCTCCCTCAGGGTCAGGCTGCCCACCCCCCGGCGGGATATCTTGTCCAGGATGGCATCGATATCTTCTTCCTTTTCCCGGGCTTCTCTTTGCTTGGCTCTCTGCCGGATTCGCCATTGGCTAATCCGGAAACTAAGGTCAGATAAGCCGGGTAGCTCCCCGTACCCCCTCCGCCCCGTCTTCAAATACAGGTAGCCGACCAGCATTCCTCCCAGGTGGGCAAAGCGGGCCACTCCCACAGTACTGCCCGGAGAGAGATAGAGGAAGAACTCGAGGGCGGCAAAGAGCATGACCAGATGTTTAGCTTTCATGCTTACCGGGAAGACAAAGAAGATAAGTAAGGTAACTATCCTCTCCGGGAAAGTCATTCCGAAAGCAACCAGGATCCCGAAGATAGCTCCAGAAGCCCCGATAGTGGGAATGCTGGAATTAAGAGCGGAAAGATAGTAAATGAATCCGGCTCCTATACCGGTTATAAGGTAATAACGGAGGAACTGCTTCTCGCCCCATTTTCTCTCCAAATCGCCTCCAAACATCCAGAGCACAAACATATTGAAGAGAATATGCCAAAAACCTCCGTGGAGGAACATGTAAGTAAAAAACTGCCAGAACATCAGTTTTCGGACGGCAAAAACGGGAACCAACCCGAAAAGCTCGATAAAGCGCCGGGAAGCCGTTCCTCCCAGCATAAGCTGGAAGACAAATACGGCTACATTGGCGATAATTAAACGTTTCACCATCGGGGTTAATACCCCGCCCCCGAAACGCATCTGAGGTCTATCCCCATAATAATAGGAGGGCATCATCTCACCTTATTCGCAAGCATTGGGAAGATATTAAAGGTTTCAGTCCTGATGTCTTCGCTGTTTTGTGCTTTTATCGGTAGTAAGGCAATAAACACTTGCACCTTCATATGGTAGTGGCAGAGTTTACTCTGCTGCTTGTTCTGTTGAGCACCCTTATACCCTTTTGCGGGCACAGGCGGGCACAAGCAAGCTCGACCACTACAATAGACAACTATCTGTTACGTTTTATATAGTTACGAGTTTCCGGTTACTATTTTCTAAAACATAGCACTCCCGCAAGGATAAGGCAAGCAATTTTCTTGACAAGGGGAAATGATTTCGTTAAACTTAATTTAAATTTCAGGAGAGGATGAGGATGAACATTTGAAGCTTACTCAAATAGTCCTGTTACTCTTCATGGGATTGGTTGGCTACGGACTGGGAAGAAAGATCTGGAGACTCCTGGGGGTAGGGTTCAACTCTTTCCTGGAAGAGATTGTTTTCTCTTTATCCCTGGGATGGGGAGCCTTAGCCTATTTAGTACTGGGTCTGGGGGTCGGCAGGCTGCTTTATCGAGGGGTAGCTTATGGGCTGCTTGCTCTTCTAACCCTAATCGTACTTCCTGAGATAAAGGCGTTCATCGGAGCTATCGGGAAGCGCTTGACCGGTTCCGGCAGGCAAACAGGCTCGTTGGAGACCGGCAAGCCGGCTTGTCTGGATTCAACAAAGATTAACCGCCTCTTCTTTTTTAGTCTCTGGCTGCTGCTTGCTACCACTCTGGTAACGGTTCTCATTGGCGCTCTTACTCCTCCCCTCAACTACGACACGCTCTCTTATCATTTAGGGGTTCCCAAAGAATATATCCGCTATCATAAAATCGTTTATCTTCCTCATCAAGTCTATTCCAATTTCCCTTTCACCCTGGAAATGCTTTATCTTTTAAGCCTCCTCCTCAAGGGCGGTATCCTGGCGAAACTGGTTCATCTCTCCTTCGGCCTCCTCACGGTTGCCACTATTTATATCTTTGGCCGGCGTTACTTCAACTCCCGGATAGCGCTTCTGGCCTCAGCCATTTTCTTCAACATTCCGCTAACGGGATTCCTGTCCACCACGGCTTATATTGATTTAGGGGCAGCCCTTTATACCTCCTTAGCTCTCCTGGGATTTGTCAACTGGTTTTATTCCCGGAAGAGAGAAGATTTCCTAATTTCCGCTATCTTCACCGGTCTGGCTATGGGAACAAAGTACCCGGCCATCCTCTTCTCCTTCCTTCCCCTCCTTCTGGGAATTATCCTCAAGACGAGCTTGATAGATAAGGTCCGCTGGCCGGTCAGCTTAAAGAAAGCACTTATCTTTTCCCTCGTGGCGATAGGAACAGTTTCTCCCTGGCTTATCAAGAATTTTATTTATACCGGTAATCCTATCTATCCTTTATTCTATAACTTCCTGGGAGGAAGAGGCTGGAACGCCTTCAATGCCGCAAGGTTTATGGCCCAGCATTCTGCTCCTTTCCCCCATTGGTGGGGAATCTTCACCGTGCCTTTAGCTATCAGCAAAAGCAAGGATATTGGTCCGCTCTTTATTATTTTTGTTCCCTTGTTAGTCTTCTTTAAGCAATTTGCAAAGCCGATCAAACTGCTTCTTATTTACGGAGGAGTATATTTTTTGTTGTGGGCTTTTTTCACCCAACGTGACTACCGGTTTCTCCTGCCGGCCTTCCCCGCCATCAGTTTAGTAGTCGCTTACCTAATGAAACGTTTTGGAACGGGGAAGGGTTATTCCCTGCTCCTGACAGCCGGACTGGGATTTGCCCTGGCCTTAGATTATCAAAGATTTCACCTCTTTGGTTTACAACTCCTCAAGTTCCGGGAGGGTCTCTTCCTTATCCCCTTAGCCCTGGGACTCAGTACTTTTATCGTCTTTATAGTAATCAACTGTGCAAAGAGGAGATCTCTCTCCCCTCTGCTTGTGTCCGGTCTGGCGCTGGTGTTCCTCTTGAATTTAGCAACGGTTATGGGTATGGTCCCGGAATACGGCCTCCTGAAAGTAGCGCTCAACCGGGAATCCCAAGAAGCGTTTCTCTCTCGTACCTTCTATGCTTACGATGCCTTTCGCTTCGCCAATGAGAAGTTGCCTTCTTCAGCCAAGCTTCTCCTCATCGGGGAGAACCAGGGATACTACCTCGACCGCGACTTTGTAGCCAACAGTCCTCTCGATGACAATATCATTGTAGGGATAGTAAACTCTTCCCGTAATGGTGAAGAGATAAAAAATAAGTTGAAAGATATGGGAATTACCTATATCCTTTATAATGCTTCCGAGGTCAAAAGAGTTAGCCGGGATTATGACTCTTTCAACTGGGCTGATGAGAAAGCCCGAAAAAGATTCTTGCGTTTTTTCTTCTCCGGGGAATATCTGAAGTTAATCTTTTCCCGCAACGGAGTCTTTATCTATAAGATTTTGTAACTGGCAGAAAGTCTAAAATGAAAAAAAACATAGGGCAGATAATTATTTTCCTTTTTCTTACCTCCTTTTTAATCTTTGCCTGGCGGTATTCTTCCCCCCGGAAAGTTTCTCTCCCGGTTTCCCCGAAAGAACTTCAGGTTCCTTCCCAGACCGAAGGATCACTACCTCCGGAAACCACAGAAGAGCTCCTTCCGAAACTCCGGAAACGGAGGAGCAATCCGGCTCGCATCTTAGGACTCTATGACGGGACGGAGGGAACTTCCGCAAAGAACAACGATATCCTCAACTTCGCCGAGCAGGCCCTGGAAACCCTGGGGTTAGGAGTAGATTATTACGATATAAACCGGGGTTTGCCCGGGAAAAAGATGATGCAGAAATACCGGGGGATAATAAGCTGGTATCGGGACTCTAAGATGAAGGGAGCCCGCGAATACGGGCAGTGGTTATCCCGGCAGATTAAAGCCGGACGCCGGGTTATCATCCTGGGCAATTTTGGCGCTTTTCAGGAAGCCTCCACCGGAAAATGGCTGAGACTGGACGAGGTCAACATAGCTTTTAATGCCTTAGGGCTGGTTTATATGGCTACCTGGACCTCCAATCCCCGGGTTCTCCAGGTGGAATATAAAGATTCCGATATGGTCGAGTATAAACATCCTCTTTCTCTGAAGGAGACCAAACATTACTTTCTTTTCGAGTCTCTTCTCCCGGATAATGAAGAGTATCTGGTCGTCCGACGAACGGATATTCCCGATTCGGCAAGTCCTCTGGTAGTCAGCACTCCTTATGGGGGAATGGCTCTTTCTAATTATATCTACTATGTAAACCCGGATACTTTCCAGGTACAGATGCGTCTTAATTTCCTCAGATTCTTTGAGGAATCCCTCTGGGGTAAACCCGGGAAGAGGCTTAGACAAAAGGTCCTAATAATCTGGGACAAGGAGGATGACCTGAGCCGCCGGTATTTAAATAATATTGGCTGGGCTTTAGACTATGCTAAGATAGAATACGAAACTCTGGAGCTGAAGAAGGTAAAGGATCTTTTATTCCTCGATATGAAGGGTTACAGCAGCCTTATCCTGGCTTTGAACAGAATTTGGAAGATGGAAGAAAGCGAGGCAACGGTGCCCGGTCTTAAACGATATGTTCGGAAAGGGGGAAGTATAATCGTCCTCTACGAAGGATATAGCGAGAGCCTGGCGGAAATATTCGGGATAAAGGAATATCGGGGGGAATACCCCCGGCAGGTTCCCGGGCTTAAATTCATCCGGCCTTTCTTCCCCGGTACCGAGGGACTGGACCTTTCCGGGGAAGAGACAGAGAACACCAGCCTGAGCCTGGTTCTGGATAAAGGAGTAAATCTCCTGGCCGTCTCCTCGGAAAAGATGGAAGGATACCCCCGGGGATTACCTCTCTTCTGGGAATACGGATACGGACGGGGAAAAACCTTGTTCTGGAACGTAGACTCTTTGTGGGAAAAATCCTACCGCGGGTTTATTGTCCAGTCCATCCTGATGGTTCAGCCGGCAGGCGTCGCCTCCCTGGCTAACGTGGAAGTAATTTTCCTTGATGATACCCCCCTGTCGATGTGGAATAAAGTCATTAAGCCTATAAAGGGG
The DNA here is from genome assembly GCA_013151555.1 of Nitrospirota bacterium. Classification (GTDB taxonomy): domain Bacteria; phylum NPL-UPA2; class NPL-UPA2; order NPL-UPA2; family JAADIA01; genus JAADIA01. Next base: position 54,815 of record JAADIA010000049.1, on the reverse strand, counting down.
AAAGGAAACCTTACCGATACGGATTTCTATCTAAAGGAATGGTGGCCGGAGACCCTGGCTCTCTCCCGAAAATACGGGATTAACTATACTGCTGCAGTTGCTTTCAACTACAACGGTAAAGTTAACCCGCCTTATGATAACTCCCAGTTTCATAACGGTAAGGATTCCTCTTCTCAACGGCTGGGGCAAGTCATCATCAAGGCAGGTTTCGAGATGGGTCTGCATGGTTATAATCACCAGTCCCTGCTTCTGAGCACCCCTTTTGTAATAAGCAAAGGCTGGCGAACGGAAGAGAACATGGTTCTGGCTTTAAAATCCGGTAAAGAGGAATGGGAAAAAGATTTCCCTTATCCCCCATTTACCTATGTAGCTCCGAGCGATGCCATCAGCCCGGAGGGGGAAAAGGCTCTTCACGAGGTCTTCCCCAGCATTAAGGTAGTCTCTACTATATATAATGCCGATGAAGAGGAAACGGGTAAAGAATTCACTATGGATCCCTGGAATGATAATTTTTTTAATATCCCCCGCATGAGTTTCGGCTATGTCCGCACGCCGGATATGATGAAGGAGATGCTTAACGGGATTGGTTCTTTTGGTGTCTGGACCCATTTCTTTCATCCTGACGATGTTTATAACGAAGAAAGGTCCCAGGGAAAAAGCTGGCCGGAATTGAAGGAAGCAATTAACGAACTTTTCTCCTTCGTGCGGGGCAATTATCCCTGGCTGCGCAATATGTCTGCCCGGGATGCTTACTATGAATTTCTTCGCTATGGCGAGACCCCGGCCCGTTACCGGTTAAGCGAGGAAAAGATAGAGGCGGAGTTCCCCAGCGGTTCGAAGAAGCCTAACTTCTTCGTGATGAGAATTAATAATGGAAAGACAGTTCGGGAAGTGGTGAACGGCAAGATAATCTACAAATATCCGGGGCAGGAATACTATATATTGGAAACGCACTCGTCCCGGGCGATTATTTATTTAAAGAAGGCGGACTCGAATTAGATGCTCAAGGTGAAATTATTGCTAAGAACAACAATTCTTATTATCTGTTTAACCCTGCTTGGCTTGGTGGAGTCAGGGAGAGCCGATAATATCTACGAGGGGGAAATGAACCGTTTCGCTTTCGAAGAGGCTCTGACTCAATACCAGGAAGGACTGGAAAACGCTCTGGAGAGAATAGAAAAATATGTGGAAGCGCATCCCCGGGATATCCAGGCATCTTTAACTCTGGCAGGGATATATCTGGAGAGAGACAAGGAAGATTCAGCCCGGATTCTGTATGAAAGGGTCTTAAAGCTTTCCCCAAATAACCGGGAAGCTAACCGCCAGCTTCTTCTCCTCTATGGTTGGGGGAAGATGCCCGAAAAGCTCCTGAAAAAATATGAAGCTTTGGTAACTCTGAATCCTTCAGATTTAGAGCTCCGCCGGGCTTTAGCCCAGAAATACGTTGAGGGAGGGCGCCAGCAGAAAGCTATCCTTCAGTATGAGGAAATCCTCAAGCAGGATGCCGGGGATATTGGCTCCCGGAAGATATTAGCCGACCTCTATCTATGGAATGGAAGGACCCTGGAAGCGGTCCGGCAATATCGCTTGGTGTTAAAAGCCGAGCCGGACAACCCGGAAATCAACCAAAAGCTCGCGGACATCTATTATGATTTCCGCCTCTATACCACAGCAGAAAAATATTACCAAAACTCCCTCTTAAAGGGGAAGAGTCCCAAGAGCCAAAGGCGCCTGGAGGAGATAAGGGAGAAAAGAAAATCGAGATTGCAGGCTCAATATTATTATCACAACCGGGGAGATGATTACACTCATTCTTATTTTTCCTGGGGTTACGGTCAATATCTAAGCGACTACCTTGATTATACTTTTTCTTACTCCCGGCCTGAATATAGTCAATCCGGGAGAAGCATAGATGCCGACTCTTACCAATTGGAAGCAACCAACTACTTTCTTAATTACCTGACCTTGTCGGAGAAAATAACAGTCAACGATTATTCGCGGGGAGAAACGCATCTCAACGGTTCCCTGACCATGAAGAAGAACTTTCTTAAGGTTCCCCTTTCCCTGGAGGGCACCGTCTCCTATGAGGATATAGTTTCCGAGCTTGCTGCAATAGATAAAGGCATTGAAGCTACTTTCCTGGAGGTATCCCTTTACTACAATCTTAAGCCCCTCTGGAGTCTCTCCTCGCGGTTGAAATACGGTTCTTATTCCGATAGCAATAATGAATGGGAAACCGAACTGGGCTTGATCCGTCATCTCAAAAAAGGGGGACCTCTTATTGATTTAGCTTATACCTATAACCGCGATTCTTTTCGTCATCAGGACACTTCTTCCAAAACTTATCCTTACTGGAATCCTGAGAATTACGAGGTCCACTCCCTTCTTTTCATCTTGAGCGACAAACGGAAAAAGAAGTTCTCTTACCTCTTTCATGAGACCCTGGCCTGGGCAGTCTCAGACCGGGCCCTGCTTAATGGACTGAGGCTCAGGCTCAATTATCGTTACCGTCAGGGTTGGGGATTGTTTGCCGATTATTCCCGCACGGATACCCTGACCGGAAATTTAGAAACCCGGTTTAAGGAATGGAAGGTGCAGGTAGGATGGGTACTCTACTTTTGATTACACAAATTTTTAAAGGCAGGTTACCCGGATTATTCAATCGGGGATCCCGGAAACCCGAAGGATTTCCGGGATTAAGTACCGGCAATTCTCGAATTGCAAGGCCTAAGCAAGGATGGCTATTTTGCGGCATTTCATTCATCAGTCTTGTACTTACAGGTTGTGGAATGACCTCATCTATGGTTCGTTCCTCGCCCCTACAGTTAAGAGAAGTGAAGAACCTCGTCGTCTACTTTGGAGGAACCGGGCACCTGAAACAACTCTCCAAATTCGACCTTATAATGATTGACCCTGATGCATACACAGCAAAAGATGTCCTTGCTTTGAAAGCCAGAGGTAAGATAGTAATCGGTTATCTGAGCGTGGGAGAAGCTGAAAATTACCGTTGGTTCTTCTCCCGGGTAAACCCGGAATGGATAAGGAAAGAGAACCCGAACTGGCCGGGCAATTTCTATGTAGATGTCAATCAGCCCGGCTGGCATCGTCTCTTGCTGAACACGGTTATCCCGGCCATCCTCGAGAAAGGCTTCGACGGTCTCTACCTGGATACCGTGGACACGGCCGGCCCCTATAATTTTCCGGAGATGGAACCCGGCATGGTCACTTTGATAAAAGAGATAAGGAAAACTTTCCCGGGAGAAATATTAATTGCCGCTAATGCCAACTTTATAATCGAGAAGATATCTTCTTCCCTCGATGCCTTAGCAGTGGAAGACCTTTTCTCCCACTACGACCATGAAGAGAATTTTTATAAAAAGACAGCTCGTTCTGTCCGGGAGCCTCTAATCCGGGAGCTGCTCTCTATTAGAAAGAAATACAAATTGCCCATATTCACTATTGACTATGCAGGACCCACGGATAGGTCCCTGATAAAGTATGCTTACCGTTCCTCGTCAAGTTATGGTTTTATCCCTTATGTAGGAACGGTAGCACTGGATAGAATTTTATTTAGATAAAGCACCTTGCAGTTATTTGTAGTTTTTGTAGTTTTTTTAACTTTGGGCCTCTGTGCCTTTCTTTATATCTGTTGCCGCCGGAGGCGACCTAAGTGGTGGAGCTATGTCAAAGAAGAAATATATTATCCTGGAGATTCTGGGTTTCATCGGGTTACTGATGACTATCAATCTCCTCTGGTTCCGAGATGACCTCGGCTTTTATAAGTTTAACCCCAATCCCCTCTGGCTGGTTATCATCTTCACCAGCGCTCGCTATGGAGCTAACTGGGGAATGCTCTCCTCACTCCTCGTAGGGGCGATTTATCTGGTTCTTCCCGGAGAGGAAAAGGCCTTTCTATCGGAAAGGTTACCTATGGTAGCTTCCTTCCTCATCATCAGTTTCTTTCTGGGCAGTCTGAGAGATAACCTGGAAAAGAAACTTCGGGAATGGCGGGATAGGGTCCAGCGCCAGGAAGAAGAGTTAGAATCTGTTCACTCCCGTTATACTGCCCTGGATAATCTGCGGAAGGAATTAGAGAAGAAAGTCTTGAGTCAGACCTCAACGGTAATCACCCTCTATGAAACCGCCCAAAGTCTGGGAAATTTAGAGTTAAAGGAGCTTCTCCCTACTATCCCCCGGGTGGTGAAAGAATATATTGGAGCCGAAAAGATTTCCCTTTATCTTCGCGAGGGGGAGAACTTCTGGTTGAAAGCCAATCTCGGGTACCCGGCGGACAGCCTCCCTCCTCAGCGAGTAGGCATTACCGAGGGAGTTATGGGGAAAGTAGCCAGTTGGGGAAAGACGATAACTATCCGTGATTCAGGGTGGGAGGCAGCAAAGGAAGAGGGGAAAGATAAGGGCAGGATAATGTGTGCTCCCCTGAAATCGGTTTCCGGGAAGGTTATGGGAGTCATTAATATTGACTATCTTCCCTTTGTCAAATTTAACCAGGCTTCCGTGAGAATGCTTTCCGTGGTAGCCGACTGGGCTTACCGGGCTATAGAAAACGCGACCCGTTACGGGAAAGCGGAAGCTAACCGGATAGACGATGAGGTGGCCAAAGTGTACAACGCTAAATATGTGAGAAATCGCTTGGAGGAAGAATTCAAGAAAGCCCTTCGTTACAAAACGGTCTTCTCGACCATGCTTATTCGGATAGAAGATTATGCTCTTCTTGCCTCCGGGGAGATGAAAGCTACTCTCCTGGGCGTCCTGGGATCTGCTTTCTCCCTGGCCCTGAGGACGACGGATATCATCGGCCGGGATGGCAATGAGGACGGATTCCTTATGATTCTGCCTTTTACAGATGAGGAGGGGGCAAAGAGGGTAGAAGAACGATTGATTAAAAGCATCAACGGTTTTGAACTTAAACCTTACCATGACGAAAAAAGACTCCGTTTCTCTACCGGCCGGGCAACCTTTAATCCTCAGATGAAGAGCGTTGAGGACCTATTCAGACAGGCCCGGGAGAACATGAAAAAGGGTACGAGAAGTGAGGCAAAATGTTAGGAAGTTTTTTTCTTCTCGCCAGCCTGGTTTTAGAGGGCCTGGCGGTAAGTCTTCTCATCAAGGAGGGGTTATCCAACTCCGGGATTTCTCTGGTTATCCTTCTCCACCTTTTTGCTTCGGCCAGTGTAACCCTGGGACTGATGCAAACCCTGAAGAAGGAGAGTGGCTATCGAAACTGGATCTTGCTGGGAACCTCTCTCACCCTGACCATTCCGGTAGGGGGATTGCTTGGGGTACTGCTCCTTTTCTTTTTAAGAAATAAGCTTGACCCGGAAGCAGTCAGTGACCTGTGTGACGAATATAAAAAGTATATGAGTTGCTCCGGTAGAAGGAAAAAACTTCCGGGGAAAATAGTCAACCTTCCCGAATTTGTCCGTCAGGGAACCGAGATCGAACCGGCAGTCCAGGGGCTCAGCGACAAAGACGCGAGCCGGAGAGCGGGAGCTGCCCGCATATTAGGCAAGTTAGGAGATAAGTCGTCCCTGGAAAGATTGCACAGCCTGGCTAAAGATTCCTACGCGGTAGTCCGGTCCGAAGCTGCTTCTCACATATCGGAAGGACATGAGGAGTTTACCACCAATATATTCCAGGCGCAAAAGGAATCCTCCGCCCATCCCGAGAGTAGTGAAGCGCACCGGATCCTGGCTAATATTGCCCTGGAATACTGTGAGTCGGGATTGCTTGATACCCAGGCAAAAAAAACCTACCTTGACTTAGCCGAAACCGAATATCTGGAATCTCTAACCTTAGAAGCCGAGCAGGCCGAGGTCTATAACAACCTGGGCCGCATCTCTATTATAAAGCAGAATTTCCTTGAAGCCCGGGAACGGTTTGAAAAGGCTCTCTCCTATGACGAGGATAATCTCCGGGCTCTGCTCGGTATGGCTCAATGCTGTTATGAATTCGGCGAATATGAAAAGATACCGTCTATCTGCAACCGAATACGGGAAAAACACCCCCATCCGGACAGATTTCTGGATATCATCAGTTTCTGGACGGAGGAATCGGGCGCAAAGGATGGGATTAAGTATTAAGAATTAAGTATTAAGAAAAACTTAATCCTTATAACTTACTACTTAATTCTGTCTTATTTTTAAGGAGAATTGCCAAATGTCTCCACGCGAGGAGATTAAGACTCTTATCAGCCTGATGAAAGACCCGGACTGGCGCAAGCGAGAGCAAGCGGTAGAAAAGTTTCTTCAGATACGGGAGGAGGAATACATCCCTCCTTTAGCTGAGCTCATTAAAACGGAACCCTTTCTCCTCCGGGCTTACTTTTGTCGTCTCATGGGGAATCTCGGTAAGGAATCGGTTCTCCTCCCGCTGATTTCCTTTTTGAACGATAAGAACGAAATGGTGCGGGGCGAAGCAGCAACGGCTCTCAACCGCATAGAAAGCGATAAAAAATATGACCTTCTCCTGGATGAACTGGAGCGGGGCCGGTCTTTCAGCAAATGTTATGCAGCAGAGACCCTGGGAGCCGAGGGGCAAGTATATGCCGTCCTCTCGTTGATCCGGGTGCTCTCGGACCCGGATGTCGAGGTTCGGATAAAAGTCATGGAAGCTTTGAGGCTACTAAGAGATGTTAAAGCTATTAAACCGGTCAGAAAGTTGCTCGGGGATCCTGAACCTCGAGTTCGCTGCACGGCGATATTTACCCTGGGGGACTTAGGAGGAAAAGAAGCCACCGGAGAGATAGTCGCATTGCTTGAGGACCCCCACCCGCAGGTAAGAAGGTTAGCCGCCTGGGCTTTGGGCCAATTTCAGGCAAAGAAGATAGGGAAAAAGTTAACAGCAAGGTTTGAACAAGAAGAAGAAGACGAAGTGCGTTGTCAAATTATCAGAGCCTTGGCAAGTTTAGGCGATAAGAATTTGGCAAAGAAGACCCTAACCCGTTGGACAAAAGATGAAAATTCGAACATCCGTTCTTTGGCAAATTACTACTTGAGACGGATGGGAGAGCAAAGAGATGATGACGAGGCAGATATTTGCTTAATCCTGGAAGGAACCTATCCCTATTTCCCCGGCGGCGTATCCAGTTGGGTGCGTAACCTTATTAAAGGATTGCCCCATATCCGATTCTCTCTTCTTTACTTAGCCCCCTTTGAAAATTCCTTGCGGGAGTTTAAGTTTGCTCTTCCTCAGAATGTAATTCACTTATCCGAGGTTTACCTTCAGGAGAAGAATGTCGAGACCCGGCAGGGGAAGAGAATAGACGAGAAAACCTGGGATGTCCTTGCTGAATTCCTTACCAACCTGGAGAAAAACAGCTTAGACGGGTTTGATAAATTAATCAATTCTCTTGATGAAGACAAGTGTCGAAAATCCCTGGACCAGTCCTTCCTCTTTTCCCCTCAAGCTTGGGATTTTTTAGTAAAGACCTGTGAGCAGAAGATGCCTGAAGAAACCTCCTTCGTTGACTTTTTTTGGACCTACAGGAGTATCGTTCTCCCTCTGCTTCAGTTACTCAAGGCAGACATCCCCCGAGCCAGGGCTTATCATACCCTCTCTACCGGCTATGCCGGTCTCCTGGGAGTCCTGGCTAATAAGAGAACGGGGAAACCGCTTCTTTTAACGGAACATGGCATATACCATGAAGAGAGAAAAATCGAGATTGCCAACGCTGCCTGGGTATATACCCGGGAGACGGATAGTCTCTGGGCAGAACCCCTGGGCACTTCCCTTAAAGATGTCTGGATAGGATTCTTTAATACTTTAAGCAAATTAACCTACGAGCATTCAGAACGAATAGTTACTCTCTACGAGGACAATCGTAAACTTCAACTGGAGATGGGAGCCCAACCGGATAAAACGATGATTATTCCCAACGGCATCCAGGTGGACACTTTTTCTTCCCTGCAAAGGGAAAAAGAAGGTATCTTCCGGGTTGGGTTAGTCGGTCGGGTAGTTCCTATCAAGGACATTAAAACTTTCATTCGGACCTGTAGGCTAATCGCCGAGAAAATTCCCCGGGTAGAGTTTCTCATTATGGGACCATTGGACGAAGATCCGGGATATGCAGAGGAATGCCGGATGCTCTCCCAGTCCTTAGGATTAGAGGAAAAAATCCAATTTACCGGCAACATCGACCTGCGTCTCTATTATCCCAAACTGGACGTTCTCGTCTTAACCAGCGTCAGCGAGGCTCAACCCCTGGCAGTAATGGAAGCCATGTGTGTAGGAATACCCGTGGTAGCCACTTATGTAGGTTCTTGTGCCGAACTCCTTCAGGGAAGAGAAAAAGAAGATAAGGAATTAGGAGCAGCAGGTTTAATCGTTTCTATAGGCAACCCTCAGGAAGTGGCCGAAGCCGTCTTAAAGATATTCTCTGACGATAAGTTAAGGCAGGAAATGGGGGAAAGCGGTCGGCAACGGGTGAGCCGCTTCTACCGGCAGGAAGAAGTAGTGCGAAGTTATGCGAAGCTTTACCAAGAGCTGATGCAGTAAAGAAAATAAGACTATAGACCTAAGACTAAAAATTTGTCTGGTCTTAAGTCTAAGGTCGGTACTGTAGGTCCAAAGTCTATGTTTTAAGTTTAAAGTCGAAAGTTTAAGGTTGAAAGGGGAGATAAGATGGCCGGGATTGGGTTTCGATTAAGGAATTTACTGAAGGAGGAAACATACTTATCCGATATCACCGCGCACCTTTACTCTGCCGTCATTGCCGCCGGTCCCTGGATTTTCTCCATCATCTCTCTCGCCGCCATAACCACCTTTTCCATCCCTTTACTCTCCAAATCGGAACTGGCTCTCTTCCGGGCTACCATGGTCTATACTTTCATTTTCTCCCTGGTCATAAACGGTATGTTGCAATTGCTCATCAGTAAGTTCATTGCCGACCGCTTCTACCTGCGCGATCCCACCCTGGGGACAACACTTACCGGCACTATCTGTCTTACTGCAGGAATAAGCTTTGTCTCGGCTACCGTTTTCTACCTCTTCAGCAATGTCAGCCCCTTGTATAAAGTAGCCGCCATCGGGCTTTTTGTAACCATGAGCTGTCTCTGGCTGGTAATGTCTTTCCTTAGTGTTTTGAGGGATTACAAGACCATATCCTTTGCCTTTTTAGAAGGCAACATCATCGGCCTCGGGACGGCCATGATCCTGGGACGGCACTTCCGTCTCGAAGGATGGCTTATCGGATTCAGCCTTGGCCAAGCGACTATTCTCTTTGTCTTAATTTACCAGGTGCTCCGGGAAACGGGATGGCAGGAATCGAACTTCTGGGATTTTTACCGTTATTTCAAACTCTTCCCCCAACTCGTCTTTATCGGTCTATTTTACAGCTTAGCCATCTGGGTAGATAAATGGATCTTATGGTTCTCCCCCCAGGGATATGCCGTCTGGTCTCTCTTTCGCACCCATTATCCTTACGATTCGGCCATGTTCTTAGCCTATCTGACCGTTGTCCCGACCCTGGGAGTCTTTCTGCTAAAAGTAGAAACCAGCTTCTACGAAAAGTTCCGGGGGTATTATGATGCCATCCTGGACAGAGCCGGTTTGAAAGAGCTGGAAATGATGATAGAGGAAATAAAAAGTTCCCTGCGGGAAAGTTTCGGCACCCTGCTGAGAATCCAGGGGCTGATAACAATTCTGGCTATTCTTTTCGCTCCCAAGATACTCCGTCTCATCGGTTGGTCACCCCTCCAACTGGGTATCTTCCGACTTGGAACGTTTGGTTCCTTTTTTCATATCATGGCTCTGATAACCATCATTATCCTCTGCTATTTTGAGTTCTGGAAGGCCGCTCTCCTCGTCACCGGTACATTCCTGGTAACAAACACCCTTTTCACCCTCATCACCCTGAAGTTAGGTCCCGCCTATTATGGATTAGGTTATGCTGTTTCCAGCCTGCTCACCTTTATAGTAGCTGTTACTGTTCTCTGGCACAACCTGAAAAGCCTCAACTACCGGACATTTTCCGGGCAACCCGTTCCTCCTGCGATAATACCACTACCTAATTTTGATAAGGATTGACGGGACGGCCGGAGAGTGATAAAATTATGTAGGGTTCAAGGGTTCTTTTCTACAATAAAGGGGTGAACAGTGTCCAAGAAAGTGCTCATGTGCGGGAACGAAGCAATAGGCGAAGCAGCCATTCAAGCTAACTGCCGCTACTACTTTGGCTACCCGATAACTCCTCAAAACGAGTTGACGGCTTATATGGCCGGAAGACTTCCTGAGGTTGGAGGGGTATTCCTGCAATCGGAGTCGGAAATAGCCGCTATAAATATGGTCTACGGCGCTGCCGCGGCCGGAATGCGGGCGATGACTTCTTCTTCCAGCCCGGGCATCAGTCTCAAGCAGGAAGGGATCTCCTATTTAGCCGGAGCGGAACTGCCTGCTGTTATCATTAACATCATGCGGGGCGGTCCGGGATTAGGAAACATTGCTCCTGCTCAGGCCGATTATTTTCAAGCTACCCGGGGTGGCGGCCACGGGGATTACCGGACCATCGTCCTGGCTCCTTCTAAGGTACAGGAGATGATGGACTTAACCCGTCTGGCCTTTGATTTAGCGGACAAATACCGTAATCCCGTTATCCTTTTAGGGGATGGTCTCCTCGGTCAGATGATGGAACCGGTTGAGTTTAAAGTTGAAAGTTTAAAGTTGAAAGGGAAAGGCAAAAAAACCTCAACGAATAAAAAACCCTGGGCTTTGACGGGAGCTAAGGGAAGGCCGCGCAATCTCCTCCGTTCTCTTTACCTGGGAACTCTGGAGCAGCACAACCAACATTTACAGGAAAAATACAAGAAAATTTCCCGGAAGGAAGTACGCTATGAGGCGATTTCCCTGAAGGATGCGGAGATTGTCCTGATCGCTTATGGAACCTCCGCCCGCATATCCAAAGCAGCTTTAGCTAAAGCCAGGAAAGAAGGACTGAAAGTGGGAATGCTCCGGCCGATAACCCTCTGGCCGTTCCCTTCGGATATCGTTGCCGGGATAGCCGGCCGGGCCAAAGCTCTCCTCACTGTGGAGATGAGCGCCGGCCAGATGGTTGAGGATGTCAAGTTGGCAGGGGAAGGAAAATGTCCCGTCCACTTTTATGGAAGGATGGGAGGAGGAGTCCCTACTGCCGAGGAAATATTGGCAGAGATAAGGAAGATATGAAGAAAATATTCAGTCGCCCCCAATGTATGACGGATGTTCGTACCCATTACTGTCCCGGATGCGGGCATGGCATTATCCATCGCCTCCTCGGAGAAGTCATTGATGAACTGAAAATAAGGGAAAGGACGATAGGTATCGCCCCCGTCGGCTGTGCGGTTCTGCTCTATGACTATTTCGACCTGGACATAATTGAGGCCGCGCACGGAAGACCTCCCGCCGTAGCTACGGGACTGAAACGAGCAAATCCCGAGAATATCGTCTTTACCTACCAGGGCGATGGAGATTTGGCAGCTATCGGTACGGCCGAAATAATCCATGCGGCCAACCGGGAAGAGAAGCTTACCGTTATTTTCGTTAATAACGCTGTTTACGGGATGACCGGAGGCCAAATGGCTCCCACCACCTTAATTGGTCAGAAAACAGCAACTTCTCCGGCCGGCCGGGAAGCCTCTACGGCCGGGTATCCCTTAAAAGTTGCGGAGATGTTAGCTAACCTTCCAGGAACGGTTTATGTTGACCGGACCGCAGTGAACACCCCCGCGAATATTGCCAAAGCGAAGAAAGCTATGCGCACAGCCTTTGAACTTCAGATAAGGGGGTTAGGCCTTTCCCTGGTAGAAATCCTCTCCCCTTGTCCCAGTTACTGGAGATTGACTCCGCAGGAATCAATGAAGTGGTTGGAAGAAAAGATGATTCCTTGTTTTCCTCTGGGGGTAATTAAAAAGGCACCCCCGAAGCGCCGCTCTTAATGAGGCCTTGTAATGAGAACAATTGCGGGAACGGATTTCGGGACCGCCTGGTAAAGGATTAAAGATGCATGAAGAAATAATTATGGCCGGGTTTGGAGGACAGGGAGTAATCTTTATGGGAAAATTCCTTGCTTACCTGGGAATGCGGAAAGGTAATCAGGTCACCTATTTACCATCCTACGGCGCCGAGGTCAGAGGGGGCACGGCTAACTGCACCGTAATCATTTCTTCAGAGGAGATTGCCTCTCCCCTCTCTTCGTGTCCTTATACGGCCATCGTCATGAATAAACCTTCCCTGGATAAATTCGAACCCCGGATTAAAAAAGACGGACTTCTCATCCTTAACAGTTCCTTAATCAACCGGGATCCGGATAGAGATGACCTTAAGATTATCAAAGTTCCGGCCACTGAGATAGCCATGAATTTAGGCAACTCCCGGGTAGCCAATATGGTCGCTCTCGGGGCCTATATTATCCAAAAGAAAGTCGTTCCCCTGAAAACAGTCCTTGACCATCTTCAAGATGTCCTTCCAAAACGCGCCCACCATCTCCTGGAAATAAATAAAGAGGCCTTGAGGGAAGGGGCAAAGATAAAGTAACCCCCGCCCGCTAAGGACTTTTTTTCGTTCCCACATAAAACATAATAAATTGTTACCTATCGTAGTGGTCGAGCTTGCTTGTGCCCGCCTGTGCCCGCAAGGGTATAAGGATGCTCGACAGAAGAGGCAGAGTAAACTCTGCCACTACCCATATATGAATGCGCAAGTATTTATTGCGTCATCTATATATTGAAAAACCCCGCTTTCGGTTCCTGAGAGCAATTTTTATTGCAATCGAGAAGAGCAGAGGGTAAAATGAGCCGGGAGGAAAATATGACGGAATTTCTACCCTTAGGGAAACTTCCCCTGGAGTTCTTAGAGAAACTCATCAAGAAATATGTCCATACGGACGCACGGGTAGTAGTAGGACCTCGCATCGGAGAAGATGCTACGGTCATTGATTGCGGAGAAAAATACTTAGTAGCCAAGACCGACCCCATAACCTTCGTTGCTGAGGATATCGGATATTATATAATTCAGGTCAATGCCAACGATATTGCTACTATGGGAGCCCGGCCAAAATGGTTTTTAGCTACGCTCCTCTTACCCGAGAAGACAACAACGGAAAAGTTGGTTGAAGACATCTTCTCCCGGGTTTCCCGGGCCTGTCAGGAACTTGACATCTCCCTCTGTGGCGGGCACGTTGAGATTACTTACGGTCTGGACCGGCCCATCATCGTCGGTCAGATGCTGGGAGAGATGGAGAAAGGTAAATTAATCCGGTCCTCAGGAACCCGGGTGGGAGATAATATTCTCTTAACTAAAGGAATTGCCATTGAGGGAACTTCCGTCATTGCCCGGGAGAGAGGAGAAGAGCTGGAAAAAAAGTTCGGGAAAGAATTCCTCCAGCGAACCCGGAACTATCTCTATGAGCCGGGAATAAGCATTGTCAGAGAAGCCCTGATGGCCGTCGAATCGGGAGAAGTGCATGCGATGCACGACCCCACCGAAGGCGGTTTAGCTACCGGGCTCTATGAGCTGAGCAAAGCCTCTCAGACAGGAATGATAATTTATGAGGAGAAGATTCCCGTCCTGCCCGAGTGCCAGGTGCTCTGTGAGAGATTCGGTCTTAATCCCCTGGGATTAATGGCTTCCGGAGCTTTAATTATCGCTCTTCCCCCAGAGGATTCGGAAAAACTCCACGCTCTTTATCAGCAGGAAGGAATCAAGAGCTCGATTATCGGAAAGGTGGTTGAAAAGAAAGCCGGACTTTCCCTGGGGCAAAGCAAGCTCCCTTATTTTGCCAGGGATGAGATAACGAAAATATTCAAGGATTAAGGATTAAGACGCTCACTTCGTTCGCTCTAAGAATTAAGTTTTTTGCTTAATCCTTACAACTTAATACTTAATCCTGTTTTTCTTGAGGAGGAAAAAATCGATGGCTAAGCCTGTGAACCTGGCCGTTCTCCTCTCCGGGGGAGGGAGAACTTTAGAGAATATCCTTGACTGTATCCGGGAAAAAAAGTTGGATGCCAGAGTGGTCGTAGTCATAAGCAGCCGGGAGGATGCCTACGGACTGGTAAGAGCTAAAAGAGCAGGAATAGATGCTCATTGTGTCCCTCATAAACTTTATCAGGGAGATGATGCCGGTAAGTTCAGTGAGGAAATTAATAAGATTCTTTCCCTTTACCCTGTGGATTTAATCGTCATGGCGGGATTTATGCATTTATTCAAATCCGGGGAGAAGTATAAAGGCAAAGTAATGAATATTCATCCCGCTTTGATCCCTTCTTTCTGCGGTAAAGGATATTACGGGCATCATGTTCACCGGGCGGTCCTGGATTACGGAGTGAAAATCTCCGGATGTACCGTGCATTTTGCGGACAATGCTTATGACCGGGGACCGATAATATTACAAGCCGCCGTGCCCGTAAAAGATGACGATACTCCGGATACCCTGGCGGCCCGGGTCTTTGCAGAAGAGGGCAAACTCTACCCCCGGGCCATTCAGCTGTTTGCCGAGGGAAGACTGGCAATCAAAGGAAGGAAAGTGTATCTCAAGCCGGAAAAAGCACCCGGGAAATAAAAAAATGCAGTGCATAACTCTTTTAACGGACTTTGGCGGAAAAGATTCTTATGTAGGGGTAATGAAAGGAGTTATCCAGGGGATAAATCCTCAAGCAAGAGTGATTGACCTCTGCCATGAAGTTCCTCCCCAGGATATCCACAGCGCAGCTTTCCTCCTGAAAGTCTCTTATAAGTATTTTCCCCGGGGAACCATCCATGTCATCGTTGTTGATCCGGGAGTGGGAAGTAAAAGGAAGATAGTGTGTCTGAAGACCTCCGACTATCTCTTCCTGGCTCCCGATAACGGCGTGCTTACTCCTATCAGACAGGAGGAAAAAATAGAAGAGATAGTAGAAGTTTCCCGGCAACGTTATTTTCTGAAAGAGGTCAGCCGGACTTTCCAGGGCCGGGATATCTTTGCGCCGGTGGCGGCGCATCTCTCCCTGGGAGTGAATCCAAGCGAACTTGGCCCAAAGGTTAGCCACTTTAGAGATTTAAAAATCCCCCCGGTTCATTTTTCCGAAAAAGGACTGGAAGGAGAAATCATTTATATCGACCGATTTGGTAACCTCATCACTAATATCACCCGGGCCGACCTCAGAGGGTTAGAGAAAAAAATTTCCGGCAAGGGGATAAGAATAACCGTCGGGGGAAAAGAAATCCGTAAAATCAATAAGTCTTATGCAGAAAGCCAGTCGGGGGAACTCTTAGCAATTATAGGCAGTTCCCATTACCTGGAAATATCCCTTAACCAGGGCAATGCCCGGAAGGTGTTAGGTCTGGATAGAGGTGAGAAGTTAATTATCGTGTTTGAGTAAAGAGAAAGAAATATGAAAGGAATGAACCACAGACAAACCCGGGTAAATGCTATCCCTTTAATTTTCACCGCAGAGAATGCAGAGATTATTTAATTTTTATCTAAGATGATTCTTTTCTCTGCGACCTCGGCGTTCCCGGCGGTAATTAAGTAAAGGCCTTGGTTTTCCGGGCTCAACTGTGTCCACCTGTGGTTAAAATTTGATCAGGGAGGGGAAAATATGGAATCAAGGATTGAGGGAAATGCCAAGGAAGAAAAGAGTTCTTTCTTTACTGAACTTCTTTCCCGGTATAAAAAAGAAGCGGGAGAAGAAAAGAGTTTAGTTCCTTATATCGAGAAGGTGCGCCGCAAGGAGGACCTGGAACCTTACGAAGCCTATGGAGCCATGCGGATTCTCATGTCGGAAGGACCCTCCGATTCTCAAAGGGCGGAATTCTTAACCGCTCTCAATGCTAAGGGAGAAAGCAACGCCGAAATTGCGGCTTTTGTTTTTGCAATTCGAGAGATGGCGGAACCGGTCAGAATCAAATTCAAAGAAGGGACGGATACCGTCATCGCAGACACCTGTGGCACCGGCGGGGGAACTCTGGATACCTTCAACATCTCCACCGCAATTATGTTTATCCTGGCCGCTTCAGGAATGGTCATCGCCAAACACGGCAATCGGGCAATTACTTCCAAATGTGGAAGTGCGGACGTCCTGGAGCAGTTAGGGGTAAAGATAGATTTGAAGCCTGCCGAAGTAGAGGCTTGTATAGCCAAAATAGGACTTGGGTTCATCTACGCGCCCAATTTTCACCGGGCGTTCAAAAATGTCCAGAAAGTGCGCAAGGAGATAGGAGTACCCACAGTATTTAATATTCTGGGCCCCCTGGCCAATCCTGCTTTTGATGCCCGGAAAAAGAACGGGGTCCAGCTATTGGGCGTCCGCGAACCCCGGTTAACGAGGAAAATGGCAGAAGTTTTAAAGCTCCTGAACATGAAAAGAGCCTTCGTCGTTCATGGATGCGGGGATACCCGGACCAAAGGCATGGATGAACTGTCTACCCTGGGAGAGAATGTCGTTTCCGAACTATGTGAAGACGGACAGATTAAAGACTTTACCATACGGCCTGAGGAGCTCGGTCTCAAACGTGCTCGAGCGGAAGATTTGGCCGGAGGCGAAAGGGAAGAGAATAAGAGAATATTAATCGATATCCTCAAAGGCAAAGAGCAAGGAGCTAAAAGAGATATTGTGCTCTTAAATGCAGCGGCCGGTCTCCTGGTAGGCAATAAAACAAAAAGTCTTCAAGAGGGGCTGGAGGTTGCTGCTCAACTGATAGATAGCGGCCGGGCCTATGAAAAATTAGAGCAATTAAGAAGCTTCCGGCCCTGAAAACAGATAACAGAAAAATCTCTCTTGCGAGCCGGAGTAGTCTTCCGGGGAGAATTTATCTGTCCTCCGTCCTCCGTCTTCTGTCTTCTGTTTTTCCTCCTCTGTCTTCTGTCCTCTTCTCCAGTACTCGTAAAAAGGCTTCCACTATCCGGGGATCAAGTTGCGTTCCGACGCACTTTTTCAATTCTATTATACATTCTTCTTTCGACAACCGCTTACGATAAGGACGATCAGAGCTCATGGCATCATAACTATCGGCTACAGCTAAAATGCGCGCTCCCAACGGTATTTCTTCCCCTTTCAGTCCCTCCGGGTAACCGCTCCCATCGTAACGCTCATGGTGGTGATAGACAATGGGTACCGCTTCTTTGAGGAAACTCAGCGGTTCGAGAATTTCCTTTCCCCTTTGCGGATGTTCTTTAATGATTGCCCACTCGGCTTGGGTCAACTTCCCCGGCTTGAGCAGAATAGCATCACTGACCCCGATCTTACCTACATCGTGCAGTAAGGCGGCATGGATGAGAATCTCCTTCTCCGAGGGATCAAGACCTAATTCCTCAGCTATAGCACGAGCGCAATCGGTTACGTTGCTGGAATGACCATACGAATAAGGGTCCCTTGCTTCCAAAGCATTGGTTATCGCACAGATGATATTTACATAAGAAGTCCGTAAGTCCGCATGCAGCTGAGCGTTCCGGATAGCGATAGCTGCCTGGTTGGCAATGCCCTCCAGGAAATTTAAGTCATCCTTCGTATAAGCCTCGCGGGACCTCTTGTTATTCACGTTAATAACCCCGATCACTTTACCTTCAAATATCAAAGGAGCGCTAATCAGGGAACGGGTATAGTATCTCTCCTGATTCTCTTTAGCGAAAAGAGGAGCTTTCTCTATATCTTCAATTAATATCGCCTCTTTATTCTGGGCCACCCAGCCGGAGATTCTCTCTCCCAGTTTAAGCTTGGTCTCCCTGATAATTTTATCGCTTAATCCAATAGCCCGCTTAATATAAAGTTCCCCCTGCTCATTTATCAAGAGAATAGAGATTATCCCCGAATCTAAAACATGGATAGTTCTGTTAACGATAACCTTCAAAACTTCGCTTAGTTCCAGAGTCGAGGATATTTCTTTCTCTATTCGGTAAATTGTGGCTAACTTCTGCGTTCTTTCTCTTACCTTGTTCTCTAACTGGATATTAAACTCCTGAAGGTTTTTGTTCAAATTTTTATTCGCTATCGTCAATCTTCTGGTTTCCATAGCCCGCTTCACAGCAAAGTCGAGTTCTCCTTTCTCAAAAGGTTTCGTAATATAGTCATACGCTCCCTTCCGGATAGCTTCCTGAGCCGTCTGCACCGAGGCAAAAGCCGTCATTATAATAACCAGCGTTTGCGGATTGATTTTCTTTACCTCTTCCAGAATCTGTATTCCGGTTACATCCGGCATGCGGATGTCCGTGATAACCATATCGAACGATCCCTTCCGGACTTTCTCCAGAGCCTCAGTACCACTCTGGGCAGTGATAACTGTGTACCCCTGGGCACTCAAGGAATCTTCCAGGAGATGGCAGATAACTTCTTCATCATCGATAACAAGAATTTTTCCTTCGGCCACGCTCTTTATCTCCTTTATCAGTTCCGGGACTCCTTCGGGTTTCTCGGGGCCCCGATTAGAAGGCGAATTTCCTCTACCACAGCTACCACATCTTTTATATTAAAAGGCTTATGGAAATAAGCAAACACCCCGGTTTCCTGAGCCTCTTTCAGGAGTTGATCAGGATAACTATCCATTATTATCATCACTATCTCCGGCTTAATCTCCTTTATCGCTTTTAAGGTCTCCACCCCATCCATTCCCGGCATATGGACATCCGAGAAGACGATATCAAAAACTTTTTCTTTCACTCTGGCCACAGCCTCGAGGCCATCTGCTACTGCAGTCACCTCATATCCTTCATCGCTCAGCACGTCGGTGAGAAGATTGCGGATAACTTTCTCATCGTCTACCACTAAGATTTTAATTCCCTCATGCCCCGATTCTCCTCTTTTGATTTGCCTTACCTCCAGCTTCTCATGCCTTCACCGGAAGAGATATGGTAAAGGTCGTTCCCTTGCCTACCTCGCTCTCCACCTCTATCCAACCTTTATGGTGCTGAACAATCTCATAGCTTACCGATAAGCCCAACCCCGTTCCCCTCCAATCCATCTTGGTGGTGAAGAAAGGATCGAAAATCTTGTCCAGGTTCTCCGGAGGTATGCCACATCCTGTATCCCTGAAGACAATTTCTACGAAATTAGTCTCAGGCAGACATTTTTCGTCTCTTACTTCAAGCTTTTGACTTTTAACTTTTAACCGGGTGGCAATAGTCAATTCCCCCCCTTCAGTCATCGCCTGCTGGGCATTGAGGATAAGATTGATAAATACTTGCTGCAGTTGATTAGCGTTGCCTTCCACCGGTTTTAAGTGAGAAGCAAGCTCCTTCTTCAATTTTATCTTCTTCATCATCAACTGATGAGCAGTGATAGCCAGGGTATCTTCAAGAACCTGATTTATGTTAAGAGGCTCAAATCTCTCCGGGGAGCGGCGGGAGAACTTTAAGAGATTCTCCACAATGGTCTTACATCGCTCCGCTTCCTTCTCGATATAACCTAAATATTTCTTGCAAGTCTTAAAGTCCTCACCCTGGAAACCGGGCTTGTTAATTTTGTCCTGGAGATACTGAGCGTAACCCAGGATGCCTCCCACGGGATTATTCAGCTCATGGGCTACCCCCGCTCCCAACTGCCCGATGGCTGCTAACTTGCCGGATTGAACGAGCTGAGCCTGGGCTTGTTTCAATGCCCGGGTCCGTTCCTCAACTTTTTGCTCCAGCCCGGCATTCAGCTCTTTGATTTCCTCATAGGCTTTCTCCAGTTCTTTCTTCGCCTTCATTATCTCAGTTACGTCTCTGGTAACATGGATGAATTGAACAATATCGCCTTTTTCATCTCTTACTGCCTCGACCGTAACCTCCACATGATGTTCATTACCTTCCTTATCAAAGTGGATGTGGAGCTCAACCGTAGGTTTGCCTGTCTCCATAAGTTTGTTGACGGGACATACATCATGAGGCGGTTGACAGGGATCTTTACGGCCATGGGTAACCCGATAGCAAAAATTGCCGATGATGTCCTTTTCCTCCAGGCCGCTGAACTCTTTTATCTTCTTATTCGCCCAAAGAATCCGGAAATCCTTAGATAACAACATAACTCCTTCCATAAGGTTCTGAGTTACCGTTGCCGTCAGCTCGGTTGCTTTCCTCAAATCCGCGGTCATCTGGTTAAAAATTTTCCCTAACTGCCCTATTTCGTCATTAGTTCTGATGTCCACTTGCCGTTCCAGATCACCGCCGCCCACGGCCCGGGCAGCCTCAGTCAATTCCGAGAGAGGCCGGGTAATAAAGCTGGCCAATCCCAGGGCTACCACTATTCCTATCCCCATAGCCAGGGCCGTTACGCCCATAACAGCGCCTACAATATTAGTAACGGCTTTTCTAATATACTTTTCGTTGATTCCCACCCGGGTTGTTCCGATTACTCCTCCTTCTTTGAAAATGGGTATGGCGATGTCATAGACCCATCCTTGCTTTGTCTCGAGCAGTTGGATATTGCTGGACTGATCTGGAGAAATTTTATTTGCCCTAACGAGTTCCTCTCCAAATCCTTCCTTAAAGGTATGAGCTAATACCCGCCCTTCCTTATCCACCACAAAAATATAGGCAAAATGCTCCGCATGTTTGCTCTCTACGTCTTCTATAAATCTCTGAAGACCCGGCAAGTCCCCTTTTAAAAGGAAATCGACACTTCGCAAACTGATATCCTGGGAGACAATAATTCCCCAGTGTTGCCGCTCCTGGGTTAATATCCGGGTAAGCTTTATCTGGGTAAAGAGCATCATTCCTAACCCGAACAGCAGAATTACCACTACCATCACGGTGATAATTTTATTTCTTAAGCTTACCATCTGCCCGAAACCTCGAGCTTTATCACCATCCGGTCCATCTAATCTCTCCCTCTTCTATATTTGCATATTAATATCCGAAGATAAAATTTCCCCGCCCAAAGATAAGAAGAGCCCCACAAAGATGATTCCGGCTACCGGGAAATCTATGACTTTGTCCAACGTGGACAGAGGGATAACCTTTGACAAGCTCAAAGTGCTCTCGCCTGTCACTGACTATGATAGGAGGGTAAACGAGAAGAGGTTTTTCTCTGCCGAGAGTCTTTAACGCAGGGATGTCCGGGGAGTTATTGAAATCAGGAACTACTACCTTCTTTGCGAAGCCGGCAGACACCTGTCTATCTTTTATTATCCGGAGATTTTGCACAATTTTTTCAACATTCATACAATTCTCCCTATTTCAAATTATACTATCTCCTTGATACCATGTCAACTAAAAAAATCAAATAGCTGTGCCTATTTTATAAGGCTAAGGTTTATTATTCTTTTGAAATGTGAAGTTTCTTTATAGCCTTTTGGCTGAAAAAGAGGGAGATCCCGGATGTAAGAACAAAGATTTCCGGTTCCTATGAGCAATATCCAAAGGCCGAGGTCATCCGGTTGGAAATGAGCGGGAGCGGTTTATTTGACAAGGACATACTATAAGTGATAGTATATATCCATATTGTAAGAACGGATGGGGGAATGGAGAAATCAGTCGGATATGAAGAATTTAAACTGGCTGAAGGCGCTTTGGCAAAGGATAAAGTTAGCTTGCCGGGGAGGCGGTTTCCTTTGCGATACTTGCAAGTATGACTGGGGAAATGCCTGCCGCCGGCGGGAACGGCCAAACGCTACCCAATGCCCTGATTATAAAAGGAAGTAGACGGAAAGGGGACTATTTATTCACCCGGGAATAATTCGGCTCAGGAGGTGTTATAAATGATGAGAAAACTGCTAATTTTTTTCTTCGTAGGGTTTATCTTAGCCTCAACCATTCTGGTTGGTATTAGCCCGGCAACGGAAAATACCGGGAAGGGAAACAGTAAGAAAGTGGAAATCAAGCAAGAAGGTTACCAGCTTACTCCGGCAGATAAGCACAGTCAACTCCTCTCCATCTTGATTATCCTGACGATAATGGCCCTAACGATATAAGATAAAAAAAAGCAGTCCTAAGGAGAAAAGGACCTCGGCGATGCCTATAAGACGAAGAGAGAAGCGAGGCATCCTTTCCAACCAGCGAGCAGTTTTTCCGGGAATGAAAAATAAGATAACTCCTTCTGCAAGAATAGCCAGGCTTACCCCGGCAAAGATCAATTTCATATGCCTAAAGGTGAACATGTAAATAGAATCCATCCGTTTATCCTCCTTCCACATTTATAGAATGTCGTTAACTGTCACGGACTCAACTTGATTCTAACACAATATGGGCAAGGGTGTCAAAATAGAAGAGGGCTCATTTTTTCCAGCTTGTTTGACAAACAGTAAATCTTTTTGCATAATAAACTTGCTGCAAGTCCAATAGTGAGATAATAAATGTTTTCCCCGAATAGAACAAAGAGTCAGATTAAGAAAAGGCTTCCCGACCGGGAAGCCTTTATCATTAAGGAGAAACAAACGGAAATGAACCCGATGGAAGTAAAAATCATTCGCAGTCGAAGACGGAAGAGAACTATTAGTGCCCGCGTGGTGGGGAAGGTAATGCACGTCCATGCTCCGGAGAATATTCCCGATGATAAACTTAAGAAAGTGGTTGAGGATTTTAAAACCCGGTTTGAGAAGCGAAAAATTAAAAAGGAGTTGAAGTCAAAAGAGAGTCTGGAAAAGATAGGACAGAGGCTGAACAAAAGATATTTTGGCGGACGGCTAAAAGTTTCATTGATAAAGTATGTAACTAACCAGAATAAGCAGTTTGGGAGTTGTAATTATCGGACGGGGACTATCCGTCTTTCCCATCGCCTGGCAGAGATGCCGGAGTGGGTAAGGGATTATGTCCTTCTTCATGAGATGGCTCATATAATCGAGCCCAATCATAGCAAATCTTTCTGGGAGCTCGTCTCCCGGTACAAATTGGCGGAAAGAGCCCGGGGATATCTTATCGCCAAGGGGATGGAGATGGAAGAGGATGTTCAAGATTAGAACCCGATCAGAATAAGATAACAAAACGTGAAGAAAATTTGACCGGTTAATCCTGTTCATCCCGTCAAAATAACAGAGGAGGAAAACAGTGAAAATCAGCGTTATCGGCAGCGGAAATGTAGGAGCGACAGCAGCTCTTTTTATGGCGGTAAAGGAATTGGCAAAGATTGTCCTGGTAGATGTAGTAGAAGGACTCCCTCAGGGTAAAGCTCTGGATATGATGCAGGCATCTCCTTTGTCGAGGTTTGATAATGTTATAATGGGTTCAAACGATTATGGGGATACGGCCGGTTCGGAGTTAGTGGTAATCACGGCCGGGTTAGCCCGGAAACCGGGGATGAGTCGTCTGGATTTATTGAGAAAGAATGCGACTATCGTCCGGTCTGTAGTGGAAGAGGTAGTGAAGTACAGTCCCCAGGCTAAGATTGTTATGGTAACCAACCCTCTGGATGTAATGACTTATTTGGCTTTTAAAGTAAGTGGTTTTAAACGGGAGAAAGTCCTGGGAATGGGAGGAGTGCTGGACTCGTCTCGTTTCCGTTATTTCCTGGCTGAGGAAATGAAAGTGCCGGTCAGGGAGACCTCGGCCTTAGTTATCGGGATGCATAGTGAATTGATGTTGCCTTTACCGGAACACTGTACCGTTTCCGGGAAACCGATCCCGGAGATTATCTCCCGGGAGCAGATAGATAATCTCATCAATCGCACCCGGAAGGCCGGGGCGGAGATTGTTGGTTTCCTGAAAACAGGCAGCGCTTATGTAGCCCCGGCAGCTTCCATTGCCGAGATGGCGGAGATAATCGTCCGGGATAAAAAGGAAATTCTCCCGGCTTCCGTCTATTTGCAGGGAGAATACGGACTGGAAGGTATCTGTATCGGCGTGCCGGTGAGGTTGGGGAAAGAGGGGGTAGAAGAGATTATCCCTTTAGATTTGAATTCGGAAGAGAAAGCAACTTTACATAAAGCAGAGGCAGAGATAAAAGAGGCTCTGAAGAATCTTGGCATATAGAAGGAAAGAGAGAGGGCAAGGATTCCTGGGTTTATCTCTTAAAGTTTTTTCTCTTGAACCCTTCTTTTACAACAGGTGCTATCATGGCTGACTATAGACCAACCCGGGCAGAAATCGATTTAGGAGCGGTGGCTCACAATATAAGGGAAGTCCGGAAGAAGGCAGGCAAGGAAGTCCGGATCCTGGGAGTGGTTAAGGCCGATGCTTACGGGCATGGAGTTATTCCTGTTTCACAGACAATTCTGGCCGCAGGAGTTAACTACCTGGGAGTAGCCGGCCTGAACGAGGCTCTGGAATTGAGGGAAGCCGGCCTGGAGGCTCCTATCTTAATCTTTGGCTCCAGCTTGCCGGAGGAAGCAGAGAAGATAGTTAAGTACAATCTCACGGCTACCGTTTGCACGGAAGAGTTTGCCTCTTCTCTGGCCTGCCTGGGGAGGGAGAAAGTCCCGGGGCAAAAAATAAAAGTGCACGTCAAGGTAGATACCGGGATGGGACGGGTTGGAGTCTACTTCGAAGAAGCGGCAGATTTTATCAGGAAGTTAGGAAAGAAAAAAAGCCTGGAGATAGAGGGCATCTATACGCATTTCCCCTCTGCCGATGAGGAAGATAAAACCTTTAGCCTCATCCAGATTGAGCGGTTTAAAGAAGTGCTTGGCCGCCTGGCAAGAGCAGGGACGGATATTCCCCTGAAGCATATGGCTAACAGTGCCGCTATCCTGAATTTACCGGAGAGTTATTTCGATTTGCTCCGCCCCGGGCTTCTCATTTACGGACTTTATCCTTCCCTGGCAATGAAAAAAAGTCTGGATTTAAGGCCGGCTCTTTCTCTGAAGACGAAGATAGTTTATTTAAAGAAGACTCCTTCCGGGAGGCCTATCAGCTATGGTCGGACTTACGTTACCGGGAGGGAAACAGTGATCGCTACGCTTCCCATCGGTTACGGTGATGGTTACAGCCGCGCTCTATCCAATAAGGGCGAGGTGTTGGTAAGAGGGAAACGAGCCCCGATTAGAGGGCGAATCTGTATGGACCAGACAATGATAGAGGTAGGGCATATCCCCGGGGTAAAGGTCGGGGACGAGGTAATTTTAATAGGAAATCAGAACGAGGCAAGGATCACAGTGGAGGAGATAGCTGAATGGATAGGGACGGTCCCCCACGAAATCGTTTCCCGTTTGGGAAAAAGGGTACCCCGGATTTATGTATAAGAACCCAAACAATTAAGATGGACCTATTCGTTGCCCCTGAAGTGATGAGTTTTTATTGACGATAAGGTAGTTTTCAGATATAATTCTGAGAACGTTACCCCCGTTCTATTCATACCTTTTCTTAAAATGGAGAAGCAGAGAGCAAGATGCCCCGGCCCTCTGCAATCTGCCTCTGGAAATTGCGGATGTATTCTCAGGGGCTTAGCTCCAGGAATCGCCCGGCAATTCTATGGGGAAATGGATATATAAATGAAATTATACTTGAGATTGTTAAAGCTTCTTAATCCTTATAGAGGGCGGTTTGTCGCTGCTATTGTCTGCATGATTCTCTTTTCCCTCTTTAACCTCCTTTCCCTATCTACGATTATTCCCTTTATGGGAAGAATTTTGATAACGGGACAACCCTCAATAGCCACTCCGGCAAACGAGGAAGTGAGAGACGGGATAGAAAAAGTCAAAGGGATGCCGCTGGCACCCTTCTTTGGAAAGGTAAAAGGGTTTAAGGAAGAGGCAAGGATAAGAGTAACGGCCTTTCTCGACAGATACTCCCGGCAGCAATTACTTATCGTCATCGTGGTTGCCTTATTGGTATTTACTTTCCTGAGAGGATTAGCTTCCTTTGGGCGGGAATATCTCATGGCTTATATCGGCCAGGGGATAGTTAAAGATTTGCGTTTAGCGCTCTATGAGAAGTTACAATTTCTCTCTTTGGACTATTTCAGCAAGCGCCGTACAGGCACTATCATCTCCCGGCTGACCAATGATGTGGGTTTTGTCGATAGGGCTGTTTCCGGAGCTCTGCGCAGTTTCCTCCAACAGTCACTTTCCGTGATCATCTTCATAAGTACCATGTTCATCTTCATCCCCTGGAGATTAGCTCTGTTATCCCTAATCATCGTTCCCTTAATAGCGTATCCTACGGCCCGGATTGGAAAGGAAATACGTAAAATTACCACTCGCTCTCAGGAAAAGATGGCTGATATTTATTCGCTTCTTCAGGAAACCATCTCCGGCGGGCATGTCGTTAGAGCCTTCTCTATGGAAGATTATGAGATCGGTAAGTTCCGGAGGGAGAACCTGAGCTTATTTCAGGTAATTATGAAGTCGATGAAGCGTAAAAGCGGCCTCTCTCCTCTGGTCGATTTCCTGGCTAATCTGGGAGGGTCTGTGGTTCTCTTATACGGAGGTTGGTATGTCTTGAGAGGAGATATCGCTCCGGAATACTTTATTTTCTTCATTGCTATTTTAGCTTCTCTTGCTCCCCCTTTCACCAAATTGAGCAAGGTTAATGTGGATATCCAGGAAGGACTATCTGCAGGGAAACGCATCTTCCGGATGCTGGATAGCGAGCCCTCTGTTAAAGAGAAGAAGGACGCTCTTGTTCTTCCCGAAATTAAAGAAGGGATTCGCTTCCTCAAGGTGAGTTTTTCCTATGGGAAGAAAAAAGTCCTTACGGATATCAACCTGGAAGCTAAGGTAGGAGATATAATAGCTATTGTCGGTCCCACCGGAGTAGGCAAGACGACCCTGGTTAATCTTATCCCTCGTTTCTATGACCCCACCTCAGGCCATATCGAGATTGACAATCGGGATATAAGGGAGGTAACCCTGAAATCTCTGCGGGGGCAGATGGGAATCGTTACCCAGGAAACTATCCTCTTTCACGATACCGTGCGCAAGAATATTGCTTATGGGAGAGAGGATATCTCCAAGGAAGAGATAATCTCTGCTACAGAGGCCGCCAATGCGCACGGGTTCATTACGAAGATGCCGGAAGGGTATGAGACCAAAATCGGCGACCGGGGTATGAGACTTTCCGGAGGAGAAAGGCAACGGTTGGCTATTGCCCGGGCAATCCTGAAAGACCCGGCTATCCTCATTCTGGATGAGGCTACTTCAGCATTGGATTCGGAATCGGAAAGGTTGGTTCAGGACGCCCTTGATAAGTTAATGAAAGGAAGAACCACTTTCGTCATTGCCCACCGGTTATCCACGGTCAGGAAGGCCGATGTAATAGTGGTGCTGGATCAGGGAAAGATCATGGAAAGGGGCCGGCATGAGGAACTCCTGACTAACGGAGGACTTTATAAAAGGCTCTATGAGATGCAGTTTCAGCAGGAATATTAAAGCAGAAAGAAGGCACAAAGGCACAGAGTGACAAAGGCACAAAGGAAAGACAGGAGCCAATACTTGCAGTTTCTTTTAGGTTTTTTCAACTTTGTGCCTCTGTGCCTTAGTGCCTCTGTGCCTATATACACACCAAAGGTGCGCTAATTGATGCTAAAAGACTGGTTGCTGCTTCGGCTTATTCCTTTCTTGGGGTGGCTATTCATCTCCCTGATAGGAAAGACGGTCCGATGGAAGGTAAGAGGAGAAGAACATCTCAAAGCTCTTAAAGAATCCGGGGAACATGTTATCTATGCCTTCTGGCATAATCGTTTGCTTCTGATAACTTATGCCCTTCGCCATCGGGGAATTATCGTGCTGGTCAGTTCCAGCCGGGATGGGGAATACATAAGCCGGACCATTCATAAATTCGGGACGGGAGCAATTCGCGGGTCAACTACCTCCCGGGGAGCCCGGGCTCTTCTTCAGATGACTAAAAAGTTGAAATCGGGATATGACGGAGCGGTTACTCCCGATGGCCCTCAAGGTCCTAAATACAAGGTTCAGCCGGGGATAGTGCATCTGGCTCAAAAGACCGGGTTGCCCATTGTTCCGGTAACCTATGGCGCCGGAAGGAAGACAATCCTGAATAGCTGGGATGCTTTTATCGTCCCTCATCCCTTCAGCCGGGCAGTTCTCGTTTACGGTTCCCCGGTCGAGGTTCCCGCCAAGAGCTCCGCTGAGGTCCGGGAAGCAAAGAGAGAAGAGCTGGAACAAACACTGAAGGTCATTACTCAACAAGCAGATGAATATTTTAAAGATGAGACAAGAAAGGCAAGGCACAAGGTGACAAACTACAAATTCGAAGCACGAAGCACGAAATACGAAACAATATCAAATGACCGAAATACGAATGACCAAAACAACGTTTAGGATTTTGATAATTTGAATTTCGGATTTGTTTCGAGTTTCGGATTTAGTATTTCGGATTTTTCTAAATTCAGTGCCTTAGTGCCTCTGTGCCTATTTGTACCGAAGAGAGATAATTTGATTAAGCGATACCGGCAAGAGTTTCTTTTAGAAGTAACAGAAGGAGAGGGGAAAGGATTTTTGCTTAGCCTTCTTCGCCTCGGATTAACTGTCCTCTCCGGAATCTACGGGTTCCTTCTCAAACTCCGTTCTTGTCTCTACCGCTGCCGGTTATTAAAAAAGAAGAAGCTGCCCGGCTATACGATAAGCGTAGGAAATATTACCGTGGGAGGGACAGGAAAGACTCCGGCTGTGGCCATGTTGGTTGAGAAACTGCAGCAAAGAAAGCACAAGGTAGTTATCTTAAGTCGCGGGTATAAGAGAGTTCCCCGCTCCCGGGCTCCGGGCGAAATGGGAGTAGTTTCCCGGGGAAAGAATATCTTGATGGAGGTTAGGGAAGCCGGAGACGAACCTTATCTCTTAGCCAAAAACTTGCCGGGGATAGCAGTGCTCGTGGGAAAGGACCGTATCTCCTCGGGAAATTATGCCCTGACTAACTTTGCTGTAGATACCCTCGTTCTTGATGATGGTTATCAGTACTGGCCCTTAACCAGGGACTTAGATATAGTAGTCATTGATAGCGCCAACCCCTTCGGGAACGGTTACTTGCTTCCCCGGGGGAGATTGCGCGAACCGTTAGAAAGCCTGGAGCGAGGGGACCTTTTTCTCTTAACCCGGGCGGACCAGGCCGGCGACCTCAAGGGGTTGAGGGAAAAATTAAAGAAAATCAAGCCCGGCGCAAAGATTGTGGAGACGGTCCACAATCCCGACTGTTTAATTGATCTCAAGACAGGAGACAGCCGGGAACTAACCGGCCTCTCCGGGAAGAAGGTTCTGGCCTTATCCAGTATCGGCCGCCCGGAATCTTTTGAGAAAACCCTGGCCGGACTGGGAGCTTTATTGGTAGGGAAGAGGCGTTTCCCGGACCATCACTGGTACCGGGAAGCAGAACTCCGGGAGGTGGGAGAGGAAGCCCTTCGGAAAGGGGCAGAGTACATCGTTACCACCGAGAAGGATGCTGTCCGCATCCCGCCGGGAACAAAACTTCCCCGGGCACTGCTTTACCTGACGATAAAGCTGAAGATTGTGCAAGGGGAAAAAGTTCTGGAGAGGAGCTGTTGCAGAGAATTTCTTGAAAGTATAAACTATAGAGAAAATAAAATGACTACGGATATACCCTGAAAAGTAAAGATTAAAAAAACTTTAACCACAGATTGTGGACCCTTTGGTTATCATAAGATTAATAATTTTAAGAAGAAATAGCCTGACAGGATTCACCGGATTAACTGGATTTTCTAAAAAGTTTACAAAAAATTTCCACTTAGGGGTAGATTCTTCGAGAAAACTATCCTGTATATCTTGTTAATCCTGTCCATTTTTGAAATTATTTTAGTTTTTTCAACTCTGTATTTATCCGTAGCGAAAAGGGTTCTTGAAAATGTTCAAGATAATTGTCCGGGTGCCCAATTGGATAGGAGATGCCGTGCTCTCTACTCCGGCTCTCCATCTCCTCGGGCAGAAATTCCCGGATTCCCGGATCGTTGTCTTAGCCAAGGAATGGGTAGCCCCGGTGTTTGAGGCTAACCCCGATGTCCGGGAAATATATGTGATGAAGGAGGGCGAAAGCCGTCGCGGACTGGCCGGAAGATTGAAAGCGGCTAAATTTGATTTAGGGGTGCTCTTCCCCAACTCTTTCTCTTCCGCTTTTCTCTTCCGGTTGGCGGGAATACCCCGACGGGTAGGTTATGCCACCGATGGTCGTTCCTTCCTGCTTACTCAACGGATAAAGCGCCCCTCCCGTTTCCGGGAGGAGCATCAGGTTGACTATTACAAGAAATTAGTAGAAGCTATTATCGGTAATGGGCAAGACGACCGGCAGATGTTATTTGCCGGGTTCCTCGATAATGAGAAGGATAAACGTTTGGTCTGGGTGATAACCAAGGACGAGGAGAAGAGGGCAAAGAAATTGCTCCGGAAGGCTAAAGTTCCTCCGGATGCTAAGCTGATCGGTCTCAGCCCGGGGGCAGCTTTTGGTCCGGCTAAACGCTGGTTCCCGGATAGATTCGCCAAGCTGGGCGAGGAGCTGCAAAAAAGATACCAGGCAAAAATAATCCTCTTCGGTAGTTCCGGGGAAAAAGAAATAACCGATTCTATAGAGGCAAGGATGGATTCTCCCGGACTCAATCTTGCCGGACAGACTACTCTGCGGGAGTTAGGGGCGCTGATTTCCCGGTGCTTTTTATTCATTACCAACGATACCGGGACGATGCACCTGGCAGCAGCCGTGAAGACGCCTCTGGTGGCCATCTTTGGCTCCACCGATCCGGTAAGAACCTGTCCTCTGGGAGAGAAAAGTATTGTTTTGAGGAAAGCAACTCCCTGTTCTCCCTGCCTGAAGAAAGAATGCAAACGGAAAGATTATCTCTGTATGGATAAGATAACTGTTGAAGATGTGCTCAGGGGTTGTCAAAAAATACTGAATCCAAGGGAGACGGGAAACAGGTGAGCAAGAAAGCGGGAAAGAAGAAGAGGCTGGAACGAGGGATGGGTTTCCTTTTCATCCGGCTGATCGTAAAACTGGCTTCCTCTTTACCCCTGGCCTGGTCCGGATTCCTGGGAAGAAAAGCCGGAGACCTTCTCTATTTTACCTGGAGGAGGAGAAGAAGAATCGCCCTTGTCAACCTCCGGTTAGCTTTCGGTGAAGAGAAGAGCGAAAAGGAAATAAAATCTATTGCCCGGAAGTCTTTTCAGAATCTTCTGGGAGGACTCTTTGAGGTGATCCGCTTTACCTTCCTTCCTTTGGAAAGTCTGGAAAAGAGATTGGTTGTCGAGGGAAAGGAAAACCTGAGCCGGGCTCTTGCGGAAGGGAAAGGAGTAATTGCCTTCACTGCTCATCTGGGAGTTTTTCCCCTTATCGGGAGTAAGTTTGCCCGGGACGGGTTTCCTTTCAGCTATGTGATCCGTTTCCCGGATGATGTCCGGGCAACAGATTATATAAAAAAATTGGGGGAGAGAGTAAACGTCAAATTCATTTCGGTTAAACCTCAACATCGTTGTATCAGCCAATGCCTGAAAGCCTTGAGGAAGAACGAAACAGTCTGTCTCCTCGGCGACCAGTATTCCAAAGAAGGAGTAAGCGTAAATTTCTTCGGCCATCCGGCTCCTACGGCTGTCGGTCCGGTGGTCTTATCTCTGCGAACAGGAGCGAGGCTTGTGCCCATGTTTATCGTTCGCCGGGCGGATAATAAATATAGCCTCCGCATTGAACCTCCTTTTCCCCTGGAGACAACCGGCAAGCCGGAGAAAGATATCCCGGAGAATATATCCCGATTGACCAAAGTAGTGGAATCCTATATCCGTCGTTATCCCGACCAGTGGGCCTGGATACACCGACGGTGGAGAGGGCAATCGTTCAAGGTCTAAAGTTGAAGGTTGAAGGTTTAAGGTTTAAGGTTGAAAAAACGTTAATTTATAACTAATAACCGACTTGGGATTTTTAGATGAAAAATAATCGTTTATCTGTCGTGATTATCACCAAGAACGAAGAGGAAGATATCGGTCCCTGCTTGGAGAGCGTAAAATGGGCCGATGAAATTATCGTTATCGATTCTTTCAGCGATGATAGAACCGTAGAGATCTGCCGAAAGTATGGAAGCAAAGTCTTTAAGACGAAGTATGAAGGGTATGCCGAGAAGAAGAATTTTGCCATAGAAGAAGCTGCCGGAGAATGGATCTTGAGTTTGGATGCCGATGAGAGAATTTCTCCAGAATTGATTAAGGAGATAAAGGAAGTACTGCGGGGAAACGGCAATGAGGACGGATATCTTATCCCTATGAAGTTCTTCTTCTTCGGTCGCTGGATGAGACACGGCGGTCTTTACCCCAAGCCTCATCTCCGGCTCTTTAAGAAGGGAAAAGGGAAGTTCGAAGAGATAGCAGTGCATGAGGGAGTTAAGGTTGAGGGCCGGGTAGGTTATCTCCGGTATCCTATGCTCCATTACAGCTATAAAAACCTCGATGATTATCTGCAAAAGTTCAACCGTTATAGTACTCTCGATGCTCTGGATAAAGCCGGGAAGCGGCGGTATGGAAGATGGTATCCTTTCCTGCGCTTACCAAGCGAATTTATCCTGATCTACTTTATCAGACAAGGTTTCCGGGATGGATTTCATGGTCTTCTTTACAGTATTCTCCAGGCTTTCTATGTATTCGTTAAGTATGTGAAGTTGTGGGAAAGGCAACAAGACGGAAAACAGAAAACAGAGGACAGAGGACAGAACAACCCCGCCTTCTGATATTTGACTTCTGTCATCTGTCATCTGTTTTCTGAGTTGAAAAGGCAGACAATGATTAAGGGAATACCGGTCTTCATGTATCATAAGGTAAGCCCTAACCGGGTAGAGGGAAAAGTAGAGAAGCTACGGGTCACTCCGGAGAAATTTGACCGGCAGATGAGCTATCTGTTTAACCACGGATATAAGACCGTAACGGTTGAGGAGTTAATAAACTTCTGTGAAGGCCGTTTGCCTTTGACGGAGAGAAAAATAATCCTCAGTTTCGATGATGGCTACCGGGATAATTTCCTTTATGCTTTCCCTATCTTACAAAAGTATAACTTTACCGCCATCGTTTTCCTGGTTAGCGGCTGCATCGGCTCCGTCAGCGAATGGGACGAAGGAGGAGCCGAACCTCTCCTCAATTGGGAGGAGATAAAAGAGATGGGCCGGGGAGGAATGGAATTCGGCTCTCACGGTCATAGCCATCGTCTCCTGCCCTCGCTCAGCGGAGAGGAAATGAGACAGGAAATCGAGCAGTCTAAGAGTATCCTGGAAAAGAAGCTGGGTAAAGCGGTAAAGTTTTTTTCATACCCCTGGGGAAAGTTCGATGAGAGGGTGAAAGATATAGTGGGAAGTTGCGGTTACCGGGCCTCTTTCTCCACCCTGCCGGGAAAGAACGGCCGGGGTGAGGATCCCTTTGCTTTAAAGAGGATACTTATTCGAGGTTACGACAGTCGCTTGTATTTTTTACTTAACCTCAAGCTGGGAAGGAGCCGGATATGATTACTGTTCTTCATACGGAATCCGCTAAAAGATGGGGGGGCCAAGAAAGGAGAACCTTCACCGAGGCAGTAGAATTTAATAAGAAGAGAGGCTATCGGGTAATCCTTGCCGTTCAGCCGGGAAGCGCTTTAGGAAAACATGCTGAGGAGGCGGGGATTGAGGTCAGGGAAATAAGAATGCGCAATAAGGATTTCCTTGCGGCCTTATTTAAGATCTTCTCTCTCATAAGGAAAGAAAAAGTTGATATCGTCAACTCCCATTCCTCAAGTGATTCCTGGATAACCTCCTTCGCTGCCCGCTTGGCCGGCAGGCCAATCCTCCTCAGAACCCGTCATGTCACTATTCCCATATCACAACATCCTCTTAATATTGTTTATAAACTACCTCGGATGATTATCACGGTGAGTAATTATGTCCGGGAAACAATGATCCGGGAAAACAGGATAAACCCGGAGAAAATTGTTTCCATTCCTACTTCTGTAGATCTGGAGAAGTTCGACTTTAGGATAGATGGGGAAAAGATAAGGGAAGAGCTGGGAATCGTCCCCGGGACTCCTTTAGTGGGAATAGTCGGAGTTATCCGCGGGGAGAAAGGTCATCAATATTTTATAGAAGCAGCTCAGAAAATATTAAAAGTAAAACCGGAGGTCAGGTTTGTCATTGTGGGTCTGGAACCAAGAGGAGAAACCGTTATTCAAAAGGTGCGGGAGTTAAACCTGGAGAAGAAGATTCTCGTAATCGGGTTTCGTCCCGATATCCCCCGGATTTTAGCGGCTATAGATGTCCTTGCTATGCCTTCTCTAAGAGAGGCCCTGGGCACGGCTCTCTTAGAAGCTCTAGCCATGAAGAAAGCGGTAGTTGCTACCTCGGTGGGAGGCATTCCGGAAGTAATTATTCATAATCAAACCGGATTATTAGTTCCTCCGGCCGACAGCGAATCCTTAGCCCAAAATATCCTTTTGCTGTTAAAAGATAGAGAAAAGGCCGGGATACTGGGAGAAAACGGGCGGCATTTGATAGAGAAAAAATTTGGTTTGGAGATGATGCTGAACAAGATAGAGGCTCTTTACAAAGATTTATTAGCTTGATGTTCAGAATTCCAAAGTTATCCCGGATATTAGGCTTCAGCCTAAAGGTTCGCATAGGGGTGAGCTTGCTCCCCCGGACTTAAAGTTCCGGCTTCCAGGGCGAGAGGAAAGTTGCCTGCCGCAAGCGCCCTAATTTAAGGCGAAGGGTCTATTATGAGGAATATTTCCATACCGGTAATAACTTATCATCATGTCAACTGTCATCAAGGAGACAAGGTGACGGTAACTCCGGAATATTTTGAAGAACAGATGAAATATCTGAGTAGCCGGGGATATAAGACAATTTTCATCCCGGAGCTGATTTCTTGTCTGGAGCAAAAGGAAGCGCTGCCTGAGAAGGCGGTAGCTCTCACCTTCGACGACGGGTATGTAGATAACCGGGTTTATGCCTACCCCATTTTAAAGAAGTATGGAATGAAAGCAACCATTTTCGTTATCACCTCCCTGACCGAAGAGATCCACACTTCTTCCCAACCGGTTATTCCCCGCCATGCAGAAGTTCGCCCCCGGGATATGATGGGAAAAGATCTCTCTGATGCTTACCTTAGCTGGGCGGAGATGCGAGAGATGGAAGCCGGCGGCCTTATCGATATTCAATCTCACACCCATCGACATAAGAATCTGGCTGAAGAAGGAGTTGATATCGAAGAAGAGCTAACCATTTCCCGGCAACTCATCGAAAAAAATTTATCCAAAGATTGCCGTTTTATCGCCTGGCCCTGGGGTTCCTGCAACCAGGAAGTAACTGCTCTTGCCCGGAAACTCGGGTATCAGGGAGGAGTAATCACGGACCGGGGAGCCAATACTTTCAACTTCGACCCCATGCGGATAAAGAGACTTGATACGGAAAAAGGTAATGTCGGCTGGCTCTCAAGAAAATTATTCATCTATTCCCATCCCACCATAGCCAAAATTTACCTGGCCCTGAGGACATGATAAAGCAATAGGAAAATAAATGGTCGCTGACCCTATTTTCAGACCCTGTTTTCGCTGTTTTCCTATCAGGTGATTATGAAAAAAGGTTTGCAAAACCAGGGAGACAACCAAAGAAGTGGGCATTCACAACTTAAACTCCCGCAGGGGGAGAAGAGGACAAAAGATACGCGAAACGCATATTTGGAAGCTTATCCCGGGAATATTACTGGTACTGGCTATTGCCGTTCCCTCCGTATATATCCATAAGCTCTATGGACAGCTTAGTGCCGTAGCTATTGCTATTGTGGTCGGAATTCTTGTCCGCAACCTGTTCGGTCTTCCCGAAAAAGGGAAGGCGGGGGTGAACTTTTCCGTCAAGGAAATACTCCGGTTGGCGATTATCCTCCTGGGAGTCCATCTTAGTTTCGTTGAGATGCTGAAGATCAGCGGGAGCTCCCTGGGAATAATTACCATTCTGATAATTATGGCTATTTTTCTGGTGCGTTACATAAGTCATAAGCTCGGGCTGCCGGACAGGTTAGGAACCCTGATTGCCGTGGGGACCTCCATTTGCGGCGTTTCCGCCATTGTGGCCACTTCCCCGGCCATTGAGGCAACGGAAGAAGAAACCTCTTTTGCTGTAGCCACCATAACTATTTTTGGATTAATGGCGGTATTTGTCTATCCCATAATCGGCTATCTGCTTCATATGTCCGATACCCTCTTCGGCATCTGGGCCGGGGCGGCGGTAAACGATACCTCCCAGGCAGTGGCTACGGGTTTTATTTACAGCGATGTATCCGGGAGTATAGCTACCGTAGTGAAACTTACCCGCAACCTTTTTATGGCTCCGGTAATCGTACTTTTAAGTTATCTCCACATAGTGAAAGAAAACCGGAAAAACGGAACGGGCGATAAAGAGAAAAAAATAGACCATAAAAAAGCTTTCCCGGTTTTTGTGCTCGGCTTCATAGGGATGGCTATTCTGAGAACCTTAGGAGTTTTTCCTGATGAAGTCATCAGTATTATTAAAACTACCGCCGGCTTTCTTATTGTAACTGCTATTGCCGGCGTAGGACTGGGAACAAACCTGGCCTCCATGAAAAAAATCGGCTTAAAACCCTTCTATGCCGGTTTATCAGCAGCTCTGCTCATGGCCATAATAAGCATCACTCTCATTAAACTTTTCAAAATAGCATAATCAAATAAAGGGGACAGGCTACTTTTTATTGACCAATTGACCAAAAGAGTTAGTTAGGATAAAATATCTGATACGACGTGTTACGAAACAAATAACTCGCACCGGTAGTGAGAGAAAAGACAAAGATTTTTAAATCAGGAGAAGGACTTATGACAAAGCAAATACTTCGACTTAGGGTTGTTCTTAATGACATTTTGCCTCCAATATGGGGCTATACGAGCAATGAAAAAAGATTAAAAACGGCCCAATATAAATATCAGGAACGGCAGAAATCCTTAAAGGAAATTAAATAGTGTCTGTCCCTATTTAAAGGAGTGAGAGGAGATGAAAGATTGGCTGAACCGTTTATTTGCGGCGATAGACCGGATGGATGCGGATAGTTTCGTTTTGTTTTTGACCGAGGAGGCAAGTTTCCGCTTTGCTAACGGCCCGGCGGTATTTGACCGGGAGAACATCCGTAATGCCGTTCAGGGTTTTTTCTCCAGCATAAAAGGATTGCACCACAATGTTTCAGAAGTATGGGAACATGGTAATATCGTAATTTGTGAAGGAGAAGCGACTTATACACGTCATGACGGTCAGAAGTTAACCCTTCCCTTTGTGAATATCTTGCGGATGGAAGATGAATTAATTGCAGATTACCGGATCTACATAGACATTTCCCCCCTGTATGCATAAGAAATAAAGAGATAATTTATGAATGAAATGAAAGAAATAATAGAAAAGATCAAAAGCTTTCGAGTTAGGCTGCTGGAGCTAAAGTTATGATAAGTGATCTGAGTTTTGTCATTGTCGTATTTAATCAGCTCGATCAGACAAAGAGATGTATTGAGAGCATCCGGGAAAATATAAGAGTTCCCTTTGAGTTAATATTAGTAGATAATGGATCCACCGATGATACCGAGAAATATTTTCGAGCTTACTCTGAAGAAATAGTATATGTGCGAAATAGAACAAATCCAGGGTTGGCAATAGCGCTAAACCAAGGTATTAGAAAAAGTAAATCCGATTATATT
This sequence comes from Nitrospirota bacterium, assembly GCA_013151555.1. GTDB lineage: Bacteria > NPL-UPA2 > NPL-UPA2 > NPL-UPA2 > JAADIA01 > JAADIA01. The sequence continues at coordinate 17,347 of JAADIA010000049.1, read as the reverse complement.
TGCGCGGTACATAATGATGTAATTATCTGTGACCGGACCTGGCTGCAGAAGGTTTCCAATTTGTTCGAGGCTGAGGCTTCTACCGGCCTAATCGGTTTTTATGGTGCGAAGCGACTGAGAAAGTCGCTTTCCTGGATGGGCAGGACGATAGTGGGCGGCGAAAGAGGAAGGAACAACATGAAGCACGAGTATGAGAGGGTAGCTATCGTGGATGGACTGTGCCTGCTCTTCAAAAAGAGTTTCGTTCAGGCAGTGGGTGGATTTGACGAGCAGTTTTTCATGCATGGTTACGACCTTGATCTCTCGTTCAAAGCCATTCGGGGTGGATATAAAAACTTTGTGGTGAAGGTCTCCTATTTACATCAGTCCGGGAAGGGCCGCAGCAGTGAGCAATACCGGCGTATCGTGCCCGACGACCTCCGCCTTCGGCAAGATGTAAATGCGAAAATCAGAGAAAAATGGAGCTCTCTTCTGCCAGTGGACGTGAGAGCGATATCGGAGCGGCTCAGCGATTGGATCTTGAAAAAATGGATGAGGAAGGAAACGGGTCTTATCACTCTTAAGAGGGATGGAATCAAACTGAATGTGAAAAATGACTACAAAGATGATCTGCTAAGACTGGGCATAACAGATATAAGCGGGTTGGCAAAGAGATATAAGCTCCAGGTGGTAGACGACGTTCATGACCCTGCCATTGTTTCTACGACCTTGACGCACAACAATTTTCGGGAGACAATAATCATAAAGCAATGGGAACGCCAGGGGCGGCTGAGAATATTAAAAGATATATTTAGATCTTGCAAGGCTGTAAAGGAGTGGAAGATAAGCAACGAGCTGTTACGGAGGGGCATTCAATCTCCTGTTCCATTAGCCGTTGGAGAGCGGAGAAAGTTTAGATTGTTGTCAGACAGCTTCTTAATAAATAGAAAAATTCCAAATGCCGTCAACATCAGCCATTATATTTCCAGCCTTACACCTCCTCTGTCTGAGATGAAGAGAAGGGAAAAGTGGAAATTTATCAGGTCTCTGGCCGGGACCATTAAGGACGTTCATAATAAAGGCCTTTTCCATGGGGATTTGAACACCAGTAATATCATGGTACAAATGAGAGAAGGCAAAGAACCCGTTTTTTATTTCGTGGATTTCGGAGGTTCCGGATTGAGGAAAAGGCTTTACCTCAATCAACGAATAAAGGATCTGGCTCGTCTCAATGAATCAATGCCATCCTTCATCAGCCGGACTGATAAGGTTCGGTTTTTCCTGGTCTACTCTGAAAAGTTGAGGTTGAGCAGGAAGGAGAGGAAGAAAATCATCGTTAGAATAGAAGCTCGCACCCGGGCTAAATCCTTGGGAAAGAGAACCAAGAAAGTCAAGGAATAGAAAAAAATGAAGATTGCTCTTATCAGACAGGATTATCATAAATATGGAGGAGCGGAAAGATATGTTTATAATTTGAGTCGGGAACTGGCGAAAAGAGGTCACCATATCCATATTTTTGCTCACACCGGTGAGGAGGAACTCCACCAGCTCAATAACTCAACGACCTCAATGAATCCAATCACCTTCCACCGCGTTCCTGTCCTTGGGGGAGCAGCCTTCCTGAGAACTTTAAGTTTTGCCATTTTCTGCCGGAGGCTGTTAAAAAAGGAAAGTTTCGATATCATTCACAGTTTCGACCGCACCCTTTATCAGGACATCTACCGCGCCGGCGACGGTTGCCACCGGGAATGGTTGAAAAGGTCGTTAGCGCTTACTTCTTCTCCTCCGGCTCGTCTGGCCATTCGGCTCAACCTTCTCCATCTTATCCTCCTCTTTCTGGAGAGGGAAGTATTCAAAAAAAGTAAGAAGATAATTGCTATTGCCAAGGTGGGAAAGGAAGAGATTATCAAGCATTACGGGACAAATCCCCGGGACATCACGGTAGTCTACAATGGAGTGGATGGAGAGGAATTCAAACCGGATAATAAACGCCGGTTTGGAGTGAACACCAGGAGGCAGTCCCATCTGGCTGAGGACGATTTTGTTATCCTCTTTGTGGGCTCGGGATTCCGTCGCAAGGGGTTGAGTTTTTTGATCAAAGCGGTGGCTTTGCTTAAGGAGGAGAAAGTAAAGCTCCTCATAGTCGGCAAAGATAGAAAGAGACCTTATTCGCGTCTGGTGAAGAAGTTGGGATTGGAAGACAAGGTTATCTTCACCGGCGGTTCGAGAGAAACTTACCGATTCTATGCTGCCGCCACTATCTTTGTTTTCCCCACTCTCTACGAACCTTTTGGGAACGTCTGCCTGGAAGCTCTCTCCAGCGGACTTCCCCTTATCGTCAGCCGCTCCAGCGGTGCTGCCGAGATAATTACCGAAAGGAAAGAAGGCTTCCTCCTTAACAATCCTGAGGACCCGGAAGAGATTGCCCGGAAAATCAAGATGACCTTCGATGAGGATTTGAGAAAGAGGTTGAGTAGAAATGCCCGATGTTTAGCCGAGAAATTCACCCTGGCCAGGAATGTTGAAGAAACCCTGAAGGTTTATACAGAAGTAATCCGGAAGCCGTAACTTGATTACGGTTATTGTTAAAAGAATACTTTAAACTTTCAACCTTTAACTTTAGACTATTATAATGCGTATTTTGCTCTGCACTCATGATTTTCCTCCTCAAGTAGGAGGGATCCAGACTTACTCTTACGAGGTGGCCCGGGGTCTGTCCTCCTGGGGAGAGGAGGTTACCGTCCTCGCTCCCGGGACTGAAGGAGATATAGAGTTCGACCGGGAACAGGTCTTCCCGGTAATCCGGGCGAAAAGTAAGATAGGACTCTATCTGAAATTCTTCTGGATTTTGTGGAGGAAAAGGATAGAAAAAATCCTCGTGGCTCATCGGGCAGACTATGCCGCTCTGGCCTCCTGGGCTCATCGTCTTTGGGGAATCGATTACTACATTGTTGCCCACGGAGGCGAGGTTTTGCTTCCCTGGAGGAGGAAATCCATCCGGGAAAATTTTAAGAGAGCCCGAAGGATATTGGCAGTGAGTCATTTCACCGCCCGGGAGCTGGTCCGGATAGGAATCCCGGAGGAGAAAATAACCGTTATCCCCAACGGGGTTGATCCGGAACGATTTAAGCCGGGAATCGACTCTTCTTCCCTAAAAGAGAAATTCAACCTATTCGACCGGAAGGTTATTCTGACCGTCTCTCATTTGGTGAAGCGAAAAGGGCACCGGAAGATTATTCAAGCTTTGCCTAAAGTCCTGGAGAGAGTTCCGGAAGCCGTCTATCTCATCGTGGGGGAAGGACCCGAAGAAGATGGGCTGAGGCAATTAGCTCGCCACTACGGAGTAGAGCGTCAGGTAATCTTTGCCGGTTACGTCTCCTCAGAAGAACTCCCCCTTTGTTATAATGCCGGCGATGTTTTCATTATGACCAGCCGGGAGATCGAGGAGGAAGGAGATTTTGAAGGTTTCGGAATCGTCTTCCTGGAAGCCAACGCCTGCGGCAAACCGGTTATTGGAGGGAGAAGCGGCGGTGTCAAGGATGCCGTCATTGAGGGAGAAACCGGTTTATTGACCGACCCTTTGAACCATGAGGAAATTGCTGCAGCTTTGATTAGATTACTCACAGAGGAAAGTTTAGCCGAAAATCTGGGGGAGAAGGGAAGAAAAAGGATAGAAAAAGAATTGAGTTGGCGGACGATAAGCCAAAGGATTTTGAGGGAACTTGAACAATGAAAATCATCCTGTCCGGTTCTTTAGAGAAATCCTCATCAACAGTAGTTTTTATGAAGAAAGCTCTGGAGGGACTTGGCCAAAAAGTCGTCCCTTTCGATTACCGCCGGGAACGCCGGGAGCTTGGGAACGAGAAGATGCAGGCACGGATGATTGATACCGTCCGGCAGGAAAAGCCGGACGTTTTCCTCCTGGTAAAAGGAGAAGGCATCTCTCCCGCTACCCTTCTGGAAATCCGGAAAACCTGCCATGCTTCCCTGCGCTATATGGATTCGCCTATCCCGAGATGGTTAGTGCGTCTGGGACGGGAAGCAGATTCCTTCTTTGTTACCGCCGGAGGGTTAAGAGATAAGTATCGGCGCCTGGGATTCAACAACGTCCATCACCTCTGGGAAGGATGTGATCCCGAAGTTCATCGCTATATAGAATCTGACTCTTCTCTCTATCGATGCGAAGTAGCTTTTGTCGGGACGAACAAAGCCGGCCGGGAACAACTCCTGAGACAGGTAAAGAAGCGAGGCTTCCAGGTAAAGATATGGGGCTCTCCCTCCTGGCCGGACGACCTTCCTTATCAAGGGGAACTCCGGGACAGCGAGAATTTTGCCCGGGTCTGTTCGGGTGCCGAAATCGTCCTTGGTCTCAATGACAAACAGACTATCCCGGATTATTTCTCCGACCGCACCTTTCTCACCCTGGCCTGCCGGGGATTTCATCTGACTTCTTATGTCCCCGGATTAGAAAAATGGTTCACCGACAGAGAACATCTGGTCTGGTTTCCTCTCGGGAAGGGATGGAAAAACCGTTACCGTGAATGTCTCCAACTCCTTGACTATTACCGGGAGAAGCCGGAAGAACGAAAACGGATTGCCGCGGCCGGGCAGAAACATGTTTATGCTCATTATACCTGGCAGCAAAGTATGGAAAAGATGCTTGGCATCCTTTCGGAACTGCTGAAAAGTTGAAGCAAGAGCCTCTTAAAACAGGCTACACCCTGGGCTTATCCCGATAGCAAAAGCGCTCGAAAATTTACACTAAATTTTCTTGCAACTATCGGGATAATTCGCACATACAATTTACGTTCCGTAAATTGTGTGCTCATTAGGGGAAGATAGGCGGGTTTATTTTCTTATTCTACGATGTCTCCTACTATCGGTTCGACTTTGACATTACGCTTCTCTAAATATTTGATCCCTTTGTCCAGATTCTCTTTCTTCCCTTCCAGTTCCAGAACGATTTCCCCTACGGTCTCACTGACCCGGGCTCGGCGGATATTGGGGATGATGTCATATTTCTTGGCCATTTTAAAGGTAACCGGTTCTTTAATCAACTCCTGGGGAAAAGTCAATTTGACCATTTGTTTAGCCATTTTCTTTACCTCCACTATTTATTTTCACCACAGAACTCACCGAGAAAAACCTTGAGGATAAAATATAAACCACAAGATTTCACGAGATTTACCCAGAAAAAGATTTAATCTAATTCTTTTTTTAATTGTTAATCTTGTGATAATCTATAGTTACAAATTTTTTCAGAGGTTTCTCCGTGTCCTCCGTATCTCTGCGGTTAGGTTTTTTATCCTCACCGAAGTGAACAAAATTCTTCGTAATCGATCAACTCAGTTATGGTAGGATTATCTCCGCAGACGGGACAATTTTTATCCTTGGGGACGGCAACCTGTCGGAAGCTGGATTCCAGAGCGTTGAAAATAAGAAGTTTCCCCACCAACAGTTCCCCTATGTCCAGGATAAATTTTAATACTTCATTGGCTTGAATGAGACCGATGACTCCCGCTACTGCTCCCAGAATTCCTGCTTCCTGGCAACTGGGAACCAATCCCCGGGGAGGGGGTTCGGGGAAAAGACAGCGGTAGCAGGGACCTTTGCCCGGAATGATGGTTATTGCCTGGCCGTCAAAGCGAAATATTCCTCCGTGAGATAAAGGTTTCCTGGATATAACACAGGCATCGTTTACCAAATAACGGGTAGGGAAATTATCGCTGCCGTCAATGACGATATCGTAATCTTTAATTATATTCAGAATGTTCTCCGAGGTAACACGCACCTCATGAACAATTACTTCCACATCAGGATTGAGGTTCGTTAATCTATCTTTAGCCGAGCTCGTTTTCGGTCTGCCGACGTCGCGGGTAGAGTGTAATATCTGCCGTTGCAAATTGCTTACCTCTACCTCATCGCTATCAACTATGCCAAGATGGCCTACCCCCGCTGCGGCTAAGTAAAGGGAGGCGGGCGAACCCAAACCTCCGGCTCCAATGATAAGAACTTTGGCCTCGAACAGTTTCCTCTGTCCTTTCCCTCCTACCTGAGGCAGAATTATCTGCCGGCTGTATCTTTTAACCTGCTCATCGGTAAAATCGGACATCTTACAACCTCACTTATATAGTCGAAAATTAAAAAAAGATGCTTTTCAAAGAAACTTTTTTTATTTTAAAATTTTCAATTTCCAATCTTCAATTTGCAATTAAGTTAGCCCTGAACGAAGTGAGGGCTAACTTGCTCCTCCTGCAATAGCCGGGATAATGGATATCTCATCTCCATCTTTTACGGGAGTATCATCCCCCTTCAAGAACCTCACATCTTCTTCGTTCACATAGATATTTATGAACCGGCGTACTTTTCCTTTTTCATCGCAGATTCTTTCCTTGATCCCGGGATAATTCTTTTCCAGGTCATCAATTAACTCCTGGACAGTCTTCCCTTCACTCTCCACCTCAGCCTGATTCTTAGTCAATTTCTGTAAAGGCGTGGGTATCTTCACTTTGATGGGCATCTTGGTCCCTCCTTGAAAAAAGAAAATCTGACAGGATTTACGGGATTAACCGGATGTCTAAAAATTTTTTGTAAAGTTTTGTTTTTAAAACCATCCGGTATATCTTGTTAATCCTGTCTGTTTTTTCATTCAGTTCCTTATTCTAACGCCGGCGAGCTTTTACTTTTTTCTCAAAAGAAGCCAGGGTCGGTTTTATCTTGGTAAATCTCCCGATATGCTCGGAGATTGCTTCCTGAGTCTTGAGACCGTTTCCGGTTATGGCAATCACTATAGATTCGTCCCGGGGAATCCGGCCCTGGGCAATCAATTTTTTAGTTACGGCCACCGTTACCCCTCCGGCAGTCTCGGTGAAGATTCCTTCCGTTCGCGCCAGGAGTTTCATTCCTTCCACAATTTCCTCATTGTCGGCTTCCTCTCCCCAACCGCCGCTTGTCTGGACAGTGTTCACGGCATAGTAGCCATCAGCGGGGTTGCCGATGGCCAGAGATTTAGCGATAGTCTGCGGTTTTACCGGTTTGATTACTTCGCTATTCTCCTTGATGGCCGTGACTATAGGAGCACATCCTTCTGCCTGGGCACAATAAACTTTGGTCCGCGGTTTATCATCGATTAAGCCGATTTTATAGAGTTCGTTGAGACCCTTCCAGACTTTCGTAATCAGAGAACCCCCGGCAGAGGGAACAACGATATGGTCCGGAGCCCGCCACCCGAACTGCTCCGCTATTTCATAGGCATAAGTCTTTGACCCTTCGGCATAGTAAGGCCTGATATTGATGTTCACGAAAGCCCATTTGTATCTGAAGGCAATCTCGGCACAGAGACGGTTTACTTCATCATAGTTTCCTTCCACAGCGATGAGGTTCGGAGCATAGATAAGCGAGCCGATTACTTTGCCCATCTCTAAATCCGCAGGAATGAAGATATAGCGTTCAAGATTTGCCTTTGCTGCCTGGGCGGATACTGAATTACCCAGGTTTCCGGTTGAAGCACAGGCTACCGTATCGAAGCCAAACTCTTTGGCTTTGGAGAGAGCTACAGCTACTACCCGGTCCTTGAAAGAGAGGGTAGGATGGTTAACCGAATCGTCTTTTATATAAAGTTCCCTGACTCCCAATTCCCGGGCCAGGTTATCGGCTTTTATCAAAGGGGTAAATCCCGAACCCATCCCATCGGTTGGCGCTTTATCAAGAGGGAGGAGCTCTCTATAACGCCAGAGGTTCTGCGGGCGGGAGGTCAATTCTTTTCGAGTGAGTTTTTTCTTGATGCGAGCGTAGTCGTAATCAACTTCCAGGGAGCCAAAACAGTATTCACAGACATAGAGGGCTTCCTTAGGATAGTGCCGTCCACACTCCCGACATTTCAAACCTTTCACATAAGACACTTTCATCACCCCATCTTACTTTAAACTTTAAACCTTAAACTTTTAACTCTTCTTTATCACCAACTTGAAATACTGCTCAATTCTCTCCACTTTAAGAATTTGATGTCCATCTTCTTTCAGGCTGCGGGGAACATTCTTTATCGGTTCCCCATTATCAATAACCACTTCCAATATCTGTCCTATCTCCATCTCTTCCAGTTTGAGCTTCGTTTTCACAAAGTTATAGGGGCAAATCTCTCCCCTTAAATCTAACTTTTCATCCGCTTTCATTTCGCTCATGGTTAACCCTTTTTTTCTGCCTTAACTTCCCTTATTATATCTGGAGACGGGAATAATATCAACTTAAATCCACCCTCCTGCTTCCCTTGCTCTTCTTCTCCGCCCTATTTATTCTGCTCGGCTTCTTTCCTGATGTAAAATTTATAGATATTTCCTTCCGGTTCGAACCGGAGGAGCTTATGCCCACTGGACTTGCACCAGGCAGGTATGTCCTGCAGAGAGTCGGGGTCGTCGGCAATCACTACCAGGACTTGCCCTACCTGAAATTGCTTTATCTTTTTGGCCGTGAGATGCACCGGCACCGGGCAGATAAGGCCAAAACAATCTAAAGTCTCGTCTACTTTTATCTCTTCCATAATCTCACCGTGATAAGTTGCAGATACAGGTTATCCACCCTCCTGAGGAGGGCAGGGATTATTACAAGATTTTTCTTAGTAATCTCTAAATTTGTTCTTGTTCTCTCTTCTCTCGTGTAAATCTTGGATAATCTCGGGGTTTCATCTCTTTTAATTTTGTGCTTTACCTTTTTAGTTAGTTTATCCGTGGTTACGGTTTTTTATAAAGCGGTGACATCTGCCTCAGACGGTTGACTATCGGAGGCATTTCCTCCAGGACACAATCGATGTCTTCCTCACTGTTGTCTTTCCCCAAGCTGAAGAGGAGCGAACCTTGAGCTAAGGCCGGGTCCACCCCTAAAGCTACAAGGACATGGGAAGCTTTCAAGGCGTGGGAGGTGCAGGACGAACCGCTGGCAACAGCAATCCCTTCCATACCCAGATAAAGGAGCATGGATTCTCCCTCTATAAACTCTACACAGACATTCACGTTTCCGGGAAGCCTTTTAGTGGGATGACCATTCAGGTAAAGATGGTCTATCTTTTCCTGCAAGCCGTTTATCAAGCGGTCCCTCAGACCGGTTATCCGTTCGTTCCAGGAACCCATTTCTCGGGAGACTATCTCCGCAGCCTTCCCCAAACCGACGATTCCGGCGACATTCTCCGTTCCGGCCCGCCTTCCCCCCTCTTGAATGCCTCCGTGGAGGAAAGGTATAATCCGGACTCCCTTTTTAACAAAGAGAGCTCCCGCTCCTTTAGGACCATAGAACTGGCAAGCCGCCAAACTCAAAAGGTCTACTCCCAACTCCTTAACATCCACGGGAATTGTCCCCACTGTGGAGACGGCATCGGTATGAAAGTAAATTCGCCGCCCGGATTTCGAGGCCAAATTTTCGTTATATTCTTTTATCACCCGGCCGATTTCCGCTATGGGCTCGATCGTTCCTACCTCATTATTAGCATGCATGATGGAAACGAGGATCGTCTCCCCTTCCCGCAAGGCTCCCTTTACCGCCCGGGGGTCAACAAAACCAAATTTGTCTACCGGGAGATAAGTTACTTCAAATCCTAATTTCTCTAAGGCCTTAGCCGAATGAATTATGGAATGGTGCTCAATGACCGAGGTAACGATATGCTTCCCTTTATCCTGATGAGCAAAGGCCATACTCTTCAAAGCAAAATTGTTGGACTCTGTCCCTCCGGAGGTGAAGAAGATCTCTTCCGGGTCGGCTTTGATCAGTCCGGCTACCCGAGCCCGGGCTTCTTCCACTGCCTTTCTGGCCACCTGTCCGACCTCGTGGAGGCTGGAAGGGTTACCGAACTTCTCCCTCAGGTAAGGAATCATCTCCTCTACCACTTCCGGCAGAGGGAGAGTTGCCGCTGCCTGGTCAAGATAGATCTTTATCATGCGATAGCCGCCTCCATCTTCTCTTTATAATTATCCAGCCCAATCCGACCGATGGTTCCTCCGAACCTCTCTCCCTTTTTCCCTGCTTCCTTATAGAAATCCAGGGTCTTTTCGATAAGTTGGAAAAGTCTTTCTTCTCCCTCCCAGAAACTGAAAACTTCCCGGCCAAGATCAGGGAACTTGCCCATCTTTCCGCCCACGAAGATTTTGTATCCTACCTTCTCCTGTTCCCAGGCATAGGAGGGACAGGCAAAGATACAGTCGCCGCAGAAGATACACTTGGAAGGATCATAGTGAAGTTCGTTCTCTTCCACCTTGATAGCTCCCACCGGACAGACCTCCTGGCATAACCGGCAATAGTTACACTTTTCCTTGACGAAAATCTTCCTGACCACTCCCATTATCCCGAAGTCATTCTCCACCGGCTTGATACAGGCATTGGGACAACCGGTGACGCAGATCTTAAACTTGTGCGGGATACCGGACCGGCCGAAGAAAATCTCGTCTATTTTTTTTCCCAGATGCTGAGCTTCAATAAGACCGTGAGAACAAGCTTCTCCCTGACAAGCCGTTACTGTCCGCACCCGGGGACCACAAGCTCCTATTTTTAAACCTACTTCGGCCAATTCATTTCTCACCTTCTCCAGATTATCGAAGTGAACATAAGGAATCTCTATCCCTTGCCTGGTCGTCAGGTGAAGATGCCCCCGCCCAAACTTCTTGGATATTTCTGCCAACTTAGGCAACTGCTCAGCCTTGATATACCCACCGGCAATCCGCAGTCTCACCGAGAAGAGGTCTTTCTCCTTCTGGGTCATAAATCCCGAGCTTTTCAACGCATTAAGATCGTGCTCAGCCATCAAGACTCTCCTTATTTTTACGGTAGTACTACAACACACTTAACCACAGAGACGCGGAGATTTAACGATGTAGGGTTAATGATTAAGATGCTCACTTCGTTCTAAGAATTAAATGTTTTTGCTTAATTCTTACCACTTAATCCTTAATTCTGCTTTTTAAATTATCTCTATTCAAAGTATTGTTCCATACTAAAGTATCTCTCCCCGGTATCGGGAAGAATAACGACAACTCTCTTTTCTTTACCTAAATCCTTAGCCACTTTGAGGGCGGCAAAGACAGCCGCTCCTGATGATATTCCTGCGAAGATTCCTTCTTCCCGGGCCAGCCGCTTGGTAGTATGAAAAGCATCGTCATCACTTACCGGAATCATCTCATCAATTATCTTGCGGTTAAGCACTTCGGGAATGAACCCTGCCCCTATCCCTTGAATCTTATGGGGCCCGGGTTCGCCTCCGGAAAGAACCGGGGAGGTTTCCGGCTCGACGGCGATGATTTTCACGGAAGGAATCTCTTTTTTAAGTATTTCGCCTACGCCGGTAATCGTCCCTCCGGTACCCACCCCAGCCACGAAAGCTTCTAACTTTCCTTCCGTGGCAGCTAATATTTCTGCCGCGGTAGTCCGACGGTGTACGTCCGGGTTAGCTGGATTTTTGAACTGCTGAGGCAAGAAAGAATTAGGAGTATTCCGGACTATCTCCTCGGCCTTCTTTACCGCTCCCATCATCCCTTCAATGCCCGGGGTGAGCACAATCTCGGCCCCATAGGATTCCAGGATATAACGACGCTCAACGCTCATCGTCTCGGGCATGGTAAGAATACATTTATAGCCCTTGACAGCCGCCACCATGGCCAACCCGATTCCCGTATTGCCCGAGGTAGGCTCCACAACAATCGCCCCCGGCTTGAGAAGGCCTCTCTTCTCGGCATCCTCAATCATATTCAGGCAGATTCTATCCTTAACGCTCCCTCCGGGATTAAAACTTTCTAACTTGGCCAGAACTTCGGCCATATTTTCTTCTCCGATTTTGTTCATCTTCACCAACGGGGTATTGCCGATAAGTTCCAATACATTGTTAACCACCTTTGACTGCATCATAATCTCTCCCTTGATCCGAAAACATAAAGTCTAAAGTCTTTTTGCAATTCCTAACCCTCAACCTTCAACTTTAAACCTTAAACCTTAAACTTTTAACTTTAGACCTTAAACTTTTAACTTTAAACTAAACCAACTCCCCCTCCCATATAATAGACCAGCTCCAACCTGTCTCCCTCTTTAAGGATCGTGTCTCCATATTTCTCTCTCTCAATTATTTGATCATTTAATTCCACTGTTACTACCTCGGGCCGGACTTTTTTTATTTTCAGAAGCCGGCCGACAGTCGTTCCTTCCTCCAATTCTTTCTTCTTCCCATTAATAACAAGGTTCATGTTTTTTCCTCCTGCCTTCAATAGTGATTAGTTCTGATAACTCGCGACTCATATCTTTTTCATAGCTGCCCCAACGGCCCGGATCGTCTTCTCTACATCCTCCCCGCTATGGGAAGAGGAGAGAAAGTAAGATTCGAAATTGGAGGGAGGAAGGTAAACCCCTTCCTCCAACATCTTATGAAAGAATTTGCGGTAAGCTACGGTATCCGTTGCCTTGGCCGTCTCATAATCGCTGACCGGGCGGGAAGTGAAAAACAGGGAAAGCATAGAACCCACCCGATGAATTTGCATCTCGACCCCTGACTTCTCAGCCTCTTTTTTTATTTCGGCATATAGATAACCAGCCTTCTCTGCCAGCGATTTATATAACTCTTCCTTCTGGGAAGATAACAAATTTAACGTTGCCAGCCCGGCTGTGGTAGCTACCGGATTCCCGGAAAGAGTTCCCGCCTGATAGACGTTACCCAAAGGAGACACACATTCCATGATGTCTTTCCTGCCTCCATAGGCCGCCAGAGGGAACCCCCCTCCCATTATCTTGCCCAGGCAGGTTAAATCCGCCTTGAGAGAAAAGAGTTCCTGGGCTCCGCCGTAGGCAAGGCGGAACCCGGTAATTACTTCATCAAATATTAAGATGACATCATGCCGGTCACAAGTCCGGCGCAAACCTTCCAGGAAACCTTCCTGCGGAGGGATGACTCCCATGTTCCCGGAAACAGGTTCCACGATTATACAGGCGATATCGGCAGCGTGTTTCTTGACGGTTTCTTCTACCGCTTTCAGATTATTGTAGGGGAGAACGAAAGTATGTTTGGTAAAATCTTCCGGCACCCCCAGACTGGACGGCAAAGATTGACTTTCCCTCCCTCCGGCGGCATCTCCAGTTCCTACGTTTAGCGTCATGGCTCCGGAACCGGCTTCCACGAGAAGATAATCGGCATGACCATGGTAAGAGCCGGCGAATTTGATGATTTTATTTCTCCCGGTATAGCCCCGGGCAACTCTTATGGCGCTCATTACGGCTTCCGTTCCCGAGTTCACCAGCCGCACCAGTTCCATTGAGGGAACCGCCTCACAAGCCTTCCGGGCTAACTCCGTTTCCATCCGGGTGGGAGCGCCAAAGCTGGTTCCTTTCTCCAGGGCTTTCTTTACTTCGACGATGACGCCGGGACAACTATGTCCCAGAATTAAAGCTCCCCAGGAAAGACAGTAATCCAGATATTCTTTCCCCTCGGCACTGTAGAGCTTAGACCCTTTTGCCCGATCTATAAAGAGCGGGGTCCCCCCTACGGCCTGAAAAGCTCGCACGGGACTATTCACCCCGCCGGGGATGTGTTTCCGGGCCTGGGAAAAGAGTTGGGAGTTTGATTGCAATTTTTTTACTCCTTCGACAGGATCAGGTATTCTTAAAAGCGCTTCCTTCTTTTGACAGGATGAACAGGATTTTTATTTTTTAATTATATTAATTTTTCCCTATTTTTATCCCGTTTATCGTGTAAATCCTGTCAAGTTTTTATGTTTTTCAGATACGGTTTTATCTTCGCCTCCAGGGCGGACTTCGGCACCAGTCCGACAATCCGTTCCTTGGCATCGCCCCCTTTGAAGATGATTAAAGTAGGAATGCTCATAATTTCATACTTCGGGGACGTTGCCGGATTATCATCCACGTTAAGTTTGCAAACTTTCAGGCGCCCGCTGTATTCCCCGGCTATCTCCTCTATAAGGGGAGCAAGCCTTTTGCAGGGGCCACACCAGGAAGCCCAGAAATCTACCAGCACCGGCAAATCCGCTTCTAAAACTTCCGCTTGAAAATTATTATCATTGATTTCCTTAACCATGATTATCCTCCCCCATATGGAATATATTAAACTTTACCATAGAGAAACCTTCTAATACCAACGAATTTAACCACAGATTAACACCAGATTATTCTTAAAATTGTATTATTTTTTTATGTTAATCTCGTGAAATCTTGTGGTTTATTTTTTCAATTGTCCAGGATCAACTCTTCCTCTTCTATCTTTCCCTCTACGATTTTAAACGCAGCCACTTCCGGTTTGCAGCAATTGGTTAAGGAAACGATAACATAGCTCGCTTCCGGATAGTGCGCATCCTTTACATCCCGGACGGAAGGGTAAGGAGCACTGGACCCATGGGAATGGTAGATCCCCAGCATCTCCAGCCCGGAATTTCTCATTTCCTTATTGAGCTTAATCAACACTTTAGTGTCGATAGAATAACAGATTTCCGGCGTCTCGGAAGTATTAGCCATCTTATAAACTTTTGTTACCAGGTCATCCTTACCAGCCAGGATCCCGCAGGCTTCATGAGGATGTTCCTGCTGACAATGTTCGACCATCTCCGAGAAACAGGATTGCTTTATCTTCATTGGCATTGTTCATATCCCGGACCGACACTTTGTAGAATGCCGGCGTAATTAGCTTATCTCACGCGAGGAGTTTTGACGGTCTGGCAAGGCTTGCGCAAGCGACTGCGGAGGCGTACATATTCTGTACGCCGCACAAGGGAGCGCAGCGTGTAACGCAGCCAGGCGGCAAAAGAACCGCGTGATTTCATATTTGATAGTCCGGTCTGGAGGCTCCCTCAATCAATACCTGAGCCACCTCCGGTCGAGTAAGCTCCACGGGAGGTTGCTGTTTTTTGCGGAGGAGACTCCGAACTTTTGTCCCGCTGAGAGAGATATGTTCGCTGGACTCATGCGGGCAGGTCTTATAAGAAGCCATCCCCTGACATTGTTTGCAGAAGAAAGCATTATCGAAGAACAGGGGAGTTATCCCTAATTCCTCCGGTTCAAATTCGTCAAAGATATAGTGAGCATCGAAAGGCCCGTAGAAATTTCCCGCCCCGGCATGGTCTCTTCCCACGATAAAATGGGTAGCTCCGTAATTCTTCCGGACGAGAGCATGGAGGATGGCCTCCCGGGGGCCCGCATACCTCATAGCCATGGGGAGAACGGCCATGATAAACCTGTCTTTAGGATAATATTTCTCCAGGACGACTTCATAGCTCTTTATGCGAATATCAGCGGGGATATCGCTGCCTTTTGTCTCCCCTACCAGGGGATGAAGAAAAAGTCCATCCACTATTTCCAGGGCACATTTTTGAATATATTCGTGCGCTCGATGGATAGGATTTCTGGTTTGAAAAGCAGCAACTCTTTTCCAGCCCTTTTCCTTAAATAATTTCCTCGTCTCCCGGGGCGGAAGCCGGTAAGGGGAAAAATCATCATGTTTGGGCAGACGGATAACGGTAACTTTCCCTCCCAGTAAGACTTCCCCCATCAGGTAAACTTTATCTACTCCCGGATGCTTTCTATCCCTGGTACCGTAAATCTGAAGGGCTTCTTTTTCCTTATCATGCGGGTAGATCTCTTCAAGATGAAGGATGGCCAGAGTTGTCCCGGCCGGGTCCAGAAGAGACAGCTCCTCCCCGACCTTTAATTTCTTCGCTTCTTCCTCCTTTACCGAAAGGGTAACGGGGATAGTCCAGACAAGGCCGTTGGACAATCTCTTCACATCCAGAACGCTCTCGTAATCTTCCCTTCCCATAAACCCTGTCAGGGGAGAAAAGGCCCCGGTAGCGATCATCTCTAAGTCAGAGACCTCTCTCTTGCTAAGATGAACTTCTCGGAGATTGAAAGCTTTCTCAATGAGCGATTCTCTCTCCCGTTCTTCAACCACCCGATTTATCAACTTACCCCCATGGGGTTCAATTTGGTCTTTCACCATAACCTCCAATATAGTTGAAAGTTTAAAGTTTAAGGTTTAAGGTTTAAGGTTTAAAGCTCTAAAAAGCGTTTTTACTTTCAACTTTATACTTTCAACCTTCAACTACTTTTTATGCAATCCACACTCTTTCTGCTCCGGACTTTCCCACCACCAGCGTCCCGCTCTTACATCCTCTCCGGGAGTTACCGCCCGGGTACAGGGCAAGCAACCGATACTGGGAAAGTTGAGGTCATGTAACTTATTATAGGGAACATCATTCTTCTTAATATAATCCCAGACCTGTTTTTCCGTCCAGTCGGCTAAAGGATTTATCTTGACTATGGCGTTAGGGTCTGCGCCAATCTCTACCTTCTTTATCCCGGTACGCGTAACCGCTTGTTCTTTCCTCAGACCGCAGACCCAGGCAGAAAGGGCCGCAAATGCTCTCTTCAAAGGATCAAGCTTGCGAACGGTGCAACATAATTTTCTTAACTCCAGACTCTTATAGAAAAGATTAGGGCCATGTTTCTCTTCCATTTCCTCGACCGACTTGGTATCGGGAAAGAAGACGGCGATCTTCGCCCCATATTTTTCTCTCACCCTCTCCATTACTTCGTAAGTTTCCTGGGGAAGCCTTCCCGTATCCAGAGTGAAGATATGCGCTTGCGGGTCTATCTTAACCATCATATCGATGAGCACCATATCCTCCGCTCCAAAACTACAGGCCAGGGCTACCTTATCTCCATATTCCGTTAAAGCCCATTTTAAAATTTCCTCCGCACTACCCGACTCCAGTTCTTCCGCTTTTTTTTGCAACATCTCTTGAGATATCATATCATTTCTCCTGTTTATTGATCCTGATTTACCCAGACAAAATCAAGCAAGGTTAAATCTCTTCTTTTGCCAGGATTAACTGGATTTTTTAAATTTTTCTTATTCCCTCATCTCTATCCGGTTTAATCCTGTAAATCCTGTCTTAATTTTGCATTTTTAATTGACTTAATCTGTACCCTCCCCGGTTTCAGATTTTGTCTCTTCCCCTTTGGACTTCTTCAGGTAATTATCTATGGCCGACCTCAGAGCCTGTTCGGCTAAGACGGAGCAGTGCATCTTGATAGGAGGAAGACCGCCCAGCCTCGGCCACGGCCCGGTTAGAAATCTTTAAAGCATCATCAATGGTTTTTCCTTTCACAAGTTCCGTGACCATGCTGCTGGTGGCAATAGCCGCGCCACAGCCGAAGGTTTTGAACTTAGCATCAACGATCTTCATCCCCTCGACCTTGATATAAAGTTCCATGATATCTCCACATATCGGATTCCCGACATGGCCGACACCATCCGGATTTTCCATCTCGCCCACATTCCGGGGATTTTTAAAATGTTCCATTACTTTCTCGCCATAAGGCCCTTCCATCATTACACCTCCCA
>JAADIA010000041.1 GCA_013151555.1 Nitrospirota bacterium | reverse complement strand
GTCAAGGTAGAGGAGGAGGTCTTCGATTTTAAAAAGAGAGGAACGCCTTCCTTCTTTAATAAAGAATCGAAACGTACTGTCTATATACCCTGGATGGGAGACCATGCCTTCGTTATGAAAGCAGCTTTTGAATCTCACAAGGTGCCTGCGGAAGTCTTCTCTGAATCGGATGCTGAGACTTTGGAGTGGGGAAGAAAGTTTACTTCCGGAAAGGAATGTTATCCTTGTATCTTAACGACCGGTGACATAGTGAAGACTGTCAAGAGCCCGGGGTTTAATCCCCAAAAGGCTGCTTTCTTTATGCCTACGGCCAGCGGCCCTTGCCGGTTTGGACAGTATCATAAACTTCAAAGAATGGTCCTTGATGAATTAGGTTGTCAGGAAGTTCCTATTATCTCTCCCAACCAGGCTAAAAATATGTATAAGGAGCTGGGCCTTCAAGGTCGTAATTTCGTCCAACAGGTATGGGAAGGAGTAGTTGCTGTTGACCTCCTTGATAAAATGGCCCGGGAGAATCGACCTTATGAAGTTAATAAGGGAGAAACGGAGGGGATATATCAAGATTGCCTCGATAAAGTTTGTCGGGCGATAAGAGATAAGGGAAGTTTGCCCGGAGCTCTTAAGGAAGCTGGGAACACTTTTCAAGGAATTCGGACTCAGGGAGAAGGCGAAAAACCCAGAATTGGAATCGTGGGAGAGATATTCGTCCGTAATAATAAGTTCAGTAACGATTATCTGGTAAACCAGATTGAAGAGTTGGGAGGGGAAGCTTGGCTTCCTCCTTTTACCGAATGGCTCTTCCATGTTAACGGCGTTCTTAAATTATATAACTGGTTGATGAAAGATTACCGTTCTTATCTGACTGTTCTCGTCAGGGATAAAGTCCAGAGATACTCGGAGAGGCGCCTTACCCGGTTGGTAGCCGGAGCCTTGAATAATGGAGAAGAACCGGAACTGAAAGAAATCTGGAGAAATGCAGCGCCTTATCTTCCGTCCTGGTTCGGAGAAGCAGCTCTTAGCCTGGGGAAGGCCGTTGATTATGCAAGGAAGGGACTATCGGGAATTATCAATGTCATGCCGTTCACCTGCCTTCCGGGAACGATTACTACTGCTGCTCTCAAAAGATTCCGGGAAGATTATGATGATATTCCTTGCCTGGTTATGACTTACGATGGTTTGGAACAAACCAATACGACCACCCGCCTGGAAGCTTTCATCTACCAGACTAACCAGTATTACCACTCGCAGCTTAAAGGGAAACCTTAACTGCCTGTATAATATGTCTTTATATCTCCAGCAATTTGTCTAACAGTTGTCTTTCTGTTATTCCCTGCGTTTCAGTGAACCTTGTTCCTATCTTGTATTTTCCTGTTTCTTTTATTCTTGTAACCCACATCACGTCAGCCAGAGAATTAATTGTTGAGGAGGGTTCTTCCTTTGGAGAAGGAGAGAGTTCTATAGTTATATTCATAGAGGCAAAAGGAGAAATTGGTTCATTAGATTCAAAAAGCAATCCTCCTGCACTTATGTTTCCGGTAAAAGATTTCTTGGTCTCTGAAGGTATTCCCGGGGGATGACTTTGGGCGTAGGAGATGGGAACGTTCAGGGCCCGTCGCTTGAAGATTCTTCGCTGGCGGTCTTTTTCCGGACCTCGGATTCCCTTGGCCCTTAAGACTTCTTCAATAGTAGCTATAATCTGAGTGCTACTAAATAAAGTGCTTGTGCAGGCGTCAGCTCCCTGGTTAATTAGTATTTCCGGGTCCTCATCATAAGGGACAGAAGTAATAACTACGGCAACAGCCGGGTCAATTATTTTCATAGCTTGCATGGTCGTCAGGCTGCTCATGGCGGAAAGTTGTTTGTTGATAATGGCAAGATCAAAAGCCTCTTTTCTTACACTATCCACAGCTTGATATCCATTCTTGACAGCCTTAACTTTATATCCATCCTCAATAAACAGGCTACCCAAAGATTCTTGAAGAATAATGTTATCTTCAACTAAAAGGATATTGCCTTTACTTGTTTCCATGCTTTGTCCCTCCTAAAAAGCTGAACTTTCTCTATTTATCTCCAGTCGTTTTCTTATCTTAGTCTCATCGCCCTCATTGACTTTTTCCAGAACTATGGATGTTAATCTCTTTTCAAAACTCCTGTTCGCTTCTTCGAGATTAGCGCCTCTCTCTAACATCGTTTCCTTGACTTCGTCTATGAGCGTCTGTATATCCAAGCAGTTAGCAGTATCGGTATGCTTGTTTCCTTTGGCACCTCTGAGCTCTTGCAATCCTTTGCTAACCGATACTTTTAAATCCCTGGTGTTGAGAGGCTTAGTAAGGTAATCACAAGCTCCACACTTTATTGCTTCTACCGCTGCTTCTACTGTTCCTATAGACGAGACGGCAATCACGGGAAGGTGAAAGGTTGAAATTTGAAGTCTTCTCAAAACCTCTATTCCGTTCATCCCCGGCAGTTCCAGATCTAAGATCATTAAATCCGGTTTTTCTTCCATTACCATCGTAAGAGCATTTTTACTACGGGTTGCTTTAAGAACCATATACTCATCTTGCGGTAATATCTCCTCAAATTCTTGCTCTTTTTCCTCTTCAACTACCAAAACTTTCGCGCTTTGCATGAGCTTTCCCTCCTGCTTAGTTTTATCTTCTTTTAATCTATCTTTAATAATACATTTCAAAAATTGTGTTAACTTGTAACTCTTGTTTTTCTAAACGTAGAGATGTCTGCTAATTGTATTATACAAACTTTTAAAGGATTATACAAATTAAAATGTAAAAATTTGAACTGAAGAATTCATCTACAACCCTTTGCCAAGAAGGAATATCCTCTTAACTTAGAGGAAGATTGATAGTGAAGGTGGTCCCTTTTGCTGCTTCACTCTTCACATCTATAGTGCCATTGTGATCTTTGATAATCCTTTGGCTGATAGCCAGTCCCAGCCCTGTTCCCTTCTCCTTAGTAGTGAAAAAGGCATTGAAAAGGCGAGGAATATCTTCTGGCGGGATACCACATCCAGTATCTATAAAAGAAACTTCTACAGTTTCGGGTTTTTGATTCTTGATTTCTGTTGATAACCGGGTAGCTATAGTTAAGGTGCCGCCATCTGGCATAGCATGAATAGCATTGAGGATAAAGTTCATGAAAACCTGCTTCAATTGTTCTCCGTCAGCAGCAATCTCCGGCACCTCTTCGTATTTTTTAGTGATCTTAATCCCATGCTTGGACAGTTCCGATTTCATCAGGAGCAGTATTTCGTCCAGGGCGTTCCGCACATCAACCGGATGCCATTTTCCCTCGGATGGTCGGGAGAAATTCGTTAGCCCTTTCAGGACGTTATCTAACCTTTCTACTTCCTGGGGAACAACAGCGTTGAATTTATCCCGGAAATTCGCATCGTTGAACTTGCGAGGTAGTAACTGAATAAATGCTTTAATAGGGGTTAAAGGATTTTTGATCTCATGAGCGATGCTGGAAGCTAATGTTCCTAAAGCGGCCATCTTATCCCTTTGATGGAGAGCTTTTTCCATCTCCCGTCTTTCCAAATATAACTGAGCATTCTCAAGGGCGGTAGCTGCCTGGTTGGCAATAATGGATAGGAGCCCGATATCTTCGCTCGTGAAGGAATCCTCG
Source organism: Nitrospirota bacterium (assembly GCA_013151555.1). Lineage (GTDB taxonomy): Bacteria > NPL-UPA2 > NPL-UPA2 > NPL-UPA2 > JAADIA01 > JAADIA01. The sequence goes on along the minus strand of JAADIA010000041.1, from coordinate 653 downwards.
GATTTCTTTTCTCCCAGATTGAAGATACCAATGAGCCGGTTTTGGGTCACCAGAGGGATACTTAACATTGCTTCTAATTGGTCCAACTCTCTTTTTATCTCTTCGAACTCTCTTCTCTTTTCTTCATTCTTTCTCAGATGGCCATCCTCATTCAGCCGAACTTCAATTTCTTCTCTATTCAAGACTTTTCTATTCTTTGACAAGGTTTTAATAAGCTGGTTATCAAGACCTAAATTAATGTTCCTAATCTTTTCTTCTTCCAATCCCTTAGCCAGAGAAACTTTAAATCCTTTCCGTTTCTCATCCCAGAGAAGGAGAGAGCATTTCTCGATGTGCATAGTCCGGGTAACCGTATCCACAATCAGCATTGACAGCCGGTCAAGCTCAATGATTGAGCTCAATCCTCCGCTGAACTCCCGGAGCGTTTTCTGATAATCATACTTATCCTTGAAGAAAATCTTGTCGGTTATCTTCTGAATTTTATCTCTTAACGGCTGGAAACCAAAGACAACAATTAGGGCAAAGACAATAGTTGCCAGAATCTCATGCCCAGCCATATTCTGAAAGAGAAAAGCGAAAGTAGACAGAATGAGAAAATATCCTCCCGCGATCGCTGCTGTCAAAGAACCATAAACCAAACTCCTTCTCTGGGA
>JAADIA010000099.1 GCA_013151555.1 Nitrospirota bacterium | reverse complement strand
GTTCTATTTCCCCCGTCCTTGAAGAAGCATACTTCGGAGCTTCCTGAAAACCAAGAATCCCCTGCAAAGTCTGATAAATCTTATTGACCGAAGTGCCGATACCCGAACCGATATTATAAATCTGCCCTTCTCCTCTTTCCAGAGATAAAAGATTAGCTTTTACCACATCATCTACATAGACATAGTCACGTAGCTGCTTTCCGTCACCGAAGATAGTTGGCACTTCATTCTTCAGCATCTTTCCGATAAAGATAGCGTTTACCCCAGCTTCGCCATGAGGGTTTTGCCGAGGACCATAGACATTGGGATAACGAAGAACCGTATAATTCAGTCCATAAGTTAGTTTATACAGATGAAGATAATGCTCAACGGTATGCTTGGAGATACCATATTGACATTCCGGCTCGATGGGATGTTTCTCATCCACCGGCAAATAGTCGGGTTCACCGTAAACGGCCCCCCCAGTAGAAATATAAATAATCTTCTTCACTTTATGCTTTCGACAGTTCTCAATGATATTCAAAGAACCTAAAATATTTACTGCCGCATCGAACATCGGTTCACGAACCGACCGGCGGACATCCATCTGAGCAGCGTGATGACTAACAAAATCCGGTTTTTCCGTTGCGAAGACTTCCGCTAATTTCTCCTCCCGGATATCCATTTTATAGAACTTAGCTTCCGGGTTAAGATTTCTCTCCAGACCGGTAGACAAGTCATCAACGATAACTACCTCATGCCCCTCTTTAATTAATCGATCAACCAGATTTGAACCAATAAAACCCGCTCCTCCCGTTACTAAAATCTTTGCCAATTTTCACCTCCCGTCTAAGAAAACCATATAAAAAGTTTTCTAAATCCCAATTTACAAATCACAAATCACAAACAATAGACAATTGCAAAATCACAATACCAAAACGAGTATCTACCCTGACTTATCAAGGATAGAAGTGAATATATTCCTTAACTCTTGCGATTCCCTTATAGAGTTATCTATTTCTTCCGTAAATCCCTGGTTTGCTTCCTTCAGAATCTCTAACCAATAACTACTCTCTTTACACTCTTTTCTGGTAATTTTCATTTTATGCACAAAATCTTTCTTGCTCAAAGCCTCATTTGCCTCTCTGTAATTTGCCCCTACAGAGCCAGCGGCCCTTACGAGTTGACTAACCAGCTCTATGTTGATTACGTCTTTAGGCAATTTCTTGCATAACCCAATGATTTCCTTTGCAAATTCCAATGTTCTTTCTTCCAAATCATACGGTTTATCTTGATTCTTAGCCCTTTTTGTTTGTGTTTTTGGTGTTCGGTATTGTTTGTGATTTGTATATTGTATATTGTGATTTACCATTCTTAATAGGCTTCCTTTCCAGAAAGGACAACCCATAGAGTCCTGAACAGTATCTTTATATCCAGCCAGAGGGACTGATCCTCCATGTATTCTATATCATACTTTGTCTTCTCATCTATTGAAGTATCTCCCCTGACCCCCAGCGATTGAGCCAGCCCCGTCATCCCCGGTCTCAAATACAGTCTCCGTTTATTCCATTTGTTATACTGACTGACATAGAGATAAGTCTCCGGACGAGGACCAACCAAGCTCATATTTCCTTTAAAAACATTAAATAACTGGGGCAGTTCATCAATGCTCGTCTTGCGAAGAAACCTTCCAATGCGGGTCACCCGGGTATCCTCCTCGCTTTTAACCTTCACAGGTGGGTCATTAGCCGCACTGGCTACCATGCTGCGGAACTTATACATCCGGAAAGGTTTTCCATCCTGCCCAATTCTTTCCTGCCCGAAGAAAACCGGACCAGGAGACTCCCTTTTAATAAGAATAGCCATAAGCAGGAATAATGGGGAAAGAAAAATCAAACCAAACATTGCTCCTATAATATCCAGAATTCGTTTACCAATTGCCTCCCAGCCTACCATGGGCAGTTCCCGGAAACTAATAACGGGAACATTGCCAATCTCAGCAAAGCCCATGTTGCGGGGAGCTAACTCAAAAAGGCTGGGAACAACACTCACCTTTATACCCGCAGCTCCCAGCCTTTCCAGAATCTCCGCCAACTTTTCTTTATCAGGAATAGAGCCGGTTAAAATGACGGAGAATACCTCCTCCCTCTCAGCAACCTCACAAATCCGTTCCATTGTTCCTAAGATGCCTTTATGGGATAACGTCTTAGCCTCTTCGGCTACCAACTTCTGCTTCATCATCTCATTTTCCATTACAAACCCGCTTACTTCATATCCCATCTCGGGATTATTTCGGTAATATCTGGCCAGCATCTGAGCTGCCTGCCCCCAACCCCCAATTAAAATCTTCTTAATAATAACTCCCTTCCTCGCCAACCAGATAATTAGTATTCTAACTATCAGCCTACCGGAGACAAGGAATATCCCCCCAAAAAACCAGAGATACAAGAGAAGAAGTCGGGACATCAAGAGATACCTCAGTGAATAAGCGAAGGCAAGCAAAAATAAAGTCCCGATGGTAACTGCCAGAAAAACAGAAAAGAAAATCTCTCCTACTCCCCATCGCCTTCTTGGTTCGTACTGCCGCATAAGGGAAAGAATAGTCAACCAAGAGAAAAGCAACACCGGATATATCATCTGATAATTTGCCGAGCCTACCCCTGCCTCTCGCCCGAAAAGAGGTATATTCGCCCGCACATAGTAAGCACAGAGATAAGATAACGTTATCAAAACCGTATCCATGGCCACCATAGCAAAGACAAACACCTCTCGCCGATGACGAATCTGCATTTTTATCTACTTCCTTTCATAAATCCAAAATCCAAACAAATCCATGAAATCCCAATAAAAGAATTAATATCTATTTTTTGTCAAATTCTAATCTGTGTAACCTGTGGTTATAGATTTTTAGATTCTTAATGTAGTTATAAATTTTAATCCTCTCTTCATCCTGTAAATCCTGTCAGAATAACTTTAAATGTTGTTGTAATTTGTCATTTTAGCTATTCAGCAATACTTTAGATAACTCGCTTAATCCTTATCTGCCTCATCCGCGGTTTCATTTCGGCAGATATTTAGGAATCACAGGAATAAGTACCTGCATAAATTGTTTCTCGTAAGCCAGGACATCATCAAAGTTATCATCCCTGACCAGAGCAGAAACCCGGATAATAACCCCTCCCTCCGTTCGTCCCTTTATGATAGCTCTTCCCATAAGAAGAAGCTGATACCTGAATCTGCGGGCCATCACCCTCTCTCCCCTCTGGTACCAAAAAAGCACCAGCCGTCTATCTAGACCCTTCTCCACAACCATCTCTACAATTTCTGCCGGGGAAGAGTCGCTCTCTTCCCGGTTGACCGACACCACCTTCCGCTTCACAATCTTCCATCCCTGATCAGGGTAACACCGGTCCGGCTCATGTATCCCTCGCCGGGAACCAAAATGCCCTACATAAAGCCAGATAAAGTTGCCACTGTCATTGGTATACCGTCTTATAAAAAATTCTTCCGCATTTAATGCTGCCGGTAGCCAGTTGGGAAATGGCTGCTCTTCCCCCTGCCATCCACCTATCTTCATAGGCAAATTATTAAGACGAAGTTCTCCAGACTGATTTTTTCCTGCCGGTTGCAAAACCCGTACATAAAGTACCGATAGAAGCAATAGTCCAAGAATTAACCAGTAATTTTTTTTCGAAATATCCATTCTATAACCCATCCTGCAGTTACTAATAGCGCTCCCGCTACCACAAAAATAAGTATACCGGCAAAATCTTCAATGAATTTGAAAGCTAATTTTGCTCCTGAAAAACGAACAATTAAGGCAATTATAACAATTCTTACTATATTAGCAATTACGGCAATAGGTGGGGAAAGCAGAAAAAGGGCAAGCCTTCTCCCCAATAACTTCTGGGTGAAATAAGCATAAAATGCTCCCAGGGTAGTCACCAGGATTAAAGCCTTTAAACCACTGCAGACTATAGCCACATCCAGGGTAAAGTTGGGCAAATAGATAATATTCCCTTCCCTGAGCACGGGAATGCCCAGCAAGCGAATAATCCCGGTTGAACCCCAGGAAGAAAGAGCTTGTAAAGGAGCAGCTAAAGATTCATAATAAGAAGGCAGAGGTATAGCAAAGATAAGAAATCCTAGGGGGAAAAGCAGCTGCAGGGTAATCTTCTTACCGAAAAAGAAGAGGAAAAGGCCACCCAGAACAATCAAAAAGGAGAACAAAGAAACCTGAAAGAATTCTCCCCGCAAACCAACAATGTATAAAAGCAATCCCGCAATTAAGACAATAATCCCCTGTTGATAGGATTCTCTGGGGAGAACCCTCAATTTAGCTC
>JAADIA010000069.1 GCA_013151555.1 Nitrospirota bacterium | reverse complement strand
TTACCTGGTTAAATTATCCACATAATACAAAAACTGTATCGGAGGCGTAATCTGAGTGATTACATCGTTGAGCCCGGAGAGTATTGATCCGGGAACATAGACAATATCGCTCGGTTGCAAGGCAATATCCTCTCCCACCTTCCCCCGACGGACGATACGATATAAGTTTACGTTCATGACTCTGGCCTTACCGGGATTGTCAGGGTCCCGCCGGACCACCTGGACCCGCCGGGTAAAGGCGCGCCGGGTAGGACTGCCCGCCAAGGTGACAGCTTCCAGCAGGGTAAGTCTTCCCTTAAAAGGATAAAGTCCGGGTTTGGCCACCTCGCCCAGCACGTAGACCCGATAGTAATTGTATTCTTTTACAACGACGGTGACATTTGGTATCTCTTTTATATAACGGGCTAATTCTTTGGCAATTTTCTTCCCTAACTGGGTAGAGGTCATTCCGGAAGCTTTAACTTTGCCAATAGGATAGATAGTGGGTATTCCGTTGGGAGGGACGGTAACGAGCTGGCGCAAGTCATCATATCCCCAGACAAGAAGTTCAAAGACATCTCCCGGCCCGAGGATATACTCTCCGACCATTTCTCCCGGTTGAGCAGGAGATGCAACTTTGTTTTCCCGGGTGGAGCCGGAGTCGCTTTTAGTAGTCTCCGCCAGGCTCAAACCGGTCAGGAAAAGCAGAGGGATAAATATCGTCATCAGGACAATAAACCTTTTACCTGCATTCATGGTCACACCTCCATCATTTCAGGAAGAAGCATCAATTGTTTCTCTCTTTCCTGAATTCCATTAAGAAACTTTCCGTTTCCTCTCTTTTCGAAGAAGGGATCATTGAGGATTATCTGAGAACCTTCGAAGTCAAATTTAAACTTCATCTCTTTCAAACCTTCTGCTTCCAGAGCCTTACTTACTCGAGACTGGTATTCAGCGTCACAGTAGAGCATCAGGAATCCTCCCCCACCCGCCCCGGCAATCTTCCCTCCCAGGGCTCCTTCTTGAAGGGCAAGTTCGTAACAGTGATCAATACGGGCATTGGTTATTCCCTTAGCTAACCGCTTCTTATATTCCCAGGACCGATGGAGAATCTCTCCAAAGCCTTGCAAGTTTCCTTCTTTTAAAACATCGCGGGTCTGCAGGGCCAATATCTTCATCTTATCCAGGGCCTCGATAACCGGAGGTTTATCATCCCGGCTGGATTTATTCTGTTCCTGCAGGATATTGATGGAATTTCTGGTGCTTCCAGTGAAGAAAAGCATTATATTCTTCTCCAGTCGGGCAAGGGTTTCTTCGGAAACACATAGGGGAAGAACAATAATTTTCTTCTTTTCAAAAATGATATAGTTCAATCCTCCATAGGCCGCCGCATACTGGTCCTGCTTGCCTACAGGCAAATGGAGCAGCTCAGTCTCAACACGATAGGCTTCCTCTGCCAGTTCCCTTTTTGAGTCTATTTTGCCATTCAGGGCCGCGATACTGTTCACCAGATTTACAGCAACAGCACCGGAGGACCCTAATCCGGTACCGGGAGGAATTTCGGAGGCTAAAAATATATTCATCCCTCTCTTAACTTTGAAATGTTTTAATACGGCTTTAGGCAGGCTAAGAGCACCTCCTAAGGTCAGATGGTTATAGTCCTCTATTGACTGGATATCCTGATAGTCGGAAGAGATAATCTGGATGAGGTTATCATCTCTCAGAGTAATAACCGTATAGAAATACTTGTTAATTGCAGCGCTGACCACCAGTCCTCCATATTTAGAGTAGTAGGATTCAAGATCTGTTCCTCCTCCTCCAAAGCTTATACGGACAGGGGTTCTTGCAATTAACATTGCTGGTTAAGCTCCTTACTATCAAGTTAACTTTGAACTTAGTGTGCCTCCAGCACAGACAGGCACATAGGCACTGAGTTATCTGAAAATCACAATATACAAACTACAAATTACAAACAATATACAATGCCAAAACCACAATGACCAAAACATCTATTTGTAATTTCGGTCATTTGTAATTGTGATTTGTTTGTGATTTGTGTATTGTAATTTGTAATTTGTAGTTTCACTCTATCCTGTGTGCCTTTGTCACTTTGCGCCTTATTTCACAGCTTGCTTATTTCTTCCTTCAGGACAGTGCAGATTAAATGTTCAAGGATTAAATGGGCATCTTCTACCTGAGCCATAGAATGGCTGGGGACAATGAAGCATTCATCAGTTACTTCTTTAAGTTTGCCTCCATCAAAGCCGGTAAGCCCAATGGTAATACCACCTTCCTCTCGAGCAAACCTGAGAGCTTTGAGCACATTCTCAGAGTTTCCGCTGGCGCTTATTCCAATAACTAAGGCTCTGCCATGATGAAGGTTTCTCAATTGTTCAACGAAAATATCCTCATAGGAGCTATCATTTCCCCAGGCAGTCATCAGAGGAACATTATCGGTCAAAGCAATGACCCGGAACCTTTTTCTCCCGGGGACATGGGTTCCCTTAGCAAGATCATTGGCAAAATGAGAAGCAGTAGCAGCACTTCCCCCATTTCCCATAATAAAAATCGATTTCTGCTCCTGATAAGCTTCCAGGAGCAACTGAATAATTCCTTGAATCTGCTCCGCCGGAAGATGGTTAACTACTGCTCCGATTTGGGAAATATATCTTTTTATTAATTTCGTCCGGTCGCTTCGTTCGGTCAAGCGCTGGGATGCCCGAGCCTCCGAACCATTCGGCCACTCTATCTGAGCCCGGCAATAATTCTCCTTATCACCAATATCTATCAAGTATTCCTTTATTGAGTAGCCATGCATCCGGTTAACCAATCGGGGAAGAACATCCAGGCCCATATCCATAACTTTCTTGTTGGGAATATAATCAAATATCGAGGGAGTAGTTAAGTATATACCCGCATTGGCTAAATTGCTCCTGGGATTCCGGGGTTTTTCCGTGAAATCGGTAATCAGATGCTCCTCCGTTAACTGAGCAATGCCGCACTGCTGGGGACAATCGGTATTAAAAAGACCCATGGTGAACAAGGACCGATGCACCTGGTGAAATTCTATTAACTTATCAAGCCGGATATTGGTCAGATTATCGGCATAGAAGATAAAAAAGTTTTCCTCTCCCTCTACAAATTCCCGATTGGCAACGATAGTTCCAGCGCTACCCAGCAACTCTTCTTCATATGATAAATGGATGCTCAAGGAACGGGGGTTTTCCCGAACGTGCCGACGCACCATATCCGCTAAATGATGCATATTTACAATCACTTCTTTAATGCCGTATCTCTCGCAGAGGTCAAACCAGTATTCAAGTAACGGTCTGCCTCTGATGGGAACAAGGCATTTGGGAATTTTATCGGTAAGCGGACGCAACCTTTTTCCCTTACCTGCAGCCAAAAGGAAAGCTTTCACAAGTAATCCCTTCTACTCTTATCCCCTATATCATTAATTAACTTGCATCTTTAATTCTTACCTGCATTTGTGTTTACAAATAATTAGTGTGCAATTTCCGTGCCACCTTCGCAATTCCTCAAAAAATTCCAAGTATTATCTTTCTAACTCATAGAGTTATAAATGATTAAGCAAGACAAATGTAAGCAATAGAAATAATCTAAACTTTCTCAAAATGTTTAAATAAAACAGCATCTACCCCCATGTGTTGTTTTTTTTAAACGTGCACACAAAAAACAACATTATCCTTTCTTGAATTATGACCATCTCTTTTCAGCTTCTTCCCCCTTCAGTTCTTTCTTATTTCCAATACTTTCGCATCACCCCATAGCCCTTCTAAATTATAAAAGAGTCGAGTCTCTTTTATAAATATATGGATAATTACATCGCTATAATCGAGAAGTATCCACTTCCCTTCTTTATATCCCTCTAAATGCCAGGCAGAAAGCTTGGATTTTTCCAATCGTTCCTGGATAGCTTGGGCAATAGCCTGGGCTTGAACGGTAGAGTCCGCGCTACAAATAAGGAAGTAATTAGTAAAAGTAGCCACTTTTCTCAGATCAAGGATGACTATGTTTTCCGCTTTCTTCTCCTCCGCAGCAGTAGCCGCTAAAAAAGCAACTTTTTTAGATTCTATCAAAATAACCCCCAAAATTAATGCCCCTTTGCTACAAACAGGTGTAGAGATGCATTGTTTAGAAAAATTCTAATTTCGAAATTCGAAACAAATTCTAAATTCTAATTCCCGAAATTCCAAACATGATTTTGGTCCTTCGTATTTTGGTCATTTGAGTTTGTTTCGTATTTCGGGCTTCGTATTTCGAATTTTTCTAAACAATGCATTTCTACACCTGTTCGTAGCAAAGGGGCATTAATTTTGGAGGTTATTTTGATAGAATCTAAAAAAGTTGCTTTTTTAGCGGCTACTGCTGCGGAG
>JAADIA010000015.1 GCA_013151555.1 Nitrospirota bacterium | reverse complement strand
TCCAACTGTCCATCTTTAACACCATCTCACCACTTATGCCAAGATTAACATAAGACTGGTAGTATGGGTCCAACGGGCTGGGTGGAGAGGAGAAAGGAAGAGAAATATTCCAATCCGGGGCTCCGGTAACACCCTGAGGTACCGATGCATCAGTGGCAAGAGGGGCATCATTCGGAGAACCTATAGTATAAGAAATTACAGCAGCAGCAAAAGATGTCGCATGTGCATAGCCCGTTAATCCAAAGATCATTACCAGTATCGCAAGTAACACACCCATCTTTTTCGTCGTTCTTTCCATCGCACTCTCCTTTCATCACCTCAATGGAAATGGAACACAAACAGCATCTCCATCAGGTAAAGTTCCCGAATTGTTGAGTTATCACATTTTTCTAAATAGTTGTTTTTCTCCTCAGCCCGAATATCCCCGCTAAGCCGGAGCCGAGAAGGAGGAGCGTTGTCGGTTCAGGGATAACATTCGCTTCTGCTTGCGCCCCATTATGTGCCCAGGCCTCAAAAAAACCCATCTCCCCGGCACTAAAGGGTACTGACACTTCCAACAACAGGGAATCATGGTATGTATCGTATATATAATCACCATCCGGAGCATAGTTGGCAAGTTGCCCAATGTCTTCACCCGACTCAAGCGTGTTCCCATTCTTTAACCGCAGCCCTGCTTCGGCAAGATTCCATGCCCACTCCCCCATATCGTCAGAACTCAAAGACTGCGAAAGAAAGTGTTCTGCTGAGATTGTTACCAAGGTATCCGAGTTTGCTACAAAGTCCCCTCGGCGGTACGCATCTGCCTTGGAGGACGCCGATGTACTGTCAATTCCATATACATCTACATTCGCCGTTGCGTATAGATCGCTCTCATCAGTCCAGGCGGTTCCTTCCATATTAGGTGGAATCGAGGCGAAAGCATAAGTATTTCCCCACGGAGAGAACCCAAGGGTAACATCTCCATCTTCATCTCCGCCTATATCACTTTCCACATGGACCGAAGACTGACTGACCCCCTCCGTCAAGGAAATATTCCCATCTATAGTGAAGGTCGTCCAATCAATCCATGCCTCGCCCCCTGAGAACGCTGCAGCCTGGGCGTTCCCCCCGCTAAAAGTCAACGTCAGAGCAGTCAAAAAAAAGGCCGTAAACACTACCATTGTTTTTTTCATTATTCCCTTTCCTGTCCCGAAGCGGAAATATCATCGTGTCCGCCAGGACTAGTTTGTGAACAGTTTTTTCCTGTACCTAAGGCCTTACTCTTGCAAGTTTCATGCCAGCCTCTTCAAAATCAACATTCTTTCTTTCTTTCCAATTGCAACTTATTGCTATACAATATTATAGAGAAGAACTTTTTATTCCCGCCTCACTCCCCCTTAACTTTCCCGGCAAACCTTAAATGTTGAATTATTTAAACGTAAGGAAAAGAAATCCCAGGGCAACTCTATATCAGGCAGACTATTAGCCTGTCGTATCAAGATGTTTAAGATTTTCAACAAATGTCCGCCTCTTTCTATATATAGGTAGACATCAAGGGGAAGAAGCGATGGTAAAAGATTTATTCAAAGCTCGATTGGGAAAGAACTTTGTAATATTCCGAGATAAGGTCTTTATACTCAGGGGGATAAGTTTCGTCCCGGGCATCAAGAATTTCTTCCTTAAGCCGGCGGGGAATTTTCATCTGGGCATCCAACTGGATGTAGGTATTACCGGTCAGGTACCGGTAGGTATTCTTCAGGCTGTGGAGGATGAGCTTCTGGGTCTCGGGAAGGTTCTTTAAGTCGGAGTTGCGGATTTCCTTCTCTGCCTGTTCCATAAGAAGGAGGGAATTATCCAGGTCTCCCGAGGGCAAAAAGAGCAGGTCCAGAGCTACTCTCAGGTTTTGAGTATTGAAGCGGATTTGGGATTGCCGGCGGGCCATTGCTTGAAGGGCCAGTTCGTTCTGGGCCGGGGCTAACCCGCTGAAGCCTTCCTCGCCGTAGCCGGACTGTTTTCCACCCCCGGTAGCCCCTGACGGAGACGAGGGATTCTCTTCCTCCACGTGACCTTTCTGGTAAGGGTCAGAAGTCCTTCGGGGAGGGGTCGGGGAACCTTCCAGGTCTTTGGCAAAATTTTCCACCAGTTCCCCCGAAGTCTTTCCGGAACGGCCGGCCCCGCTGCGTCCGGTTATCTCATCGGAATTTGGCAACCGGTTTCCCGATTTCCCTTTGGCGCTGAAGTTGCTGATACCTCCGGCGGCGACTCCCCAGCCCATAGGCATATCGGCACTTACCCAGTTAGAGGTAGCATCGTCGGTTAACTCATTGGCATCTTTCTGACTCTCGATGAGCTCTCCCACCAAATCCTCAAGCTCATCAGGAAGGTCAACGAGAGGAATCTCAGGAATCTCCGCGGGGTCAAAGCTCTCTAAGTTCCACTTGATATTATCCGGCTCATCGGGCAGCCACATCTCAAAGTCCTCCACCCTTTTGGTAGTAGATTTCAAGGCTTCCAGGACAGCTTCGTCCCGGGCTACAGCGATTTCTATGGCTTTCATGTCTTTAGCTTCAATGGCTTTCTCCACATCCGCGTAGATTTCCCGCATCTGAGTAAGAAGTTCATTGGAAATAGGAGATTCGGGAAAGAGTTTCAGGTCCTCGGCTGACTGTTCGATTACATCTTTCATCTTTTCCTGCATCTCGGCCATCTTCCCAACCTTGGCTTTCTCTGCCTCGGAGAGGTCTTTTGTCCGGTTGAGTTGTTCCGTGAGCTCGGTAATAGATTCCTGAATGGGAGTAAGCTTTTCCAACCTTTCCTTGGTCTCTTTGAGAGCCTCCTGGAAGTTTTTCATCCAGTCTTCAGCCTGGCTGAGAAGGATGGACTGGAGAGCTTTCTGAAGAAATTCCAAATCTTCTATAATTGTTTCCTCCTGAGGCAAAGCTTCCTTGAGATTCCGATTATTAAGATAAGAAGCCACCCTCATCATCCGAGAAGGAATTCTCTTCTCGGTAATTTTATCGGCTACCAGAGAAAATTCGGGCGCCAGGGACTCTTTTGAGACAGAGAGACCGCGCACATAGTCTTTTAAATCGGCTTGAAACTCAGTAAGAGCCTGGGCCAGACCTTCCTGAGCCCGGGCAGTCTCTTGCAGAGAGAGAACTTCTTGAGGAAGGAGCTTCTCCCCCACCGCTCGCCGGAGAGCCGTGGAAGTAGCCTTTATCTCTTTCTCTTTCTTGATTATCGCCTCTAAGGAACCGAAGAGGTTCTGCATCTCCAGTTGGGCCTCTGTTCCTTCTATTTGCCCGGTTAACTTCTTAAGTTGCCGGAGAATGCTTTCCTGAAGGCGGATGACCCCGGTTAATTTATCAGCCCGGCTACCAGAAGGGGTAACATAGTCGGTTATCTCTTTGAACCCCTTTATAGCCTGGAACATCTCATTGGCAACAAGCCTGTCCAGGGCTTCTTTCAGGGGAAGAGATTCTTCTTTCAAACTGTCGGCAAGCTTCCGGGTAAGCTCCCTTATCGTCACCTGGAGTTCCTTTGCCTCCTTCAGAGGAACGGGATTATTCAAGAGAAAATTGTTATCTTTGACCTCCATCTTAAAAATATCTCCGGTCTTTTTCCGGTTGACTTCCTGCTTCTCTATAATCCGGAGAAGTGTCTCCCGGGCAGATTTAATCTCGGCCCGGCCAAGTTCTCTTATCTTCTCCGGAGCTAAAACAGTGAGGGTATAAGAACGAGACCTTCCTATCCCCGGACCGCTTATGTCGTTCCAGTCCCGGGCCCGGGCATAATAAGTTATCACCTGACCGGGCTTTGCTCCCAAGTCAGTTAGGGAGAGTGTATAAGTACAAGTAGCCGTCTTCGTGGTCTTGTCCTTCTCCCAGGAAGAGAGAAGGGATTCTTTCTTCCCCGGGAGCTTGAGCAACAGGGAGACCTCTTTTATCCCATAGTCATCGGTGACTCTGATTTTCAGCGGTACTGTAGCCGTAGGCTCTACAGAGAGGTCCTTGCCCGGATTAATTATTTGCAGGGAAGGAGGATAGTCGGCTATGGCTTCAAGGGAATAATTGAGAATATCCTTGTTCGTATAACCGTCCGTATCGGTGATGTGAAGATTGTAAATCCGGTTGCCGGAAACTTCCATGGTTGTCTTCAGGGTATGTTTATCTTTAATCAGCATGGGAACCGGGGTCTCGCCGTCATAGATGATTTCGGCTTTTTCTACGGCCTTATCGACCTTGGCCTCCAGCTCCACCCGGGTACCCTTTAAGGCCTTTATATTGCCGTTGGAGTTATTTTCGACCAGGGGAGGCAGCCCGGTATAATCGGGATACTTCAAAGAAACCTTGAGGTTAAGAATGCCGGGTCTCTCTTTCACCCTGATGGTGTAAGAAGGAGACTTAGCATCTCCGGCAATGAGGTAATAACCAATCTTTTTAGAGACTTCCCTGAAAGTATAGATATATTCACCGGGTTTATCTTTTCTTAACTCTTTCAACTCCCAATCTTTCCCCTCTATCTTATAAGCAATCTGGGCGAGCCGGGGAACCCTCCCGGAGAGAAGGGCTTTCACTTCCACATCATCGCCGGAGAGAACGGTAAGGTTGCCCGGGAGAACGGTAAGCCCGGTCAGGGTAAGGGGAGCAATATCAGCTCCCGGGGACAGGAAACGAGTTAAGGCATTGTGGAAATGGTTTGGAAAGAGCAATCCGTAGAGGAGAATAACAGAGATGGTAAGAAGAGAAAAGAGACTGCGTCTTTTAAGGCGAGTCCGGGAGACGGCTTTGCCTAAATCAATCTTTCCCGATGTTTTCAAGCTCTCTTCGATAATGGCCTCAATTAAGGGATTCCCGGATCCTTCCCTTCCTAACTGGATGGCGTTTATAAGTCTATTGTGAAGTTCCGGATACCTCTTCTCGATGTGGACAGCTACCTTCTCATCGCTGAAAGAGCTGCTCAGGATGGGGATGACTGTCCGGAGGAGAACGGCCAGGATCAAACTCAAAAATATCGCCAGGAGAAGGCTTCTTCCCCAGGCAGGCAGATGAAAGAAATTATCCAGCAGAAGGGAGAGGGCCAGGAAAGAGAGGGCGCTGATGATGATAAGCATCAGCCCTTCTAAGAGGAGTCCTCTTCTCCAGGCAGAACGAACTTTCCTTACCCGGGCAATTAACCGCTGATAATTATCTAAGGTCTGAACACTCAAAGTCTCATCTCCGACAAGTTAACTCCCTACAGTCGTTAATTTAGTTATCAGTTATTAGTTATCAGTTATTAGTTAAGGTATGCCTTCGGCATATTTGAGATTTCATGCGATATGTTGGCCTTTACTTCGTTACCTATGTCCCCGTTCGCTCATTCGTTCGGGTAGGGGTAGCAGATTATACCCGAAGTGACTATGTCGACCTTGCTTACCCCATAACCCCTCCACAGGGAGATGATTTTAACTAATAACTTGTAACTATTAACTTATAACTATATTTTAAATGAGTTGCTGGGTCTTTCTAATCGACCATTCCAGGGTAAGCAGAACTAAGAAACTTATAAATAACCAGGGGCTATCCCAGAGCTTCTTTTCCCGAACCTGGGTAACAACTTTTCCCTGAACGACGATATCATCGGGGAGTTTATCCACGGTCTCCAGATCATAGTATCGACCGCGGCTCTCCGTGGCTAACCGGCGCAAGAGGCGTTCGTTCAACCAGGTATTTCGAAACTCCAGGGAGGGGTCTCCCACCAGAAGAGACAGGGTATCCTCACCCAGGAGCTGCTCCTTGCGGGAGGCTTTAACAGTGATCTTATAAGTTCCCCTTTTCTTGGGAACAAAAGTTAAGGAGTAATCTTCCCCCAAGAGAGAATCGGTAGCTGAGGAAGAATTGGGATTCATCTTCAACTGGACCTCTTTGCCATCCGGGGTATCAATTAGACAACTCACCTGAACGTCGGGAATCAACCTTCCATCCTCATCCCGGACCCGGGCGGTGATATAGATGGTATCCTCGGAAAAATAGTTATCTCTGTCAGTAATTACCTGAACCAGTTTTCCTTCTTTTTCTTTCTCCTTTTTCTCGGGATAAAGCCAGCGGAAGAGTTGACTCCAGAACCGGGAGTATTCGTCGCCGCCCCGGCCGGAAAATGTCCATCGCCAGGTGGAATCGGTAGTGATGGCCACGGTCTTCCCCTGGCCGTAATTCTGAACGGCCATGACGATGAGTTTCCCGTTCCTGTTCTTTCGATAAGGATAGGTAGCCAAAACAGTCGCTCCCGGCTTGGCTGAGTCAACGATATTGCCTCCGGAGAGAGCGGGAAGGTTTTCCCATCCCTTTGAGGAAGAACGGAAGATTGGGTACGCCCGGCCCTCGGCGGTTAACTCCATCTTGAACTTAGAGGATATCCATCCGCCGGCTCCGAGGGAGACGGGGAGAATCTCTTCTATGGGAGTGCCTCTATAATTGCCCGCTCCGAAGGAGTTCTTTCCTCCCAGCATGATAAAGGCTCCCCCTTCCTCCACCATGGTCTTTATGGCTGCCAACTGGGCGGAGGTAAAGAAATCCCGTTTAATATTGCCAAAGATGATGACATCATATTCAGAGAATTCTTCCGGACTTTGGGGAATCTTTAGAGAGGCAGTCTCTAAGGTAGTCCCCTGACGGAGGATTCTTTCCCGGCCGGTGCGCAGGAAGGAGACCAGTTCAATATTGGGATCGCTTTCCAATTTTCTCTTCAGGAACTTATATTCCCAGCGGGGAGCCCCTTCGAAGTAGAGGACTTTAATGCGGGGATTGGTAACGCGCAGGGAGAAGGATTTCCGGTTATTCTCGGCAATGACTTCCTCCCGGTCCAGAGGAACTGTCACCGTATAGACAAACCGACCCACTTTCCGGGGAACGAAGGAGAGTTTTACCTTCTGAGTTGGTTGAGCCTCGCTCAGAGTGATAACCGAGCTGGCCAAAATTTGCTCTCCCAGGGTAAGGTCCACGGGGAGAAGTTTATTTTCGTAGTTTCTGCTTTTTATGGTAGCTTCGATTTCGGTAAGATTATTGACCATGACCCTTTTGCTAAATGATATGTGAGAGACTTCTATATCCTTTCCCCCTTCTCCTTTCTTCTCTCCCACACCCACGGTATAAATGGGAACCTGGAGATTCCCGGCCGTCTTTACCGGGTCCTCGCCGCCGTTATTCTGACCGTCGGAGAGGAGAATCAGGGCGGAAAGGGGTTGTCCCCGGAGTTCGTTTACGGCTGCCTTCAGGGATTTGGCAATATCCGTATGATTTCCCTGAGCCTCTTTGAGGTTATCAATATCCTGAAGGTTGCGCGCGGTTATCCCGGAAGAAAATTCAAAGAGTTTGACTATGCCTTTTGCCTGTAATTTTTTTATAATGGCTCCTTTCCTTAAAGCCTCCTCGGCTTTTACGAGCCTCGACGGGGAATCTTTCCCCTCTTTAATCCCCATGCTCTTCGAGCTATCCAGGAGCAAGACAAGGTAAGGTTTCAGATTCTTCGTCTCCGTGAACTTCACCACCGGCTGGAAGAGGGCGAAGAAGAGAAGCAGGAAAGCTAAAATCCGGAAGGTGAGAAGCATCAGGCCGACCTTCCGGGAAACCGTTTGATAAACCCCTCGATAAGACAGATAGGCCAGGACGATAAAGCCCACGATGAGGAAGAAAATCAGAAAAGGATTCCCTGCTCTTTCAAAAAACAACTGCATCGTTCAGCTCCTAAAAAAACTCTGATTTAATACAAAGATAAAAGATTTAAAATTTTTCCTCTGACAGGATTAACTGGATTAACAAGATTTTTATTCTTCAATGGTAAGCGCTTAATAGGTTTTTTGGTTCTCAATAAATTTAATCCGGTTCATCGTATTCATCCTGTCAAAACTTCTTATTTAGCTTTCAAACTCACATTATCAAAATAAACATCTCCTTGAGGATGATAAGCATACAGTTTAATGCGGAGCCATTTTACTTTCTGGAATCTCTTGCTCCCGGACTGAGAAGGAAAACTTCTGGAGAAAGTTTCCCAATCGTTCGATTGCGGCCGGAGTTGTTTCTGGGCTCTATAGATGATTTTTCTTTCTTCTTTCTCCAGACCGTATCCTATGGCGAAGATGATGGGTTTCGGCCCCCGGCTTTTAACATCTACTTTGAGTTCGTACTCCTTCCCCGGCGTTATCTCTATCCAGTCGCTGAGGAAACCGAGCCCCGGTCCGTTGGCCACCCTTTTGGTCAGGTTAATTTTTAAGGACTTACCTTTCCTGCCGGCAGGTACCAGAGAGACATTCTCAGCAACATATTCCGGAGAAACATGTTTCTCCTCGGTAGCTTCCCAATAGCGGGGCAGGTTCCGGTTGTCCTGCCGGCCCTCCTCAAAACCGGGATTCTTGATCAGGTTTGACCCGGCAAAGGCAGGCGTGCTTATCAAAAGCATCAGTAAAGATAAAATATATTTTAACATCTTGATTCCTCTCCTCCCCTGGAGCACTCAAGCACTGGAACACTTGTTAACTTATTCTTTCTCCCTCCCTCCAGGATGACTGAACCTGTTTGACAAGAGAAGCTCGGCGATAAAAAATATTAGAGCTAACGAAAGAAGTCTCGGCCAGAGTTGAACTCCCTGCCGGGATCTTTTTATAACAGTGGACAACTTCTCAGGATTGCTAACCAAGGTTAAAGGAATCTTGCCGAATAATTTCCTGATCTTGTCAGGGGAAGCTGGGGACAGAAGAGATTCCCGGGTATTCAGGTTAACGGCAAAGGCCGTATCGGGGCCGAAGTAACCTCCTTCCCAGGAAACGGTATATATCCCCGGCAGCTTTGTTTCCTTGAAGGTGGCGACGCTGTAGCCTTCCCGGGGCGAAGGAGTTAAGACAAATTTCCTCCCCCGGGGGTTGGTTATTGTGAGCTTCCCTTTGTACCCACTCAGGGTAGATGTGAACGGCACGGAATCTCCCACATAATATCTTTCGCTTACCTCTTTCCGGCCCGATAGGTAATAGACCATCTGATGAACCAGGGGAAGGAACACCGCCCGCAGGGGAAGATTGGTCCAATCTTCATCGGCAGTAGTGTTTACCATAAGGACTTTTCCCGCCCCGTAACTACGTTCGATAATGGCGGGATAGCCATTAGTGAACCGGGCCAGCACCTGAGCCGGGGGATTCTTCCCGGTCTCCTTAAGAGAATAACATTGATAAAATTTGGGGATGGTCAGGTCTCCGTTTCCCGGGAGGCTAAAGGGACGGAAAAGAAGATTGCTATAGTCTATATCGCTTAGATAGAAGGGATTTTTCTTATCCGGAGAGCCCTGAGGGCTAACCAGGAGAGCGGGGAGAAACTCCCACCGGTTATATTCTTTCGGCTGCACTTTCCCGCCCAGGAAAATGATCAGGTTACCGCCCGCCTTCAGATACTCTTCAACCTTCATTACCTTCGTCTCTTTTAGATAGGGAACATTGGCAAAGATAACGATTCGGTACTGAAGCAGGTTTTGATCTCCCAACTCCGGGAGTTCAATGCGGCGGGGAAGAAAGGCTGATTCTCTTTCAGCCCCCGGGAAAGCAGCGGGATTGAGGGCCGCTAAGAGATAAAAGCTCTCCGATAAGGCGGGAACTTCCGAAGGGTCACCATCAACACAAAGGATCGGAAGCTTATCTTCCAGCCGAGTCTGGAAATAGCGGCTGTCATCCTGGCTCAGTTGGTCCCCTTTTATGGTAACTTTACCGGTATGTGTCCCCGGAGTAGAGAAGGTATAACTCATCTTGACGGTCCGGGGAGAGCCGGAAGGAAGAAGAACCGGCTGCTGGAGCTTTTTCACCCCATCCACAGTTAGAGTTAAGATTTCGTTCACTGGCTTCGGGCCAAGATTGACTACCTTAAC
This sequence comes from Nitrospirota bacterium, assembly GCA_013151555.1. GTDB lineage: Bacteria > NPL-UPA2 > NPL-UPA2 > NPL-UPA2 > JAADIA01 > JAADIA01. The sequence goes on along the minus strand of JAADIA010000015.1, from coordinate 22,903 downwards.
GGAAAGTTCTACGGGCAGGCCAACGGCCCGGCCTTGAGGAGGAAGTTCGATCTTTTCTATAAAAACATTGTCGGCCTCCGCTTGGTCAAAAGAGGTAATATAGACGGATGTTTTCTCTCCGGCCTTTTCCTCTTTGGCAAGAAAATTGTTCTCGAACATCGACTGCCAGCTATTTTTCTGAAGGTCAGTGAGGAGATAAATCTCCCGGTTTACCTTATCCGAGTTCCGCAGAAGTTCATAGGCCTTCTCCAGAGACTTTTTCACCTCCGTTCCCCGGGAAGATAACTTCACCTGGCGGAGAGCTTCCTTGGCCGCGGGGATATCGTAGGTGAATTCTTTGAAAAAGGAATCGGCGTTCTCGTTCATGAAGATAATGGCTACCTCATCGCCTTCTTTCAGGGTATCCAGGATAGCGATTCCCGCTTTTTGAGCTCGTTGAAAACGGGATAGTCCTTCCTCCCGATAACCCATGCTATAGGAATTATCAAGAATAAGAACTACACTGGAGCGGGCATTAGCTCCGATTATTGCGGAAGGGGAGACCTTCAGGATGGGTCTGGCTAAGGCTAAGGCCAGGAGGACGATGATCCCTATCCTCAAAAGGAGTAAAAGGAGGTTTGTCAGTTTCGATTTCCGGGCTGTCCTCCGGTAGGAAAGCTTGAGGAAGCGGAGAGTGGTAAAAGATTTGACCTGAGCTTTCCGGGTATGGATTAAGTGGATAATAACCGGGATGGAGATGGCTGCCAAGCCCCAGAGGAACATCGGACTGAGGAAGAAGAGTCCTGCCATTATCTCACCTTCTGTCTCTTAGCCAGATAGGAAGTCAGGCAAAGGTCAAAGGGGACGGATGTATCCACGTTGAGGTAATCTATCTTGCTTTCATAACATCCTTGTTTATACTCTTTCAGGAATTCCCGGATAGACTGAAGATACTCCTGCCTGATGCTGTTAGGGTCGACCGGCATCTTTTCGTTGGTCTCCAGGTCACGGAAGACGGTCATCCTGGTAAAAGGAAAGGTCAACTCCTCATGATCTAAAAGATGGAAGACGATGACTTCATGTTTACGGTGGCGAAAATGTTTCAGTCCTCTTAAAACTTCCGGCGGGTCAGCTAAGAGGTCGGAGATAACGATAATCAACCCCCTGCGCCTGACCCTCTCGGCTAAATCATGAAAGGTCTGGCTGAGATTAGTTTGCCTCCCTACCTTGGCGCCTTCCAGATGTTCTAAGATCACTTTCAGGTGCGTGGCCGTCGATTTGGGCGGGACAAGTTCTCTGATGACCTCATCGAAGACTACCAATCCTACCGAATCCTGCTGTCTGATCATCAGATAAGCTAAAGAAGCAGCTAAGTAGCAGCCATACTCGAACTTGCTCAGCCCCTTAGACTTGTAATTCATTGAGTTGCTGGAGTCGAGAAGAATGTAGGCTTTCAGGTTAGTCTCTTCCTCATACTGTTTCACATAGTATTTATCAGACCGGGCATATACCTTCCAATCCAGATGTTTCAGGTCATCACCGGGGGAATATTCCCGATGCTGGGGAGAATTCCACGCTGAAACCTTTGTAAGGGCTGCGATGCAATCCGGAAATAAATCCCTCCACTACCAGCCGGGCCACCAAGTTCATGTTAGCCAACTTCCTCAATGCTTCCGGCTTCAGGAACCGCTGACTGTTAGGCATTTTTTCTCCCTCTCCCTAATCTATACTATTAATTTTGCCACGGAATGCACGGAACCCGTTGAGAAATTAACCAGCTGCCCTCAGGCACAGAAAATAGGATTAAGTATTAAGTAAAAAACTTAATTCTTAAAGCAAACGAAGTAAGTGTCTTAATCCTTAATCCTATCTCTCGCACCTTCATTTATAATCTTTTTCCCCCGGCTCCGGGATAAGTTCAAGGAGTTTATCAATTATCTCATCGGTGCTTATCCCTTCTGCTTCGGCATTGAAATTAGTTACCAACCGGTGCCGGAGGACAGGTTTGGCAATTGCCCGGATATCGTCGCAGGAGACATTGTACCTTCCCTGGGTTACCGCCCGGGCCTTGCTGCCGAGAACCAGATACTGGGCAGCACGAGGGCCGGCTCCCCAGCTGACCCATTTCTTCACAAAATCGGGACAGTCAGCGTTATGAGGCCGGGTACTTCTGGTTAAATTCACCGCATAGTTAATCAGATGGTCCGATACCGGAATCTTTCTCACAACCCTCTGGATGGTAAGGATATCTTCCCGGGAAAGGACACTGGAGAACTCTTTTTCTTCCTCGGTGGTCGTCCTCTTGACAATTGCACATTCCTCATCTTTATCCGGATAATCGATGTAGATGTTGAACATAAAACGGTCAAGCTGAGCCTCCGGAAGAGGATAAGTTCCTTCTTGCTCAATGGGATTCTGAGTAGCCAGGACAAAGAAAGGAGGCTCCAGCAGATAAGTTATTCCCCGAGCGGTTACCCGACTCTCCTGCATAGCCTCCAGAAGAGCAGCCTGAGTCTTGGGAGGAGTCCTGTTTATTTCATCAGCCAGGATGATGTTAGCAAAAATAGGACCTCTGATAAATTTGAATGCTCTCTTCCCCGTGGAGCTATCTTCCTCGATGATATCCGTCCCGGTAATATCCGAGGGCATCATATCGGGGGTAAACTGGATACGTTTGAAATTGAGAGCGAGGAGCTTGGCAATAGTCTTTACCAGGAGCGTCTTGGCTAAGCCGGGAACCCCAACTACCAAGCAGTGACCCCGGGAGAAGACAGAAATTAACATCTCATCTATTACCTGATGCTGTCCAACGATTACTTTCCCGATAGCCTCCAAAAGGATATCCCTCTTCCCGGCTAAATCCCGGATTGCCTCAATATCCGTCTCCTTTACCCCGGTAGAAGCCTGTGTCAAAGGGGCCGCAGTTATCTCTCTTTTAACCGGGTTTACCTCCACTGCTTTCCCCTCTTCAAAAGAGATAGGGAAGGAAACGTCGCACTTAGGACATTGGATAGTAGTTCCTTCCTCCACCTTGGTAACGTCCAATTTAACTCCACATCCCGGACAGGTAATGACCTTGCCTTCCGGGACAATCAGCGTTCCCTCACTATCTACAGCTTCTTTCTTCGCCATGTTTATCTCCCCATAGTTAAAACCAAAAGGGTCTCTCCCTCCTTAAGAATAACTCCGGCACTCGTTATCTCCACCACCTGAGCTCCGCCTATTTCCTCCCCTTCGGCGAGGATTTCCCGGCTTTGTTCAGCAGCAGAAGATTCAGGGCTATAGTTAATAACTGCCTTTTTGCCCTCGGGACCTCCGATCAATCCCTGCAAGGAGAATTGACGGGAAAAAGCTTTCCTTCTCTCGATGAGAAAAGACAGAGGCTTCCTCTCCCCCGGGGCAGAGGTAGAGTAGAGAGTATACTCCTGCCCTCTAAGCTTAGAGAAAAGGCTGGAATCCTTTAACCTGTAGAAGTAATCGTTCCCCCGGGAATCCTTCAGGGAATCTTTCTTAAGATAGCCTTTAAGGAAGAGGACTTTTAAACTTGCCGGGTATTCCACCTCCCGGGCATAATAGCGGTTAAGAGCCTGCTCAATGAGGGCCAATCCCATTCTTTCCCTCCATATCCCGGCTATCTTCCGGGACAATCGAGTCAGCTTATCTTCTCCTGGCAGGGTTAATACCTTCTCATATAGCTCCTTGGCCCGACCATAGTTCCGGAGGTAATCCTGGTATATTCCTGCTATCCGGAGGTAGGAAAAGGCCGAGTAGCGGCTTTGCGGATACTGTTCCAGGAATTTCCGGGAGCAGACTTCCGCTTGGTTATAATCCCCTTTCTTCACATAGTTGTCCGCTTTAGCCGCCAGGGAGAAGAAAGCTTCTGTCTCCAAAGCATCTGTTTCTCCCCTTCCGCCCGTTTCCTGGCTGAAAGCAGAAAAAATAACAGGCACAAAGGATATAAGACCAAAGATTAACAGGCGCAGTTTTTTTAGGTTCTTTAACTTTGTGCCTCTGTGCCTCTGTGCCTTTGTGCCTGTTTGAACGTGCCTCTGGGTGCGTTTAATCGCTCTGTGCCTGTTCATATGCCTCCGTAGCTGTTGCCCCCACCGCTGGCGGGCTAATGTGTCAAAGCATAAACGATAACATTAACTCCCAGGCGCAGGCTATCTTCAGGGCTGTATCCCTTCCGGTAAGGATGATCGTTAAAATTCCAGCCGTATCTGAGGTCATAAGGACTATAGACCACAGCCAAGTTACCATTCACGGTTATCCCTTCCAGGCGAGGTCGGATTAAATTGCCATCTTTGGTCTCAACAGCTAAAGAATAATCCACCTTTTTAATTTTATAATAAGCGGAATAAATCGGATGGTTTACCGGCAGCGGAGAGAGGAAAAATTCCGGCAGGACTCTCCTGATTTCTCTTCGGAAAGCAGCATCAAAAACTTCCCGGCCGTCGGCACTATCCGCAAAGAGAAAGCCGCCGTTAAGAAGGTAGAAGCGGAGATTTTTAACTTCGGTTTTAGAGAGTTTAAAATCATTGTGACCGGTTAGATAAAGGAAAGGATAAGAGAATAAGTCCGCCCCGGTCAACTCGACATTCTTGTTCCGAAGACTGACCGGGACCTTTGTCACATCCCCGACAGCTTTGAGAAGAGATGAGATAGCGGACGGATCCGGATCCCACTGGCCGGCATGGATTACTTGACCGATGGTAAAACCATTCCCTTCCGTTTTAACCTTATCAACATAGACCGGAAATTCAAAAGAAGCCTGAGCCGTCTTTCTGTTAGCTAAAACATAAGCGAGCAGATTAGTCCCCAGTTCTCTGGTCCAGAGATCGGTTATGTGCTCCTTCCGATAAGCAGGACAAGTCTCAAGAGGCTCGCGAGGATCCCAGCCGCACCCCAGATCGTATTCGCTATAGATTAAAACGGTCCGCCAGCCGATATCTATCCCTTCGACCATTGGTTTGGAAACTGCTTTGCGGGTATATTTATCTCCAGTAATATCGTAAAAGGAACGGTAAAGGGGGTTGTCTATCCCTACGGGATGAAGCTTTTTCTCCGGAAAGAGCGCTGCTATCTCCCGGCGAGCGGACTGGCGGAACTTCTTGCTGGCACAGCAATTGGTTATAATCAGCGAGCCGCCCCGGATAAGGTATTCTCTAATCTTGGCCCTTTCGGATTCAGTCCACCGGAAGGAATGCCGTCCGCTAAGATAAAGAAGGGGAATGTCGGCAGGGTCGAAAGAAAATTTTCTTAGCCTTACCATCCGTCCGCCGAACTTAAATCCGGCCTTAGCTTCAAACCAGCGGAGAAGGTTACGAGCATCATTCCTATTAATGAGCCAGTCTCTTTCTTTTCCCTGAGCAATTTTACCGATGAGGGCAGGCGGACGCGGCGGACGTTTCTTCTCCGTGCGACGCTGGGGGGTAACCGGAAGAGGCAACGGCGCGAGAGATTCTCCTCCAGCCCGACGCTGAGGTCTCGGAGGAGGAGGAAGGGAATCCGGGCACCAGCCTTCTTCCTCTCCAAAAGCAGGGACATTAACCAAAAGGAGGAAGACGATAATGAAAAAGGGGAACGTATGCCCGGGAAAGAAAGAACTCCAAGGCTTGTTAATAGTTCCCCCCATTCTCTTCCTCCTCTTTTTTCTCTCCCGGTCCCATCTCACCGAAGTAATTATATCCTTTTTGTTCAACTTTAGCAAGATTCCAGTAGGCCCTAAGGGCAACATCCCTCTACTTTTAAACCCCTACCGAGGGTATTTTATTACGGAGTGAAAAACCATTTTTTTATTTTGTCCAAGCAGAATAAAGGAGAAAGGTCTTTTCTATTTATGTTGCGCTACTTCCAAGGGGACATTAGGGGAAGAATTTGCCGGGGCGAAGAGTTTCACCCCTTTATCAAGCAAACAGGGATGGGGAAAGTAAATTGCAGACGGAAAGAGATTCTGAAGAGCAGGAAAGGTTATCTTTCTCTTGCCCCTTCAATAAATAGCAATCAATGCCTTTATCTTCTGGAAAGTCAGCTCTCCAATTCCCTCGATATTTTTGATCTCCTCGACATTTTTAAATCCGTTATGTTGATTACGATAACTAATGATAGCCTGAGCCCGTACCGGCCCGATTCCGGGAAGATTCTCCAGCTCCGTCATGGTAGCCGTATTCAAATTCACCTTTCCCCCCGGACCTTGAGCTGAGAGTAAGGGGGACATTGCTCCTTTCGAACCTTTACCGGGAGCTAATTCCCTGGGCTTGACGGGTACCACTATCTTTTGCCCATCCTTCAAGAGGGCCGCTAAGTTGAGAATCTCTAAGTTAGCATCACCCCGGGGACTAGCTTTATCTACCAAATCCTTAACCCTGGCTCCGGATTTAAGAGTGTAAACTCCCGGTCTCCATACAGCTCCGGCGACATCCACAACGATCTCCACCTCAGGGATATCCTTCCCCTTCTCTTCGCTTATTCCCGGAGCCACCCGCTCTTGAACGACATTCCGATAAAAGAGCTTTCCTCCTCCCAGGATAATTGCCCCTATCAGGACAATAACCACCATTTGTTCCTGTCGGGTCAGATTAAACATAATGAGAGAAAAATCTCATTCGGCCTCCTGTTTTGGGAAGCATTTAACGCTGCCATAAGAACAAAATATGCAACAATCGCCTTTCCGGGGTTTAAGGATCGTTTGACAGTGAGGGCACTTATAGAAGAGTTGGCAGGAATCCTGAGGGATAGTCTCCCTGCTCTCGAACTCACATTGAGGACATTTTATTATAGATTCCAAAACTATCTTCCTTACCTCCTCTTAAAGATATCCTCTTGCAATTAAGAGCTCCTCCGTGAGTTACTTCATACTTTCTCCGGATGGATTATCTGCCCGGCAATGCTTGAGGCGGCAGCGACAGCCGGATTGGAAAGATAAACTTCACTTTGAGGATGGCCCATACGGCCAACGAAGTTACGATTGGTAGTAGCTACAGCTCTCTCCCCGGCAGCCAGGACTCCCGTATGTCCTCCCAGGCAAGGACCACAGGTGGGAGTAGTAATCACTCCTCCTGCCTGGAGGAAAATCTCCATCAATCCTTCCTGGAGAGCCTGAAGATATATTTTCTGAGTCGCCGGGATAATGAGCAGCCTCACTTTCCGATGAACCTTGTGCCCTTTCAGAACCTGAGCGGCTAATCTCAAATCTTCTATTCTTCCATTGGTGCAAGAACCGATGACAACCTGGTCTATCCTGATATCCGGCACTTCCTGTACCGGCTTGCTACGAGAGGGTAAAGGAGGCAGGGCTACCTGAGGGTCTATTTTAGTACAATCATATTCCCTCGTTTCCGAATAGCCGGCATCCTCATCACTTGTATAGTCCCCAGCCGGCAATTCGCGCCCCGTAACTTGTCGAACATAGTTTAAAGTAATCTCATCAGCTTCAAAAATGCCGTTTTTGGCTCCGGCTTCGATAGCCATGTTGGCCATGGTGAGTCTTCCTTCCATAGAGAGACGGGTAATAGTCTCCCCCCGGAATTCCAGGGCTTTATAATTAGCTCCGTCAACTCCCAGATCGCCAATGGTATAAAGGACGAGGTCTTTGCCCGTTACCCACTTCTTTAATTTCCCCCGGTAAATCAATTTAATGGATTCGGGCACTTTCAGCCAGACCCGGCCGGTAACCAGAGCAGCAGCTAAATCCGTACTGCCCACTCCGGTGGCAAAGGCTCCTAAGGCTCCATAAGTGCAGGTGTGGGAATCGGCTCCGATTATAGCCTGCCCGGGGAGAACCAAACCCTTTTCCGGAAGCAGGGCATGCTCTATTCCCATCCTGCCGACTTCAAAATAATGTTTTATTTTTTGTTTCCGGGCAAAATCTTTAAGGAGACGACACTGCTCAGCCGCCCGGGCATCCCGGTTAGGGGTAAAGTGGTCAGGGACAAGAGCTATCTTCTCCCGGTCAAACACCTTCTCGGCTCCCACTTTCTCAAACTCTTTTATAGCTAAAGGGGCCGTGATATCGTTAGCCAGAATAAGGTCCAATTCCGCTTCAATAAACTCTCCCGGGCTTACTTCCTTTTTTCCTGCATGAGCCGCTAAGATTTTCTCAGTGATAGTCATCCCCATGAAATTTTTTCTCCTTCGAGTATTTAATCTGTACAATCAAGGACAGCACTTTCATGCCGCCTCACTTCTTCTTCCATACTCTTTCTTTAACAACTTCTCTCGTGATTATTTCCGTCTCATAGACATCGAAGATTATTTCATCCGGCTTGAACCAAAGTTTAATCTCCCGTTCCGCTTCCTCTTCGTTGGTAGACGTATGTAAGACATTCTCATAGACACCCTTGGTAGTCACCCGTCCATAAGCTCCTCGAATGGAAACAGGGTCAGCCTCTTCCGGATTGGTGGCCCCGGACAATTCTCTCACTTTTTTGATGGCATTTTCGCCATAATAAACCAAGGCCAACACCTTCCGGCGATCGTGGAGTTCTCCCATGATATACCCGATCAGTTCCCCGAAGAAAGGTTTGTCTTTCATATGGCCATAGTGACTTTCGGCCAGTTCCTTCGATACCCGAACCATTTTAGCAGCAGCAATCTCCAGCTTGGTCTCCGACAAGCGAGTGAGGATATTACCGGTAAGAGATTTCTTCAACCCATCCGGTTTAATGAGAACCAGAGTCTGTTGCATTATAAATCACCCCCTTCTTCCTAAAAGTAAAATTTAAAAAACTTTCCGCACAAAGGCATAGAGATTACAGAGCCCTTAATTATTTAAACCATTTACCTCTTCTTTCCCTTTCGCTCTAATCTGTTTCAACCGGTTAATTCCCAGAGAAAAGTGGCCCAGAGCCGGGCGCACTTTACTAAATTATCTATCTTAACGGACTCGTTTGCCCGATGAGCTGAGGACTCTCCCTCCTCCGGAGAATGGCTCAGGGAAGGGATCCCGGCAAAATAAAGTTCTTTAGCGAGAGAATTTCCCCCGATAGTCTTCAGGATCAAGCGCAGCCGGACATCCCGGGCTGCTTTTAAGAAAGCCTTGACCATTTTAGAATTCTCTCTAATCAGGTGAGGCTTCGTTCCGAGAAGGATTTCTTTTATTCGGATATCCGCCTGAGAATCCCCTCGTTTAAATTCCCGGAGTTCTTCCCGGATTCTCCTCAGGACAACACCCCGGGTCAGTCCCAGGGGATAGCGAATATCCAAAGTAGCTTCGCAGCAGCCGGGAACGATATTAGGAGCTACGCCTCCTTTTACTTCTCCCCAATTCAAGGTAGTTTTGGTAAACCGGGGATGATAATTCTTCCCAAAGTCCGAATCTCTTAAATGGAGAATGAATTTGCTCAATTTCGCGATGGCGTTTATTCCCTGGGAAGGACTCGAGCCATGAGCTTGCTTTCCCCGGCTCTCTAACTTTATCCAAAGCATCCCTTTTTCCCCGATGACAGCTTGATTTATTTTTCCGCCATCGGGAATTAAACAGAAATCGGGATGAAAACCTTCTTTAATAAGGAGTTTAACTCCTTCTTCCGATCCCCTTTCCTCATCGGATACAGCTCCCAGGATAATCGTGCCTTTCCTCGGCAGACCATACTCAAGAGCAGCTTTTACCGCCGCCCAACCGGCAGCATAGGGACCCTTATCATCTACGGCTCCCCGACCATATATTCGCCCTCTCTTGACTACCGGCTTAAAAGGATGATTTTTCCAACCATCGCCCGGAGGGACGACATCCATATGAGAAATAATAGCTATGGAAGGTTTCCCTTCCCCGATCGTCCCTAAGATATTGGGTCTTTTTCGATTGCCACAGATGGTTATCCCGGCCCCCAATCTTTCCAGGCTCTTCAGGACAATATCTTTAGTTAAATATTCCTTTCCGGGAGGATTAACCGTCTCTTTCCGCACTAACTTCCTGGTCAAATCCACGATTTCCCGGGAGTTTATCTTAAAACAAGGTGCCTCTTTACCTTTTTTAATCATCCTGGGTAACTACTAAATTTTGTTAAGCTCATCCACAGCTTCTTTTTCTTGCTCGAGTATCTTGAAGATTTTTGTCAATCCGAGGATATCCAGAACCCGGTAGACAGTGGGAAGGGGTTGAAGGAATATTATATCTCCACTATTCTCCCGCACCCGTTTAATCACTCCGATGAAAACTCCCACCCCCGCGCTGGAGATATATTGCAGTTTCTTCAAGTCAATGATTAGCTTGTAATGGCCCTCCTTAATCAGGTCAAACAGAACCTTCCGAAGGCGAAGCACTGTATCAGCATCAAGGAAACCTTCCAAGCTTACGGTGGTGATTGCCGTTTCCTCGTCCGTAGAGGTGGAAATATGCAACGTATTCATCTTCCCTCACCCCCTTTAAGATACTTTACCATTACCATTTCGTTATGCTCTCCTTTGTTGGGACGATAGGTTATTTCGTCCATCAATTTTTTTATAAGAAATACTCCCCATCCATCTTCTCTCTCTTCTCTCATGTACCTCTTTGGATCCGGTTCAGGGATTTCCTCCCAGGCGCAACTCCGGCCCCGGTCGCGGAGAATAACGGTAAGCTTGTCCTTAGCAAATTTCAACCGGATATTTATTTTCTTTCTTTTTTGCAACTGGTAGGCATGTTCAATAATATTAGTTAGCGCCTCATCAATGGCCAGTTTAACCTCATCCACTATCTGGGACTCATCCATACCCTCTGCAAGAAGGAATCGAGAAACCGAAGTCCTTACCTCAGACAAATTTTTGATATCGCTAAGAATATTTATTTCTCTTACCTTAAGATTCTCTTTCAATTTTTTCTCTCCTCCGACTATCCGGTTTTAATTCATCTCCCGGTTAGAGAGCCGAGACAATTTACTAAAGATTAAGGGATAGTCTATCTTTTAAACCTTTCGTGGTTGAAACAACCATTTTGCCGTTATCATCTTCGCTTACTATTATAGTTTCTACATCTTCGAGACGGTTAGCCAACCCCAAACCTTTCTTTACCCCAAGGACGAAAATAGCCGTGGCTAAACCATCGGCGCTTAAAGCATCCTTAGCCAGGACAGTTACACTCAACACTCTCTCCGTCGGCTTCCCGGTACGGGGATCGAGAAGATGGCCGTACCTCTTACCACCCAAGGTAAAATAGTTCTCATAATTTCCAGAGGTAGCTATTGCTTCATCCCTTGCCTTGATTGTTCCCAAAATCTCATCCTTCTTATAAGGATTCCGAAGACCGATTTTCCAGAAATTTTTATCGGGAGGACGTCCAAGGAGATAAAGATCTCCTCCCGCATTTATGATAGCCCGCTTTACTCCCTCCTGCCTTAATTTTTCTACTGCTTTGTCTACAGCATAGCCTTTGGCTATACCTCCTAAATCTATCTCCATTCCTTTTTTCCGAAATCCGACCGTTCCGTTTTTTTCATCAAGCAGGATATTTTGATAGCCGACTAAAGCTAATGCTTTCTTTAAATTCTGTTGCCCGGGTAAGCGTTTATTCTTCCTGGCGGAACGCCAAAGGTTCACAAGAGGAGCGACAGTAATATCGAAGGCTCCCCCGCTTAATTCGGACAAGCGGATGGATTCCCGGACAACCCGGAAAGTGTCCCGGCTAACCTTTATTGGCTGCCGTGCTCCCTCCCGATTGATTCGGGAGATCTCACTATCCTTTTTGAAGGTGCTCATCAAGGAATCGACAGCTTCTATTTCCCGGAAAGCTTGTTCGGCCGCCTTCCCGGCTAAATCTTTATTTTCTCCCCTAATAGTAATCTCGACCGTGGTACCCATGAGAAGTTTCGTCTCTGTGAACGTCCGGTTCTCCGGAGAAACGCCCACTTCCCGGCAACCACCAAGGAGGAAAAGACCAAAGCCAATTGTCAATAATAACTTTTTCATCCTCAGATCAAACCCTTATCCTTCCCGCTCTTAGAGACACCTATCGCGATACCGGCAACGTGTTTGGGAGAAAGGACAGGTTCATCCTCATAAGATAACCTTTTACCCGATTCCAGAACAGCTTTAATGGATAATACAGGTTATCATAAAGCCGCAGGGGAAGCAAGACTTTTATCTCTCTTTTATATCTCCTTTATATCTCTCCTTTATATCCCTTGACACTATTGAGAAAAATAGGATAGAATAAATAAAAAGGAACCCGGCCTAAAGCTCGTTGTTTCCCCCTGCTCCGCCCATTGGCCCTGATTAAACAACAGGGTTTAGCCATCCTTAAGGCAATTGAAGAAATAAGGTACATTAATTTATGATGTTCAGTCATCTCAACGATAAAGGACGGGTAAAGATGGTAGACATTGCAGCCAAACCCGTTACCAAAAGAACGGCTATAGCCCAAGGGCTGATCTCCCTGGAAAGAGAGACGCTGAAGATAATTAAAGAAGATAAAGTTGCCAAAGGGAATGTCCTGGCAGTAGCCAGGGTAGCAGGTATCCTGGCAGCAAAGAAAACGGCCGGGCTTATCCCTCTTTGCCATTCCTTGAATCTAACTTGTATAGACCTAAGTTTTGATTTGGGTAAGGAAGGAATAAGGATAGAAAGCCGGGTGGAGTTGGAAGGAAAAACAGGGGCAGAGATGGAAGCTTTAACAGCCGTAGCAGTAGCGGCTCTCACCATCTATGATATGTGCAAGAGCATGGATAAGGGAATGACTATCTCCCGGATTAAATTAATAAAGAAGACGGGAGGAAGAAGTGAAGCGTCTGGAAGCGCTCGGGAAAAATTATAAAGAACGGCCCCATCAAGGTTAAAGATAAAATTGAGGTATTGGAAATGATTCAGGTAGGAATAATCACCATTAGCGATAAGGCCTGGCAGGGAAAGAGGAAAGACCGGAGCGGGGAACTAATAAAAGAACTCCTGGAAAAAATAGAATCCCGGGTGGTAGTATGCGAGGTAGTGCCCGATGAAAGAAAATGTATTGAGGAAAAGTTGAAGAAGATGGCCGATGAACTCGAAGTGGACCTCATCCTTACTACCGGGGGAACAGGCTTAAGTCCCCGGGACGTTACCCCGGAAGCAACTCTGGCCGTCATTCAGAGAGAAGTTCCCGGCTTGACCGAGCTCATCCGCTCACAGGGCAGGAAATCCACTCCCTATGCCGTTCTCTCCCGAGCCAGGGCCGGGATAAGAGACCGGACTTTAATTATTAATCTTCCCGGCAGTCCCCGGGGAGTGAAAGAATCGCTCGAGGCAATACTCGATGTTATTCCTCACGGGATAGAGATTCTCCGGGGAGAAAAAGGAGAATGTGCTCAGAATTCTTGCCAAAAAGAGAGCAGGCCAATTTTTTAAAAAAGGGATTCAGCCTGCTCACTTAAAAACTTTTATCTCTTCTTTTTTTTCTTAGCAGCCTTCTTCTTTTTCTTCTTTTTCCCACCCCGGGCCATCTTTGCCCTGGAGATATCCCCTTGCTTATCGACGAAGTAAAGATAACCCGCCTCTTTCTTCACTCCAACTTTCTGTACTTTTTCAGCCATTCTTTTCGTCACCCCCTCTCCGAATAATAGTAGTTACAAATTGAACTTCTTCTTTCATTTTTTACCTTCTTTAAAAATTACCATACCCCTCAATATAAGTCAAGCGTTTTATCGTGGCTGTGAAAAAAAATCGGGCCCCAGGATTAATCCCATGGCCCGCTCATTATCATCCTCAGTACTTCCTCAAAGACAGGTTCCGTCAAAACTTTCATCCTCCTCATCCTTCAGCTGAACATTACCCTCTATGCCGGCATCGTAGTGTTATCTACTCAGGTTCGGGAATATCAGCGTCGCTGATTTGGATATTATGATAGCATCATCAAAGCAACCACCGACCTGCCTGGGAGGAAGAGAAATGAATATCCTCCCTGCTGCAGGTAGAGCTTGCCTTCAGCTATGACAACTTCTTTTTCACATAGTTCATGAGCCCGCCGCAGGCTATCAGCTCACGCATAAATTCCGGGAGGGGTTGAGCTAACCAGGATTCTCCGCTTCTTAAGTTCTTAATCTCCCCCCGGGAAAGGTCTATCTCAAGGGCATCTCCTTGTCGCGTCCCTTCCACTGCCGGCGGACATTCCAGGATAGCAAGGCCAATGTTAATAGCATTGCGCTGAAAGATACGAGCAAAACTCTTGGCGATGAGGAAAGGAACTCCGGCTCCTTTGATAGCCAGAGGCGCATGTTCCCGCGAGGAACCACAGCCAAAGTTCTCGCCGGCAACAATTATATCTCCCTGGCTCACTTTGAGAGGGAAATCCGTATCTGCTCCCTCCAGGCAATGTTTGGCCAACTCTTTCTCATCGGTAGTATCCAGATAAGAAGCCGGAATGATCGCATCGGTATCGATATTGTCCCCAAATTTCCAGACCTTTCCTTGCATAAAAGACCTCCCTCTCTCATTTATTTGAGTATACCATAACTACGCCCCATCCGTAAACAAAAAATAGTTCGCTCCGCTCACGGGATAGTCCGCCTCAGGCGGACGGGTATAGTCAGCTCATGCTGACGGGAAAACCCTCGTCCCGTCGCGTAGCGACTATTTTTCCCCGCCCGAAGGGCTAATCCCGTCCGACGCAGTCGGACTATCCCGTCACGAAGTGACTATTATTCGTGACTGTTATTCGTGATTATTATTTTTCTTGCTACCTGTCTTTGAATATGATAGGATACCCATGATTTACACAAATGGCCCCATCGTCTAGTGGACTAGGACGGGTGGTTCTCAGCCATCAAACCGGGGTTCAATTCCCCGTGGGGCCATTCTTATCTTCAAGCAACATTAGAAAAAATAGAAATTCGAAGCACGAAATCCGAAACAAACTCAAATGACCAAAATACGAAGGATCAAAACCCTGATTAAGGTTTCGGGAATTATAGTTTAGAATTTGTTTCGAGTTTCGGATTTAGTATTTCGGATTTTTCGCAAACCCTGTGCCTCTGTGCCTATTCACAACATAGTTCGCAGAATATTTATAAAACGGGAGCTTTAGCAATGATCGAAAGATACACCCTGCCGGAGATGGGCAAGGTTTGGAGCGAAGAGAACAAATTCCGGAAAATACTGGAGGTGGAAATCCTCGTCTGTGAAGCCCTGGCCGAGCTGGGAGAGATTCCCCGGGAAGCGGTAGCTAAGATAAAGGATAAGGCGGACTTTGATTTAAAACGAGTCCGGGAGATAGAAGAAGAAGTCCGGCATGATATCATTGCCTTCCTCACGGCGGTGGGAGAACAGGTAGGCGAAGAATCCCGGTATATTCACCTAGGACTTACCTCCTACGATGTAGTGGATACTTCCCTGTCTTTAAGGATGCGGGAAGCTGCCGACCTTATTCTCAAAAGTTTAAAAGAACTATCTGAGGTTCTGAAGAAGAAAGCCGGAGAGTATAAAGAGACGGTGATGGTAGGACGTTCCCATGGGATCCATGCCGAACCCATCACCTTCGGTCTGAAGTTAGCCCTCTGGTGGGAGGAAATAGAGCGAACCCGGGAAAGAGTAGAGGAAGCCCGGCGACTCATAAGTTATGGCAAAATTTCGGGAGCTGTCGGCACCTATGCTCATATCGATCCCCGGGTGGAAGAGTATGTGTGCCGGAAACTAAACCTCACTCCCGCTCCCGTATCCACCCAAATTCTCCAGCGGGATAGACACGCTCATTATCTTTCTGTTCTCGCTCTCCTGGCCAGCTCCCTGGATAAGTTTGCCCTGGAGATTCGCAACCTGCAAAGGACGGATATCCTGGAAGTAGAGGAATATTTTTCCCGGGGGCAAAAGGGTTCCTCCGCCATGCCTCACAAACGCAATCCTATCATCTCTGAAAGGGTCTCCGGGCTCGCCCGGGTAGTGCGCAGCCATGCCCGGACGGCGTTGGAAAACGTTCCTCTGTGGCATGAGAGAGATTTGACCCATTCCTCCGTAGAAAGGATTATCATTCCTGACAGTTGCATTCTTATCGATTACATGCTGAAAAAATTTATTGCCGTTATGCAGGATTTAATCGTCTATCCAGAGAACATGAAAAAGAATTTAGCGAAGACCGGGGGACTCATCTTCTCGGAAACGGTTCTTCTGGAATTAGCCAAAAAAGGATTGAGCCGGGAAAAAGCTTACCGGCTGGTGCAACGAAACGCTATGCAAGCCTGGGACAAGGAAACCGATTTTAAGGAATTGCTTCTTCAGGATAAAGAAATAGGCAAGCATCTTAACAAAGACGAGGTTGAACGTTGCTTTGATTTGAAACATAATTTGCGAAACGTAGAGACAATATTTAAAAGGTTAGGTCTGTGAAATATAAAGATTCCGGCGTGGACATAGAGGCCGGAGAGAAGTTAGTAAAGAGAATAGAGGCATTAGCGGAATCTACTTCCCGTCCTGAAGTTATCAGCGGCATTGGAGGATTCGGAGGGCTATTCCGCTTCCCCGCTGAGAAATATAAAGACCCCGTGCTGGTAGCAGGAACGGATGGAGTCGGAACCAAACTGAAAGTAGCTACTTTATGTAACCGGTTTGATACGATAGGTATAGATTTAGTAGCTATGTGTGTTAACGATTTGCTTGCTTCCGGGGCTGAACCCCTTTTTTTTCTGGATTATCTGGCAGTGAGGAAACTGGAACCGGCCTGGGCCGAGGAATTGATTAAGGGAATTGCCCAAGGCTGCCGGATGGCCAACTGTACTCTCCTGGGAGGAGAAACGGCTGAGATGCCCGGGGTCTACCGGGAAGGGGAATACGAGCTGGCCGGTTTTGCCGTAGGGGTGCTGGAAAGAGATAAGATTATCGATGGTTCAAACATAAAAGCCGGGGATAAGCTAATCGGTCTGGCTTCCCGGGGTCTTCATAGCAACGGCTATTCCCTGGTAAGGAAGATTTTCGGTCTGGATGAAGTAGATGGGTCAGACCGGCTTAACCACCGGGTAGAAAGTCTGGGGAAGACCCTGGGGGAAGAACTTCTGGAACCGACGCGGATATATGTTAAGCCTATCTTAAAAATTCTGGAAAGGTTTAAAATTCGCGGCCTGGCTCACATCACCGGGGGAGGGATGGTAGGCAACATCCCCCGCATCCTGCCCGAGGGTTGTAACGCTATTATCCATAAAGGTAATTGGCCCATCCTGCCCATTTTCTCTCTCCTCCGGCAGGAAGGAAAAATCTCAGAGGAGGAGATGTTTAAAGTCTTCAATATGGGGATAGGGATAGTAGCCATTGTCTCCAAGGATGAAGTGGACGACCTAAAAGCCGAATTGACCGAACAGGGGGAAACCCCTTATCTTCTCGGGGAAGTTGGAAAAGGGAACAAGGAAATTAAAGTTATATAGAAGAGGAAAGATAATGAATGCGAGGAAAGAAAGCCGGAGCCTCAGGCTCTCATTACGTATTGCCATCTACCTATTTGCCTCTTTAAGCCTGATTATCGCAAATGGCATTTATGGAACTGTAAATACTTTTTCTCAGGAAAAGCCGGCTGCTACCGTTGCTCCTTCTACCTTTCCCGTTACCATTTCCACCTCCTGGTATACTTCTTCCCCTCAAAGAAAACCTTATCCTTTACTTCCGCCCTCGAAGGTAAAGAATGTTATCCTTCTTATCGGAGATGGCCTGGGTATCTCTGAAAGAGCGGCAGCCAGAATAAGGGCCTTAGGGGCAAAAGGAAAACTTTATATGGATAGGATGCCGGTAACCGGTTTGATAACCACCTATTCAGCCAATGAATTAATAACCGACTCTGCTGCTGCCGGTACGGCTCTGGCGACAGGTTATAAGACTAACAACAAGATGATCGGGATGAACCCGGAGGAGAAAAACCTGACGAGCATTTTGGGAGAAGCCAATAAAAGAGGTCTGGCTACAGGCTTAGTGGTCACCGATGTCATCACCGGCGCAACCCCGGCGGCCTTTGCCTCCCATGTAAACTACCGGTACAAGCAAGAAAAAATAGCTCCTCAACTCTTAGAAAACAAGGTTAATATTCTTTTGGGAGGCGGGAAAAGAGATTTTCTTCCTTCCTCATCCCCGGGTGGGAAAAGAAAAGACGCACGCAACCTGATAGATGAGGCAAAAAGAAAAGGATACCTCTTCGTCCAGACCAGGGAAGAGCTGGAAAAAGCTAACTCAGATTATCTCCTGGGACTATTTGAGTTAGGTCCCCTAACGACAAATCCTCCTGAGCCGAGTTTAGCGGAAATGGCCGGTAAGGCTATTAGCTTGCTCAGCCGGAACAAAAAAGGCTTCTTCCTGATGATAGAAGGAAGCCAGATAGACTGGGCCGGCCATGCCAATGATATAGATAACAATATTAAGCAAACCCTGCTTTTTGACGAAGCCGTTAAGGTCGCTATAGACTTTGCCCTTAAAGATAAACATACCTTAGTTATAGTTACCGCAGACCACGAGACCGGAGGGCTGGAGATAATCGGTGGTAGTTTAGACGGGGCAAACCTGAGGGTGAGTTGGGCTACCAAAGGGCACACTCCTCCTCCCGTCCCTCTTTCTGCTTTTGGTCCTCAGGCAGAAAAATTTATGGGTTTCCATGATAACACCGATGTCCCCGGGATAATAGCTAAGGTCTTGAGGATTACCCCTTTTCCTCCCGAGAGTAAATGACGATGACAAAGCCTTTCACCTTACAGGTAGAGGCTACCCCGGGAATAAAGATAAAAGTTGGAGATAGAGTTAAAAAGGGTGAAAAAGTAGGTCTATCCCCCGATCTGAACAACTCTGTTCTTTCCCCGGAAGAGGGAATAGTAGAAGATATCGCCTTTGAGGGCGCGAAGCATATGTTTGTGATTAGGCTAAGACCTTGCGGAACCGATATCTGATAAAGTTCCAGGAATCGCTTGGTGATTCCTGAAGGAACGGGTTATTCAAATCCCGGGAAATAATTTAATTCAGAATGAAAAAGGAGGCAGCGGTGGTTAAGGTAAGACGAGCTTTGATTAGCGTTTCGGATAAGAAGGGAATAGTAAAGTTTGCTAAAGGTCTCAATGAACTGGGAATAGAGATTCTCTCCACGGGAGGAACGGCAAGAGCAATTAAGGAAGCCGGAATTCCCGTCCGCTCGGTATCCGACTATACCGGATTCCCGGAGATGCTCGATGGAAGAGTAAAGACGCTCCACCCCCGGGTGCACGGAGCTTTGCTGGCCCGGCGAGACAACCCGGAACATATGAAGCAAGTGCAGGAGCAAGGGATAGAGCTCATTGATATGGTCGTGGTTAACCTCTATCCTTTTGAGGAAACGGTTGCCAAACCGGAAGTGAAATTAGAAGAAGCCATAGAGAATATCGATATCGGCGGACCGAGCATGTTGCGTTCGGCAGCCAAGAATTACGAGAGTGTAGTTGTGGTCACCGAGCCGACTGAATATGATAATCTCCTCCGGGAGCTAAAGAAAAAAGATGGCGAAATCAGTCAGGAAACCTGCCGGCGTCTGGCAACGGCGGCTTTCCGGCAGACGGCTAAATATGATACCGCTATCAGCAATTTCCTTCAGGGACAAATAGGGGAAGAAACCCCTTCCCCCTTCCCGCTCCTTTTCCATCCTACTTTCGAGAAGGTTCAGGACTTGAGGTACGGGGAGAACCCTCATCAGGCAGCTGCTTTCTACAAAGAATCAACCGCAACGGGAGATACGGTGGCAGGAGTACGCAAGCTCCATGGTAAAGACCTCTCTTTTAACAATATCATCGACCTGGATGCAGCCCTGGAAGCAGTAAAGGAATTTTCGAATATAGCTGCCGTAGTCATCAAACATACCAATCCCTGTGGCCTGGCCTCCGGGGAAAGCCTCGTAGAAGCCTACCGGAAAGCCCGGGAATGCGACCCGGTCTCCGCCTTCGGAAGTGTCGTGGGTTTAAACAGAAAAGTCGATAAAGATACGGCCGCAGAGATAAACAAGACCTTCGTGGAAGCGGTTATCGCTCCCGGTTTCGAAGAAGAAGCTTTAGAAATATTGAAAGGAAAAGAAGCCATCCGACTGCTGGAGGTCGACTTGAACAAGCCCGATAACCAACGGCAACCAACCGAACTGGATTTGAAAAAGGTGAGTGGCGGTTTATTGGTTCAGGAAGCAGACAGACGTCAGGTGGAGACTTCCGCAGTGAAAGTAGTCACCAAAAGGAAACCAACCGAAAAAGAGTTCCAGGCCCTTCTTTTCGCCTGGCGCGTGGTTAAACACGTAAAATCGAATGCGATCATCTTCACAACTCCAGACCAGACAGTAGGTATCGGAGCCGGCCAGATGAGCCGGGTGGATTCCTGTAAAATAGCCGTGATGAAAGCCAATTTACCGATTAAGGGAACAGTGGTAGCCTCAGATGCTTTCTTCCCCCAGAGGGACGGAATTGAGGAAATCGCCAGGGCAGGAGCTACCGCCATCATCCAGCCGGGAGGATCAAAAAAAGACCCGGAAGTAATCGCAGCTTGTGACGAATTCAACCTGGCCATGGTCTTCACCGGAATGAGACATTTTAGGCATTAGTTTAAACTCAGGCGCAAAGTTGAAAGAACCCAACAGTAACTGCCTATTGGCTTTAATCTTTCCTTTGTGCCTCTTTGTATGAAGGTGCATTAATGAATATTCTCATAATCGGTAGTGGCGGACGAGAACATACCCTGGCCTGGAAGATCTCTCAGAGTTCCCGGGTGAAGAAGATTTATTGTGCTCCGGGGAACGGAGGGATTTCCCAGGTAGCACAATGTGTGCCTATCGAAGCCACCGACATCCCGGCCTTAATCAACTTTGCCCGGGAGAAGAAAATTGCTTTCACTGTAGTGGGACCGGAAGCTCCCCTGGCAGCGGGAATCGTGGACGAGTTCGGGAAAGAAAATTTAAAAATTTTCGGGCCCACCAAAGTTGCCGCCGAGCTTGAAACCAGCAAAGTCTTTGCCAAGAAAATGATGCGAAAATACGGTATCCCCACAGGAGAAGGAGAAATCTTTGCCCGGCCGCAGGAAGCTATCGCTTATATCCGGGAAAAGGGCCCTCCCCTGGTGGTCAAAGCCGACGGGTTAGCGGCAGGAAAAGGGGTTATCGTCTGCCGGACCGTTGAAGAAGCCGAGGAAGCCGTCAACCTGATTATGGTAAAAAAAGCTTTCGGGGAAGCCGGTAACCTGGTTATTGTAGAAGAGTACCTCCAGGGAGAAGAAGCTTCTTTCATCGCTCTCACTAACGGAGATACCATCGTTCCCTTAATTCCTTCCCAGGACCACAAGCCCATTTACGACGGCGATAAAGGACCGAACACCGGCGGCATGGGAGCATATGCTCCCGCTCGCCTTGTCAGCCCGGAGATGACCGCTGAGGTAATGGAGAAGATATTCGTTCCCACTGTAAAAGGGATGAAGGAAGAAGGAAGAAAGTTCCAGGGAATCTTATATGCCGGACTGATGCTTACCTCTGACGGACCGAAGGTCCTGGAATTCAATGTTCGTTTAGGCGATCCCGAGACCCAAGCCATTTTGCCGCTTCTGGAATCGGACCTCATAGAACTGCTGGAATCCTGTCTCACCGAAGACCTGAGCCAGGTCACCCTACAATGGAACCCAGGAACAGCCGTCTGCGTGGTCATCACCTCGGGAGGCTATCCGGGAAAATACCAGACCGGTAAAGAGATTTACGGATTAGAAGAATTAGCCGAGGAAGAAGACGTCATCGTCTTTCATGCCGGCACTACCCTTGAAGGCGGGAAGGTAGTTACCGCCGGAGGAAGAGTCCTGGGAGTAACAGGCCGGGGCAGCGACATCAGAGAAGCCATTGAAAAAACCTACCAAGCAGTAAAAAAAATATCCTTCCAGGATATGTACTACCGAAAAGACATCGGCGCCAAAGCCCTATAAAGAAGCATCTCAGCTTATCCCCAGGGACTATCCCCAATTTACGGAGCATTACTCAGAGGGGACTGTCCCGATTTACGGAGCGCCAGCTCGTAGAATCGGGACTGTCCCCGGAACACCTCCCGAAGCACCCCGAAGCACCCGCAACCCTTCTCACCATCAGTCTTCATTGTTTACTCCCGCTTTTGCTACCCATAAAAAGGGCGTGTCCCTTTGTTTCACCATTTTGTTATAGGCTGGCCAAAAATTGTTTTATTTGGTTGTGGTTCCCCGCTAATATCGCAATGCATCTCTCGCCTTCTCTTCTTATAACAACACGAATGTTACTTTCTGTGCCGGCTTCATAATAAGGTTTCCTTAACTGTTTATAAAAAAACCGAGGCGCTACCTTTTGTACTTCTGATAGCTCACACCCACTGGCATAATAAACGTTCAAAGCTTCTAATATTACTCCGACTATTCTTTTCTGTTCGTAGCCAAGGCACTTGAGGCTCCTTTTAAAAGAAGGCCTAAAATAAAGGTGTAAAGGCACGAATCAACCCCTTTCTCTCTTTAAATTCTCAACGAACTTTCTTGTTACTCGTTTTTCTTTCCCTTTTTCTTTCCTCGAAAGGGTCTCTAATTTTTTGTATTCCTCTTCTGTGAATACCTTTTCTACAGTCTCAAGAGGAATAAGCTCAATCCTATTCTTAGAAACCATGATCTCAAACATAGAACCTTTCCCCAGCCCAAGCACATCTGCTACTTTTTTGGGAATTGTTATTTGATGTTTTGCCGTCATTTTAACTGTCATTCTCATCACCTCCCATATCAAACATACCACAAAGTAAGGAAATCGTCAAGAACGAAAGTAAGAATTTTTGATCACCCCATTCATTACCCTATTCATAATTCTTAGAATACCCTTTTTACCCTCAAAAAGAGCCCTCTAAGGTTAAAATCAGCCTGCTTTTTGAGGCTTTCTTACTAAATATTCAACACTTAGCTTGGTCCGACCCTCTTTCATTTTTTTTAAAAAAAAGTAGCCTGTCCCCTTTATTTTATGGAGAGGGGACTGTCCCGATTTACGGAGCGTAGCTCGTAGAATCGGGACTGTCCCCGGAACAGCCCAACTATG
>JAADIA010000066.1 GCA_013151555.1 Nitrospirota bacterium | reverse complement strand
CAAGCAATAACTGCAAGACACCAAAAATAAACTGCTAAGCGATAGCTAATCTTTCTCAAATTCAACATTCTTTTTCCCTCCCTTTGTATTTATTACATAGAAATATTATTCCCACCTCCCGAAGTTATTGCATAATTCTATCACCCCCTTTATCACAATCGGTTGAATTTTCCTCCTTACTTCAATAGTCAAAAGAGCTGCAAAGATCTTACTTAACTATCGTCTATACGAACCACCTCTAAAAACATTCTCTATTAAAAACTCAACCCGAGATTCTGCCCAGCTGTTTTTCTCCAAATTATCTATGATTGCCTGTAAATTTCTGGGAGTAGAGCGTTTATCTTCTGAAAGGGAACGAAAGGGGCTCTGGGAGTAATCTTCGGTAAAGAGGGGAATATCTTTGGTGGTAGCAAAGAGCTTAAGTCTTTCCAGCCCGGCGGGACCGTGAACCCTGATTTTGTAACCGTCCTCCTCAGCAGGAATGGTGTAGGTTTTGCCTCCTTTGACGCGGTTATTGGGGACAAACCGGTTGGGGAAAAGGATGAATACTGATCCGTCGGTGTTGAAATCGAAGATAGTAACATAGCTGTCCCTATCCGTTTCAAAACGGACGGTCAGAAAATCCCCAATCTTGTAAGCATCTTTGTCCAGCCAAATCCTGGCTTTAAAACTGGGGCTTTCCTGTTTTATTCTGTTGATTTCATCCCATAAAGGACTGATGAAGGTCTTTATGGTCTTTCTGGCCCTCAGGGTCCTGGCCGCAATTACCTCGCCGGTCTCTACCTTAAACAAGCGGGCATTTATCTCAATCTTCTCGCCCAGGTCCGTTATGGTTCCGGAAAGGATACCCTGGGCTCCGATTATCTTGCCTAGTTTCACTGCCAACCGGGGGTCAACCAGTCCTGAGGCGTTAAGTTTCTGTTCCTTTAAAGCCTCTTCCAACATATATCGTTCTAACACTTTAACTTTACCATCTTCTGTGAGTCTGGTTATCAGGCGTTCGGAAATTAAGGAACCCTCCATTGATTTTATCCCATCCGGATAAGAAAAAGGAATCACGGCGATAGTCTTCCCAGGCAATTTATCCAGATTGTTTTCTACTATTCCGGCAAGAATTTTTACAACATCTGTTTTGTTTTTCGATTCCGACGGAGTCGCACTTGTGGCGAAGATACTTATATAGATAAAACAGGATATTATTAGTAAAAGTAATTTTTTCATAAACGTCTCCTCTAAACACAATTCTCCGGTCCTTATTGTTGCTCCTTACCTATAATCCCCGAACAAACCGAAGGCTGCCCAGTAATAAGGTGCTTTAGCTCTCTTTATCATGGCTACCTGGGCTTCCCTCAAGGCCTCTACCTTGCTCATGGTCTTCAGGTTCTTATAGAAGTCAGTCATTAAGATGGAAGTCTCCTCATCGTCTATATTCCAGAGGGTGGAGATAACCGATGATGCTCCCGCAAAGAGAAATGCCCGGGTTAAGCCTACTACTTCATTTCCTAAGGTAAGTTCTCCTAAAGCGGTATCACAGGCACTTAAGACCACTAAAGAAGCGTTCAGGTTAAGGTCGAATATCTCTCTGACATGCAAATATCCATCGTTCTCTTTATCGGGAGATAACCTCAGGCAAGATAACATCGGTTCTTCCGGATTGAGTTGGCCGTGGATGGCAAAATGGAGGATATCATAGTCACCACTCAACAGCTTTACCGTATACTCATTGGCCTCGTCCCCTAAGAATACCCGGGATTGAGGAAATAACCGGGCGATTTTTTTCACTTCCTTTTCTGCGTAAACTAACTTAAAGCGGGGATCTCTTAGATTGGCATTTCCGAAGGCTAAGATCCTTTCCTTATTATTATTCTGCCTTCTATTCTTCAGAAAGAACTTGAGGACACTGGCACTGGGAGTATAGGCAATAGCGTAATCTTCCACCAGGTATCTGCCCTTGTTCTGCAGGGCCTGGAAGGGAAGGTAATTGAGAACGTTATCGGGGGAAATATAGATTATTTTCGTCTTTATATAGGGCCGAACCGGTTTGATAAGCAGATTGTACAGTTCCTGGGAAAGTTCCTTTTCCTGACTTATCTTTGGTTTTCTCCCTTTAACTTCTTCCAACTTCAGGGTCCGTTGAGACTTTGAGGTTTGAAGAATAGCCTCCCGGAATTGAGTTATCTTCTCCTTTAGTTTCTCCTGAGAGATATTTATTTTTTGAATAGTAAAGTTATCCTTAGTTATAATACAGGCAAACACTTTTAAGTTTTTTTTCATACTGGTGGCGACAAAATATTCTACCAGGGTGAAATTTTTTATGAACTTCTGAACATCCTTTAAACCCGAGGGGCTGATATTCTCCAGCGACTTTATCTCTTGCCGGCTATTGGCAATATCTTCTTTCAATTTCTCGTATTTACTCTGTTCCAGTTTCAGTGTCCTTTCTACTCGGGTGATTCCTCCCGGTCCTAATATCTGTCTTTCCTGATCTATTTTCCCCTTTAGGGTATCTATTTTTGCCAGGAGCAGCCTTTTTTCTTTCTCTTTTTCGGTGAGCAGTTTCCGTTTGGCATTGAATTTCTTTCCCCCTAATAAGTCTAATAAGGCCCTGGCCTTATACATCTGAATGGTGTTAAAGGCTTCAGCTTCTCTATTCGTTGTCAAAGAGGCCTCGATCATCCAATTATACCGTTCTTTCCATTGATATCCCATAAAGTCTCTTTTGTATTTATCTGTATCCAACTTGTTACGCAGGCGTATTTTCTCCATGATTTCCACTGACTTCTTTAAAGCTTGGTAGGCCTCTTCATGCTTGCCCTGGGCCAGGTAGGCTCGGCCGAATATTCCGTAAGACCAAGCTATCATATTCAAATTTTTTTTCTCTTTCCAATAAGGCATCCCTTCCGCCACATATTCTAAGGCCTTATCGTATTTGCCATGGTGACCATAATTGACCGCTAAACTGCTCACCCTGCTCATATAAGTGCTTGTCCACCCGTTTCTTTTACATATCTCCATGCTCTTGCGTTTTAGCTCAATGGATTTTTCAAAATTAATTCTCTTATCATAAACTGCAGCTAATCCACTTAAGGCCCGCTGCTCTTGCCATTCGTTCCCCGTCTCTTTTGATAAGGCTAAGGCTTTCTGAAAAGAGACAAAAGCCCTGTCCATATATCCTCTTTTTCCCCTGTTGATTTGGTCGCTATGATAAACCCATCCTAATGAGTTATATAAACCCGCGAGTTTTTTCTTATCCCCTAATTTCTCAAAGGCTGCTATTGCTCTTAGGTAATATACTTCGGCCTGTTCTTCATTATTAACAGAATAGTGATATAAGTTTCCTAGTTTATCCAGAGAGAAAATATCCGAGGGGTTTATTGCCAGGGCCTTTTTAAAGTATTTCTCGGCGTCAGAATAAAATCCTAACTTTTGATAGCGGTAAGCCATCCGCCCATATACCCAGACCGGGTCGAGCAACTTCTTTTGAGGTTCATCACAAAAGTCAAGGTCGCTACTATCGATTGCAGCAAGGCTCACCGTCTTCTTGCTCGCACAATTTGGATTAGAGCAGTTCTCCATACTCATATTCAAAGAATAGTAGATAATTCTATTGGTTTTCTTTAGAACTCTTTCCAAAAGTTTATTATAGTTAACTTTGCCAAATAAGCTATGGAAACGGAGGAGGAACGCTCTTGGAAGATAGCCCAGAAGTTTATTATAGGGAGTCTTGCCAAGCAGACCTCGCTCTAGTAGATATGTGGAGACCACACCAATCCCTGCTTTGAGCCTCGCGTAGTTATACCACAGGCTATCATTAGTATAGATTCCCTTTTCCGTAACCCCAATAATACACAACGTTTCAGGGAAATATATCTTTTCCATCCCATCTCATCTAAAAGGGCGCTAGCATCATACCGGTCATTAACAGAATCGTAGACCCGGGAAAAATCTACTGGAGATTGTTCAATCTTAACAGGATGTCGGAGCCGGGATTCCATGTCCGTTACCATATCCTTTAACAATTTATCTCTTACCTGACCAATGGGTATCAGATATATGGTTCCAGGTGCCAGGCCTGCTTCTGAAGATTTGCTGACCATCGGCCTAGATTCCGACTTTTTAACATTTGCCCAAGTAGCGGGAATGAACAACAGTAACAGCAATACTGCTACTCTTGATATTATCTTGAAATTTGTCCCCGGCATCATTTTCTTAATCTTCCTTTTTTCCATCACCATCCTTTTCTTTTCTCCAACTTGATCTCCCACTTGTCAACTACTATAGGAATTAGCTCCTTGGCCAATTCTTCCCCGGCCTGCTGGAGCGCTCTTTTCCCGGCCACCCGCTCAGCTACATCTACTCCGGCGCCATATTTGCTGGCCGCCATCATAATCTTGCCCGTGCGGGTATCCACAACTTTGACTTCTATTCTTCCCTTGCTTGATATCAGGCCTTGAGATTCGGTTCCTCTTTCGCTGAAGGCCTCCCCGATAATTATCAAATCCGCAACTTGCTTGACCTTATCTGTTATGGCTGTAAAATCTCCGGTAATTATCTTGTTTATTAACCGACCGGACAGGTTAAATATCTTTCTTCCCTTGTTCCCTGCCGGAGTAAAACCAAGTGTGACTTCTCCCCGGTTTTCAAGAGAAGGGAGGGGTACGTGAATGCCCTCATAAATGCGGCTGGCTACCGGAAAACCGCAGTTGGTGAACCAGCGAATCATTGCCGTTTCTCCGGCCGGATCAGGGACCTGCCGGCCCATATGCCCTTCAGTAACGAAAATGAGGAGGCGGGGAAGGTGCTTTCCGGCAATCTTATTTCTTATTTTCTCTTCCTCTGCTTTTTGTCTCTTCATCTCTTCCTCTGGTGAAGGAACAGCGAGAATACCCTTTTCTTCTTTGGCAATACGCTCTACTATTTTTTTGGAAAGAGCATCAACGGCCGGGAGTAACCGGTTTATTCCCTCTGCGGTAACCTGAACAGCGGATAGTTGGGTAGTTTCGGTATTAATCAGATGGGCGCTGATAATGATACTTTCGGATATCCTGGCCACTTTGCCGCTGATAATGAGTCTGGCTCCTGTTATCTTCCCTATCTTCAAAGCGGTCAATCTATCAATCTTCCCTTCGGCGCTTAACTTAAGCTCCTGCAAGGATTCGCTTATCTTTTCTCTCTCCACTACCCGGATTCCCTCTTTTTCAGATAAGGCATTGATCAGTCCCTCGGTAATAACCGATCTTACATCCTCCCGGTTGGGCAATGACCTGGTAACATCAAAATCCAGGACGGCTACGCTAACCATTTGCTGCCCGGCCTTAACCGTCCCCATTCCAAACAAGCCCAGGATAACGGCTTGAACTAAAAGAATGGTCCCAAGACCCTTTATTCTTTGATATGTCCCCATTTTATTCCCTCCCTTAAAGGGACAGTCCCGATTCTACGAGCTAACGCTCCGTAAATCTGGGACAGTCCCCTATATTATCTTTCTTTCATCTTTTGTCATTTTATTTTTGACAGTATCTTCATAGTCGAAATTCTTATAATTTATCGATGTATAGGAAAGCCCGAAGCAAAACTATGATTAATAAGGTGAGAATTAAGACGTTCCCAATTCCTGCAATGGCCAGAAAGGATATGATCCCCACAAAGGGCAGTAATACTAAAGAACCTATGGAGATTATTATGCCTGCTATCAATAGATTCTTTGCCGCATATTTATTCGCTTTGTACCATACTCGTTTGCTGGATAGCGTCTTTCCAACCCTAAATCCATACCATTTATTCGGGGGAATTTTTCCCAGAGTTAGGGGTAGGGAAAGCCCGACCATCAATAAACCAATAAATAGAAAACTGCCTGCTAAAATGAGCCCCTCTGCCATTTCAGCCTCCTTCGGCTACCGATTTTGCCCAACTACTGCCCTGTTACACAAGTTTCTGTTAAGTTTAGCTGAGGGCTTGTCCCCGCTTGTGCCCGTAGGGTGCTCTCTACGCCCATAAAGGGCTACACTACAAAATGCTCCAATGAGCACTACATTTCGGCATCTAATGTCCGGGCGGAAACGGCGATGATTAGAGCTCTGTCAACACTGGCTACTGTTGAGCCGCCAATAATAACCGTCCCCCCATTTTTTATATTTAAAATGGTTTGAAAGTTTACCGGGGGAGGTACATTCTTCCACAATTTAATCCTTAACCGGATTATTCCTGAATCTTTTCCCATAAGACGGGGTTCTATATCTATCTTATACCTTCCCTCTGAGTTTACCTGAGATTTTCCTCTATCTTCACCTCGTATGGTTACCATATCTATTAATTCATATCTGGTAAACTTAAAGAGCTTCTGAAGTTGTTTGCCGATGTTTTCTATTCCGGGCGATATCTCAGGTTCCGTCTCTTCCCGGGATGCCAAAATCATCTTTATCTGCACTTCTATTTGTCTGGGGGGAAGAAAATCCGCGTCGGTTTTTTTTATTAGTTTCTCCATCGCTTTAAGATTGGACGGCTCGGAGGTAACAATAATAGCGTTAGCTTTGTCGTCAACTAAAAACCGGCCCTCAAATTTGGATGCCAGAATCTTCATTAGCTCTCTGGCATCTTTGAACTTGATATTGTAAATGCGGGTTTCCATCTGTTCTTCCCCATAGACGGCGGAAGTTTCCCCGATGGCATACAGAGTTACAACTATGGCTAATACTGTCATGGTCATCAATTTCATTTTTGCCATCAACATAACTTGCCTCCTCTCAATTGGTGTATATTATAAACCGGATTATTCACCAACTGATTTACCCCTTAAATTTTTACTTGGCTAAAGTAAGATCGAAAGCATCATCAAAAATCCACACTATTTTTATCATCGGATCTTTTGTGTTGAAAGCAATAATCCCCGCATCAGCGTTGCCGATATAGTCTATAATCGGATATTTACTTCCCAGCCAGATGCTTATTTCGCTCTTTCCTGCCTTTTCTTTGACTAATGGAGAGGGGACGACAGATCTCACATCGGGTCGAGAAAAATGCCGGAAATCAGGGAAGAGATATAATCCCGCGACAGCTAGTAGCACCAGGCAGGGCACCGCAAGGCTCAAGGCAAGCCTTCTTTTGATAACCAGCAACCTACCGTGAGGACGAAGAAACCTCGAGTGATTCCCTAAGACCTGCCGGCGTATGGGAGGCCAAAACTCTTCCCATTTAAGCTCTGGGACATCTGCTTTCCCGATTCTTTTTATTACCTCCTGCGAAGTTTGTAAAAGACTTAATTCTCTCCGGCACTCAGAACATCCGGACAGGTGATTTTCCAGGCTCCTATTCTGTTTTGGAGACAGGTCGTTGCCAACATAAAGGGCTAATAATCTACGGTATTTTTTACATCTCATCGTTTTTGTTTTCCTTAAAGGGAACTAAATCCGGATAGAGATGAGATAATTTGTCCCTTATTTTTGTTCTGGCCTTATGGAGGTGGCAACGTACCGTGCCGGAAGCACAACCCAATATTTCAACCACTTCCTCGCTGGAAAAATCTTCCAGGTCGCGAAGGGTAAATACGGCTCGCTCTTTCTCCGTCAGATAATTTAAGAGGCTATTTACAATCTCATTAAGTTCCTTATTTACCAGAATTTGGTCTGCGGATTTAGTAAGGGAAGAAGAACTGTGTTCGTTATCTGATCTGCTTGCATACTTTTGCCGGAAGTAATGGCGGCGCTGTCTGCTCCGTCTAAAGTCTATGCTTAAATTTGTAGCTACTTTAAATAACCAGCTTAGGAGACTGCGATGAGGATTATGTTTGTTAATGAACTTGTGCAACCGGATGAAAACTTCCTGGGATATATCCTGAGCATCTTCACCATTGCCGACCAGGCGATAGCTCAAGCGATAAATGCGGCTATGATATTTTCTTACCAAGGCCTCAAAAGCAACGAGGTCACCTTCTCGTGCCCTGATGGCTAAATCCCTATCTTCGCCGGACCTCAGTGAACTCCCGGGAGGTTTATCTGCAAGCGAATTGTCGGGGGACTGAGATCTTTGCTCTTTCATTTATGCTCTAACCACCACTTCCTTTCACTAGATAATACGAATGAGAAGCATTTTTTGTTTAGTTTTTTCCATTATAAAAGCAAAAAAGCCATGAGCGAATCTATCGCTCATGGCTTTTTAGTTAGCGCGGGAATGGAAATATATCTCTGCACATACACTTCCCCTTTTCTATCCTTATCTTATATTACCATAAGGCGCTGTTAATTGCATGGAATTTTTTGCCGGTCAATTTTGCTTGAAAGAAGGGAGGGAGTGTGATTAAATATTTACTGGTGGGCAAGGACATTGATGTTTCTTGTGATAACCGGAGGCGGTTAATGACGAAGTGATGAGCAATGCCGGTTTCAGATTACTAATTTTCTGTTTGGCTCTCTTCTCCTTACCTGTTCCCAGAGCTGCCGGTGCGCCGGAGACGGTCTGGTGGAACAGGCAGTGGAAGTGCCGGAGAA
>JAADIA010000036.1 GCA_013151555.1 Nitrospirota bacterium | reverse complement strand
TTAACCGCGGAAATACAGAAATACAAATTCACCACGGAAACTCGGAAGTAGCCACGGAAACTTGGAATTTTAAAAACTTAATTTATAAATCTTTAATTCTTTTTATTTTTTTATATTCTTTTTTCCGTGTTTCCGTCCTTCCGTGCCTCTGTGGTTTTCTTTTCTCCGTTCTTCCCTGCCCCTGTGGTTTTTTTCCCCGTTCTTCTGTGGTTTTCTTTAGAAATACGGATAGGCGGAAAGTTATCAAGCTCAGGTTATATTATCAGAATGTTAAAGGTGTGTCAATTTATTACGTTTTATATAGTTGACGGGGAGGAACAATATGATAGAATGGTTTCCTGGATAGAAGGAGTTTAAGGAGAAGAGATGAAAACTAAAAAATTAAAAATTATTCTGGTTTTGCTCTTATTTTTCCTCATTGGATTGATAGTTTTAACAAATGTCACGATTACTTCTCCCCGGATCAGAGATGTGGCCAGGAACCAATTGGAAAAGGCTCTGGAACGAAAAGTAAGGATAGGGGAACTGAAAATAAATCTGGGGAAGGGAATAGAGATCAAAAAATTATCGATTGAGAACCGAAAAGGTTCTCAACCGGGACG
Organism: Nitrospirota bacterium; assembly: GCA_013151555.1. Classification (GTDB taxonomy): domain Bacteria; phylum NPL-UPA2; class NPL-UPA2; order NPL-UPA2; family JAADIA01; genus JAADIA01. Next base: position 21,387 of record JAADIA010000036.1, on the reverse strand, counting down.
TTTTCTTCAAGTAGGAACTCTCCGGGTTCGATATCGGTTGCTTCCATTGTTAGAGCGGAAATTGGTTATCGGCAGGATGGTTCTTATCAATCCCAGGATATTTTTGGATCGGGATAGGGAAGGGAAGTGGAATTTTTCTGATCTCCTGACCTCCCGGGAGAAGGTACCTGTTGCCAAAGGAGGAATTTCCTTAAAGAGAACTTCCTTTCTGATTTCCAGAATTATTATTAGCGGAGGAGAAGTGATTCTCCGGGATGGAAAAGTGTCCGACCCTCCCACTGAAACCAAACTGGATAATCTTGATTTGGATGTCTCCGGATTTTCTCTCATCGCTCCTTTCCGGTTTCTCCTAACAGGGAATTTAGAAGGGAAAGAACCCGCGCCTTTAACCCTGAAAGGAAAAGTTGAGCTTCTCCCATTTTCTAAATTAGAAGTCAACCTTGCCATAAATAACTTCGTTTTTTCCTCTTTCCAACCTTATCTCAAAGAATATGTTCCCCTGACTTATCTGACCGGAAAAGCTAACCTCAACCTGAACTGTCAGATGGATAAAGAGAAAAACCTGGACCTGACGGGGAGGATGGAAGGAAAGAATATCGGGCTGGAATTTCCCCTTCCGTCTACGGCTCGAGAATTCCCTTTAGAGAGAGTGAACAATCTGAACTTTTCCTTTGACCTTAACAAATTAACCGCTAACGTCACCCCTCCGCTAAAGATTAAGCAGTTGGAAGGAACGTTGAATATCGATCAGGGAGAAGTAAAGTTGGCACGGATAGAAGTTCCCTTGAATAATATCAAAGGAAAATTTGAAATAAAGAGGAACAAAATATCGTTTTCCGAGCTAAGGGCAAATCTTGGGGACGGGACCATTAACTTGCAAGGAGAGATACATAATAAAGGAGAAGATTTTTTTAATATCTCCCGGTTAGCTTATTCTTTCCGGGCGGACTGGCAAAATCTTGCTCTGGACAGCTTATTACCTTCTCCTAAGTTAAAGGGTATGCTCCTGGGAAAGTTAGAAGGTCGAGCTTCTTTCCAAGGGCAACAGATCTCTCCTGAAGCTATCTCTGGGCAGGGAGAACTACGGATAAAAGGAGGGAAACTTATCGGGATGCCTCTTATGCAATTATTGGTTTCGCTCCTGAGAATGCCTTCCCTGGCAGAGATTGATTTCCAGGAAATCTACGCTGATTTCTCTCTTAAAGATCAACTCATCCGGACAGATAACCTCAGATTGCTTAGTCAGGACATGGGCATGTTTGCTAAAGGCACCTTTGATTTTGCCGCTAATCTCGATTACAAATTGACGCTCAGGATATCCCCGGAGATATCGGCTGACTTTCCTCTCCGGTCTCTATATCCTCAGGATAAGGAAGGGTGGACCATAATAGAGACATCACTTACAGGCACTTTCAATAAACCGAAGCTGGACTTATTAAAGGCTCCTATGGAGCAACTATTGAAGAAAGGTTTTCAGGATATCCTGAATATTTTCGGGAAGTGATCTAACCCGGGATAAGGAACCGGTACTTCATGAAATGCCGGCAGAACCATCTTTGCTTTTTCTCAGGAGAACTACGTTTCCTTCCTGCACTCCCAACGACCGGGCCACGCAATTGCATTTGGCTCTCAGGATGAAGAAGATCCGGTCACTTGTCCCGTCCAGAGTCTCATAATTTCCTTGCCCTTTACTAATAATTATTTCCGCTTCTTCAAAAAGACGACGGAATTCCGGAGATGCTTCCGGCAGGTTAACTCCAATCACTTGCTGTCCGGTACTGATCACCCTGGCTACTTTGTCCATACCCACTTCCCGGGCATCCTCTTTAGTAACATCGTTAAGGATAGGACCTTCTTTAACGGCAAAGGTTACCGGTAACGGGCTTAACTCTTCGATAAGAAGCTTATCAAAAACTATCTCTCCGGCATTGTCTCCGATATAGAGAATGTTTTTAGCGGAAGGAAGACGTTCTTTCATCTGGTTATAATGGTCCACAGCGAATCCCCGGGAAAGAACTTCTTCTATGGTCTTCTCTATATCAAAAGTAGGCACAATTCCCAGGTCGATGATATTACCGGCGGAAGCCAATTGGAGAGCTGTATGCAGACGGTCGTCTGCTTTATTTATGATTTCTTTCAACCGGGGATAAAGTTTCAGGACCTCCTGGTTATGCTTATGTTTGGACTCCCGGTAGGGGTCTTCATTTGCCAATAGGTTGCAGACAGTCTTTACCGCCTTATCGGATATCTCAGCCGGAGACCGGTCCAAAGATATACCTTCCATAATCTGCATCACTGCATCCAAAGCCCGTTGTTGTCTTACCGGGTCATCGGTAATATAGCGGGAAACAGCCAGGGCTTGTTTGAAAACACAGGGAATACATTCTACTTCTGCTTTCATTATTTTTCTCCTCAAAACCGGTTGGACAATCTTTTGACAGGATAAACAGGATTAACTGGATTTTTATAGTAACCCTACCGTTTTGCCAGTGGCGGTCATAGGTTTCTGTTTCTCACTTTTTTCCCTATTTCAGCTTTCAGCTTTTCATATCCCGTCTATCCTGTTAATCCTGTCGAAATTTCTTTAAAGGTTTTTTCTCTTTCTCCTATTTACAGTCTTAGCATTATGGTATATCACAACTTCCAGAAGCATAGCACAGATAAGCAAAATTAAACCTAAAAGGTAAGGAGCCCTGAGATTATAATAACGAGCTGCCAATCCCCCGAATAGGGGACCGAGTAGGGCTCCCGTCCCCAGGATGGATTCATGGAAACCGGTCTTCTTCCCTTTGGCAGAGAGACTGTCCAGGCTATAGAAAATGCTGGAGAAATAAGTCATCCCACCGGAGACGCCCATCAGGATAAAGCTTATCCCAAAAAGAAGAATAGAACTGGTAAAAAAACCTATTATCAACCCTATTGAAGCTAATCCCTGACAAAATAAAAGCGGACCTATTCGGTAGTGCCATCCCCGAAAACGGCGCAAGAGAATAAACATCCCTGTTTGAGAAAAATATATTAAAAAGATTAAAACCCCCAGCACCCTGGGACTAATCTCCAGGTTCACTGCCAGGACAGGAAAAAGGTTGCGGAGCATGATAACGATAAACCAACTAACAAAGTTAGCCATCCAGGCAATAAAAAGGAAGCTGGTTTTATCGATAAGTATATTTTCATCCGCTGTCTTCAGTTCTTCCGGTAGCGGTCTTTTTTGGACCTCTGATAATTGAAGAATGATCAATAACAAAACTACTGTTTGTCCAACGGCAAAATAAAAGGGGACGCCGGACCCTAAGGGAAAAAGAATCCCTCCCAGGAGAGAACCAAGCATCAAGCCGACACTCCAGGAAATATTGAATATACCCAGGCTTTCTATGAGTCTTTTCTTTTCTGTACTCTCGGCAACCCAAGCTTGAAGAGGCGGCCAGAACATGGACATGCCTATTCCCCCGAGAATAACCAGAATAAAAACCGGGAATAAGCTGCGGACAAAGGGAATGAGAAAATAGGCGCTGATAAAAATTCCCAGCCCTATAGTCACTACTTTCTTTCGTCCCAACTTGTCGGAAAGTCTGCCTGTCCCCAGACAGAAAAGACTGTAACCCAGAGCTCCCAGGCTTCCGGTAAGGCCAATTATGAAAGCTGAGGCATGGAGCCTCTCAATTAAAAACAAAGGGATAGCGAAAAGAACTATCCCGACACACATATCCATGATGAGAGCAGATAAATAAAGAAGCTGTTTCCTATAATCAGTCGTCATGATAAATCCTGGGTAACCGGTTACCTTCTTAAGTATCCTTATATCCTTAAACCGGTATTATAGCACATAACTGAAAGGCGTCAATTTTCCTTGACCTTATTTCTTAATCTGCTATACTATTTAAGAAAGTTATTTAACGGGGACAAATCTTTCTAATGAAGACTTATAAAGAGTTTATCCGTTTAACTACCCGGTCAAAAGAAGAGATTGTTAATATCACTGCCCGGGTGCAGCATGTCTGCCGGGACAGTCATTTGCAGGAAGGGCTTGTCCTTGTTTTCCCGCATCATACCAGTTCCGCCGTCTATATCAGCGATTCCGATACCTGCCTTACCGGAGACTACCAAAAAGTATGGAGTCAGCTCGTTCCTGAGGGAGACGACTATGCTCATAACCGGTCCGACCCCAAGAAAAATGCAGAGGGCCATCTAAAATCTATCCTTACCGGTCATCATATTGTTCTTCCCCTTAGCAACGGACAGTTAGACCTGGGGATTTACCAAACCATCTATTATGCGGAATTCGACGGAAAGAGAGAGAAGGAAATTTTGGTCAAGATCATAGGAGGATGAAAAAATGAGTTATTATTTCAGCAAGACCCTGGAAACATCTTTTGATGAAACTGTTGCCAGGGTTATTGAAGAACTGAAGAAAGAAGGTTTTGGTATCCTTACGGAAATTGATGTGAAAGAGACCCTGAAGAAAAAACTGGATGTGGATTTCCGAAAATACCGCATCCTGGGCGCTTGTAATCCACCCTTTGCTTACAAAGCTTTGCAGGCAGAGGATAAGATTGGTTTAATGTTGCCCTGCAATGTAATCGTGCAAGAGCTTTCCGGCGGGAAAATAGAAGTAGCTGCTATAGACCCGGTTGCTTCCATGCAGGCTGTAGAAAATGCCGGGTTGGATGAAATTGCCGTCCAGATTAGAGAAAAATTGCACCAAGTGATAAAAAATCTTTAATAGGTCCTAACCTGGGAAACTGAAGAGGGAAGACAGTGAAACGGGAAGTGGAATATTTTGATAAAGGCGGCCCGGCATGTACCGGAGACTGTTTGAAAATAGTGAGAAGACTGGTAGAGGAAGGTTATAAGAACGTGGTAGTGGCCTCGACCAGCGGGAATACAGGACTCCGGTTTGCCAAGGAATTGCCGAGCCGGGAAGTGAACTTAGTAGTGGTAACCCATTCGGCTGGTTTTAGAAAGCCGAATGAACTGGAGATATCCGGGGAAATACGAAAAGAAATAACCGGGCTGGGAGCTAAAGTTTATACGGGAACAATCCTGACCCATTCCATAGAAACAGCATTAACTAAAGAATTTCAAGGTGTTTATCCTACAATACTTATAACCCAAACATTGAGAAGATTTTCCCAGGGGGTAAAAGTAGCCGTGGAGATAGTTATGGAAGCCTGCGATGCCGGGATGTTACCTGAGGAAGAAGAAGTGGTGGCCGTGGGCGGAACGGGCCGGGGCGCTGATACCGTCTGTCTTATTAAGTCGGCGGCCTCGAAGAGATTCCTGAATTTGAAAGTGTTGGAAATTCTTGCCAAGCCCCGGGAGTAAAAAATTCCTCACAAAAAGTTGGAAGGTATTTGAGTATTAGCTGATAGTGGTTCAACCTAATAAAGGAGGGATGAATCATGAAAACCGGACTTACCGGTTATGCTGAGAAAAAGGTATCTGAAACTTCCTACCTTTCCAAGGTAATTCCTCAAGTGGAGACCACACCCGGCAAATATATAGCCCGAGGTATTGTCAAGCTACCTTACCGGAATTTGCCAACGGAGACTGAAGTTCAGTCCAGTATCCTTTATTAAATAAGGATGAGGAATGAGACGGATATATCGGTCAGATTGGCTTGCCATAGTAAAGAGAAAAATATTCATCGGTCTATTTGTTATTACCGGACTAATCCTTATATCATTTCCCGGTATTGCTGCAGGGGATGAGAATACCCCTCTGGCGAGACGCTACAATATTGGTTTCCGGATTCTCAAAGTCCCGCGCCCAGGGACCGAATCCTTAGTTGTAGCAGTCTGGTATCCTACAAACGAGAAACCTGCTCCGATGAAGTATTTTTTAATCGGAAGAGAACTTGAAGCTGATGTAGCAAAAGATGCCTTTCCCTTAAAGGGTCCATTTCCACTTGTGATTCTGTCTCATGGAGGTGGTGTATCTGCAACTTCCCTGGCGATTTACGCGGAAGAGTTAACTGCATCGGGGTTTGTTGTTGCCGGACCGGACCATTCTGACGAATTTATTGCCTGCCGCTCGGATAAGAAAACCAAGGTCAGAGTAAGAGACTGGCTCAGATGGGCATATGAAGGCAGTACAAAAGTGGCAAGGAGCAGGGGACAAGCAATGAAGTATAAACATAGACCTGCCGAGGTTACTGCCACCATAGATTATTTATTGAAACTAAACGCTGATCCCAAAAGCCCATTTTACGGTATCGTGGCTCCGGAAAAGATTGGCATGATGGGAGTATCTTTTGGGGCCTGGACTACCTTAGCCGTTTCAGGAGCGATACCCTGGTATCATGATAGGAGAATCAAGGCAGCTGTTCCCATTGGGGGACATCCCGGGATGTCCCGGAGGAGCACAGATATCTCGCGGTTGAAAATACCGGTAATGATTATCTTCGGAGAAAAAGAGACGATGGTTCTGCTTGACAGTAGAAGCCCCCCGAAGACAGAAGGGATGAAGCAAGACTATGCACTTGCTAACCCTCCCAAATTTCTTATTGGAGTAAAAGGAGCAAAACATCTTAACTTCGGCGGGGCAGGAGCATTTAATGCTAAGATGGGAAAAACCTTTTCCACGCGAGACGTTCGGTTCAAAGATGCAGTGACCGGCGTGGTTAACAAGTATTGCCTTGCCTTCTTCCGTCGGTATCTAATGGATGACTATACGGCTGAGAAGATATTAACTAAACCGGACCCCCGGCTATTTATTTTCCGAGAGGCTTTCCGGGATTAACCAATTGACTTTGTTTAAGTCTTAATAATAGAGTAGGGGACTTTAAGAAAAATGAAATATTCTGAAGGCAAGATCGGAAGAATATTTGTTATAAGGTTAGAAGATGGAGATAAGCTTCCTGACGTTATTGAACTGCTTGCCCGGGAAAAGAATATATCCCGGGGATTGTGTATTCTTGTGGGTGGGATTAAAGATGGAGGGAACATCGTCGCGGGACCCAAGGACAGCGAATCCACACCAATAGTTCCGATGGTTTTTAAGCTCAAAGGAGTTCATGAAATTGTTGCTGCCGGTGCTATCTTTCCCGATAGCAATGGACAACCAAGACTTCATATGCATGCTGCCCTTGGACGTGAAGAAAAAACCCGGACGGGATGCATTCGGCCGGGCATTGAGGTATGGAAACTTGGAGAGGTTATCCTTCTTGAAATCATTGATAACAATGCCTACCGGGCAGAAGATTCGGACACGGGATTTGAGAGCCTCCGGCCATAGACGATGAAAGAAGAAAACCGGAAGGTATTTTTTTGTAACAAGAAAATAATTTATTGAGTAAGTAAATATTCTTTGCATTCTTCTTTAGATATATGATATAATTTAAACTGGTTGATGAAAACATATGGATGAAAACATATGGATAGAGAATATAATCTTGAACTCTTCTTCGTTTAATGCTATACTCAAGGATCATCCAAGATATTTTTCCTGCAAAGTGAATAGAAGCAGTAAGAGAAAGACGAGAGGAGGTGAAGATATTTATGGCTAAGAAGAAAAGTGCTGCTAAGCCCAAGGCTAAGGCCAAGGCTAAAGCTAAGGTAACGGTTAAGGCTAAGGCTAAGGTAAAGGCTACGAGATGCGCCGCTAATACTAAGGCGGGGAAGAGATGTAAAAGATCAGCAAGCGGGCGATCAAAATTCTGCATCGCTCACAAGAAATAGCTGGATAGATAAAAGAGATATTGCTTTTTGATGCTGCGAAGATTATTATCCGGGGGCAATCCTTAAATGGATATGCCCCCTTTTTTTAAGTCCCTTTTAAAATCTTTCCGGCGCTCTCCGGGAAGAAATGAAAACTTGAATTCTTTTTGACGGGATGAACGGGATAAACAGGATATAAGATGAACATGACCTCTTTATTTAAGCTTTAGAAGTTAAGGCAAACCATGAGAAGAGCATATCTAAGTATATTGCAGAACAAATCTTACGCATTAGGAAATAGGCTATTTTGCGCTCTAAGGAAGTTTACATAAGATATATTATCTGAACTGACAGTTACCGGGAAATGAGAGGCCATTTCTCCTTATCAAGATTTCCACTCCCGGAAAATATTCATTTTCCCCCTTGCCCAATTTCTTTATGACTTAACCACCAAAGACCGGGTTTTCGACCCGACTGCTCCAATCTTTCCAATGCTCTTATAACCTTTTCAAACTTTTTCTCTCTTATATGCCCACCTTTTTCAAACCTGAGGACGGTCCTATAAGAGACTTCTGCTTCTTCCGCTAAAACTCTTTGGCTAACTCCAATTATTTGCCTGCGGGTTTTGATATCCATCCCGGTCTGTTCACTTATCTTATCCATTTCAAACGGCCCTTTTCATGAATGGTTTAACATGGATTTCATTTAAAAAGTGTCTTAGAAGCCGAATTTGAGCATATTTTTTAACGAGGATGATAACAACCGTCCACATTTGATGAGCCTCGCCCTATTATCTTTGTTCCTTAACCTTGGAGACGAACTCATTATCAGCGATATAAAACCTCAATAAATCTTCGCTCCCCTTTTTAATTCCAATACGAGGGGCGGAAACAATTTTAAACTTTTCTTCTCTTCCGTTAAGAATTCTAAGAGTGCCTCCGGTCAAATCCGAACCGTTTTGTTTTTTGGTAATACCCAGGGCCTGAGCAAGTTTACCGGGGCCGTTAGTGAGCATCTTCTTATCCCGGCACTTTCTTCTTTCCCACATTAACTCGATCCCTTGAAGAGGTTCCAGGGCTCTTATCAAGACAGCTCCGGCTTTTCCCTCTTGTTCGGTAACGGCATTAAAGAGGAAGTGATTGCCATAAACGAAGTAAACATAAGCAAGGCCGGGTTGACCAAACATTATTTTATTGCGGGGCGTTATTCCCCGGGAAGCATGACTGGCAGGGTCATTTTCTCCTAAATAAGCTTCTACTTCGACGATTTTTCCTGCCGTCGGTCCTTCTTTACTATCGTGGACCAGAACTTTCCCTAATAACTTATGAGCCACATCGATAGTATCGCGTTCGTAAAATTCCCGGGGAAGTGTTTTCATGATTTCCTACTTGCTTAATTTTTGAGAATGTCCATAAGGACAGAGTAATTTGAAAATACAGTTCCGGCATCGGGTTTTCCGGGACTTGCAAATCATTCTTCCATGTTCAATCATATCCACGTGGAAGGTAAGGATATTTTCTTTGTCATCAGGGACTAGTCTTCCCAGAAGTTCATGGGCTTTGGCTAAGTCCGTATCCTTGGGAATTAACTCCAATCTTTTAGAAATTCTCAGAATATGAGTATCTACAGGCAGGATAGGTTTGCGGCAGGAAAAGAGAAGAACACAGGCCGCCGTCTTCGGGCCGACTCCTTTAAGGGAAATAAGGAACTTATGGGCTTCTTTGAGCTTATCTTTCTTCAGGAATTCCAAGCAGTAAGAGCCTCTTTCTTCATAAATCACTTTAAGTATATTCTTAATTCTTTCCGCCTTTATCCGGGAGAGCCCGCCCGTTTTGATAGCCTGAGCAATCTTTCCGGTATCGGCCGAAGCAACCTGCTTCCAATCTTTAAAACTTCTCTTCAGGCTGTCGAAGGCCCGGCTGCAGTTCTGCCAGGAGGTATTCTGGGAAAGAATGGTAAGGATTAGCTCATCGAGAGGGTTGTGATAACCGTCGAACCGGGGAATTCCATATTCTTTTTCCAGAAGAGAGATGATTTTTTGCATCTTCTTTGTTGTCATCAAAGTCGTTCTCAAGCTCCTGCCAGCAGTTCTTCCAGTTTGTTTTTATCAAAACCAACCATTATCACATCCCCTACTACAATCACCGGCACTCCCATCTGTCCGGAAATCTTAATCATCTCATCAGCGGCTTCCTGGTTTGTCGAGACATCGATATCTTCAAAGGAAACGTTCTTTTCCTTTAGATAAGCCTTTGCCCGCAGACAATAGGGACAGGTTGGCGTACTATAGATCTTCACAGGTTTATCCATTTAAACTCTCCTCTTCTCTGGTTTAAATGATTATTATTCACGCAAGGAATGGCTTCAACCGGGAGAAGCTAACCGGCTACTTTTTCCACCAGGTAGCGGGCATTTTCAAAGAGGGTATCTATCTCTTCCTCATCCAGGCCCGCCCCCTGGGCAATTCTTCTCGCCTCTTCTAAGGTTACTAAATTTGCAGGCTCGTGAGTGTCCGTCCCAAAGGTTAATTTCGCCCCTGCTTTCCTGGCCATCTTGGCTACATGACCATTGGTTAAACAGTGCCCTTTTCGAGAAGAGATTTCCAGAAAGATGCCTCTATCCGCAGCCATCTTGGCTTCTTCCAGGCTGAGCAAACCGGGATGAGCTAAGATATCTATGTCAATTTCCAGGGCTCTGCTATTAGTGCCGGGAATACTCGGTTCTACAATCGTCTCTCCGTGAACTAAAATCAACCTTGCTCCCAGAGCTCTTCCCTCTTTAGCCATCTCAGCAAGAAGAACAAGAGGGACATAACTTAACTCTATGCCGGGAATAATTTTTGTCTTTAGACTTCTATTAAGATCCTCACAAGTTCTTACCAGCTGGGGCACGATAACTGCAATATTGGACATATCGGCATGATCGGTAATGGCTAAAACTTTATACCCTTTAGACTCTGCCCGTCGAGCCAATTCGGAAGGGATTAAATTTCCATCGCTGAGCAGAGAATGGCTGTGCAGGTCTATCATTTCGTTTCCTCCCTTTCCTCATCGATATCGGTCTGCTTACAGCACTCCTCGATAATCCTTTTGGCTTTTTCGACATCTTTCTCAAATACTCTCATTTCGCCTCTTCCTTTCTGCAGAGTATAAATACCATCATAAGCTGAATCCTCAAAAGAACGGACCAGGACCTCTACGCCTTCTTCCTCTAAAGCTGTTCTAATTCTCGACTCTTCAATTACATTTTGAAAAGTATAAATCAATACTGTTTCCATATAACCTCCTTATTTCTAAGTTTCCGAGTTTCCGTGGTGAATTTGTATTTCTGTATTTCCGCGGTTAAAAAAGAAAACCACAGAGGCACGGAAGAACGGAGACACGGAAAAATGAATTTAAAATGAAAAAATTAAATTAAGTTTTTAAATTCCTGAGTTTCCGTAGTTAATTTGTATTTCTATCTTTCCGTAGTTGAATTTGACAATACCTTTATCTACACAACGATGAGTTTGCTGCTCGCCTCAGCGGCCAGGGAACCGTCTTCGAACCCGGCCTTGGCTTTAGCATAAATAATCCGGGAGGTCTCTTCGATAAAATGCCCCTTTATGAAAAGCTTATCTTTCCGGCCTACCGGTTTTTTGAAGCGCACTGAGAGTTCTGCCGTAACCGCATTTATCCCCAGTTCGAAGGCTAACTTCCCCATAACCTCGTCCAGAAGAGTAGCGATTATCCCCCCATGAATAATGTCCGCATAACCCTGTTGCCATTCCTCAGGGATAAAGACGGCCTCCATAGTCTTCTTTTCTTTATCGAGGGAAAAATCGAGCTTAAGCCCTCTTACATTCTTCTTCCCACAAACGAAGCAGACATCATCATCCCGCAGTTCCATATTTTTTCTCCCTTTCGGCAACTTATTTATACTTTCGTTCACTTTGATATTTCCGGCTGTATCGGTATTAAAATCTCCCTTCTATCTAACCTCCCGCCAGGAAGTAATTACTAAAGAACTATCCTGGCGCCGGACGGTTGCCTTCACCGTCCTCTTTGCCTTAGGTCCAGGAGAATGAGGAACATATCCGGTAGAGATGATCAACATCTCCCCGGCTTCTTTCTCTGATGTTAATACAGATACGCTGAAGGTTCCCTCGCCCAGGGGAGTATCTTCTTCACCCGAATAAGTAGATGAAGAACGGCTCAGTTCGGCTATGGCTTTATCTATTCCGGCTTCAGCTAAGTTGAAAGCTACCTGCAAATTAGAGGTTCTCTTAAAAGAAGAATTGGTTGCCAGAATATTGTAAAGAAAAGCGCTTGCCAACACTCCCAGGATAGTTATAAATATTAGCGCTGTAATAAGCGCACTTCCCTGTCCAGTCTTCAAGAATTTCTTCACTATATCACCGTTTGCTTCGCAAAGCAACTGAGAAAGGAAAAGAGGTCACTATCCTTTTCTTCAGGGCTCCTTTCTTTAGAATCAACTCTACCGTGATCAAGTGGGAATCGGAGAGGGGTTGCCGGTCATAGCTGAACTTGACTCCCTGGAGATCAGCCCCTATAGCTCGCTCGGAAGAGGTCCCTTCTGCGGAGATGACGGACCTTTCCAATTCTTCTTTTTCTTTATCAAAGTGATAGACAAGATAGCTTCTCTTTGTTCCTTTCTTTAAAATAAGGGTATCTTTTCCGGTGACAAAGTTCCCTCTGGAGGGAATAACCTCCTTAGCTTCTCTGATATCTCTTTGCATTAGAGAGATAGCCAAATCAGTGTAACGTAAATTATAGAGGTAATTATTTCCGGCCTTAGCAACCTTTGCTGAATTATAATAGATAGAATAGATAGCACCAATAACGAAAGTAAAGATAGCTACATATACAATAACTTCTATCAGGGTCATCCCGTTGTTTTTCTTTATTATCATCTGTCCGAAGACCTCTATTTACCCGCTTGCTTCATACCCTCTTTAAAATTGAAATACGGGATACCCGGCATTAAACCAAGCGTTTTCATTATGCTGCTCTCCGTGCTCCGGGGACAGTCCCGATTCTACGAGCTATCGCTCCGTAAATCTGGGACAGTCCCCTTTGTTTCACGGGGGAGCGAATAATCCCGGTTAGCTACTAAGGTGGTAAAGGTAACCTTTCTTTTGCTTCCTTTAACTTCCCGCCATCTTACCCAAACAGTAACTTTTTTTATCTCCCCTACCCTTCCTTGATAATCTTCGATGCTTAATATCCCTTCTGCATCTTTAAGCTCCTCCAGACCTTTTGCCCCTCCTATAAAGGGAACATCTTTCCCGTTATTAAGCTGAGAAAAAGGGATGCTCCTGACAGTTTCTATCTCCGTCTGAGCGATAGTATTAGCGAGGGAAAAATGATATATGCTCCTGACCTGTCGGAGCCCATAATAAAAGATAGAGAAGAGAGCTCCCAGGGCAATGCCGGTAATGGCTAAAGCGGTCAGCAGTTCTATTAAGGCAAACCCTTTATTCTTGTTTATCTTCAATATCCATACCCTCCTCGGAAACAATTACTCGCTGAAGTTCTTCAAGGGTGGTTATTCCCTGCTCTACTTTTCTTAAGCCATCTTCCCTCAGGCTTCTCATCCCTATTTCCTCAGCTACTTTGTCCAGGGCCGTGGTGGATGATTTCCCGAGGATAGCTTCTCTGAATTTTTCGTTTACGGTTAGGAGTTCAGTAATGGCTATTCGCCCTCGATAGCCGGTCCGGGAGCATTCCGGACAGCCCCGGCCTTTAAAAAAAGTAGGAGAAGATATCTTCTTTAAACCAAGCGCCCCTATTAATGCCCGGCTCGGTTGATAGGATTCTTTACATTTCGGACAGATAACCCGGACCAACCTCTGGGCCAGGACTCCGCTTAGCGAGGAAGCAATAAGAAAAGGTTCTATCTCCATAGCGATTAATCGCGCAAAGACTCCGGTGGCGGTTCCGCTATGAATAGTGCTGATTACTAAGTGGCCGGTCAATCCGGCCTGGATGGCAATAGCGGCTGTCTCCACATCCCTGATCTCTCCCAGCATAATTACTTCCGGGTCCTGCCTGAGGATAGATCTCAAGCTTCGGGCAAAGGTAAGGCCGGCACTGAGGTTAACCTGAGTCTGGCTTATCGTCTTTAGATTATACTCCACGGGGTCTTCTATGGTTACTATATTGGCAATATCCCTCTTTTCCCTGGCGATCTCCTTCAGGGCTGCATAAATGGTCGTCGTTTTCCCGCTGCTGCTCGGTCCGGTTAAAAGTATTGTCCCCTGAGGCCGGAAGATAAGCTTTCTCAGTTCCTCTTCAGTATCGGGAGAGAAACCTAATTCTCCGAGGTTAAAGAGAACCTGGCTGGAATTAAAGATGCGAATGAGTACTTTCTCCCCGTGAATGGTAGGAAATGTGGTTACTCTCAGGTCAACACCATCTTCCCGGAAACCTCTGGTAATATGGCCATCCTGGGGAATATCTCTCCTATAAACAATTAGATTGGCCAGGACCTTAATCCGGGATACCAGTTTCTCCTGTAGCTCCAGAGGAAGTTCCGCCACATCGTGCAGCATCCCATCAATCCGGTACCGGATAGATATAACCGCGTCCAGAGGCTCTAAGTAAATATCGCTGGCTCGTTGCTCAACAGCTTGCTGGAAAAGGAAAGCTACCAGATCACTTATCTGGGTTTCCTTCTCTACCTGCATCTTCTTCAATTCACCGGCGATAGCAGTTAAATTAACCATTATTCTCCCTTACATTAAACTGTTGGCCATAGCTACCAGAGCCGCGAACATTCCTATAGCAATAAAGGCCACCAGCCCTCCTTCTATAAGAACAAAGACCGGCATGCTCGTAGCTACAATTCTCGTTAAGTCTGCTTCAAACCTCAGGCGGTAAAAATCTCCGGCTTGAAAAAGCGACTTTTCCAGAACGCCTCGTCCCTCTCCCACGGCAGTTATCCAGGTAAAAGTGGAAGGGAAAAGTTTTCTCCCCGGTAAGAGACGGGAGAATCTCTCCCCCTCTCTTATCTCTCCGGCCATCCTTTTCGTTTCCCGCTGCAGGAGTCTGTTCATGGGTACTTCCCCGGTTGTCTCTAAGGCCTCATCCAAAGGGACGCCGCTCTCTAAGAGCGTCCCCAGGGTATGAGAAAATCTCACCAGGCTTACCTCCCTTACCAGGGGTCCCACAACCGGTAACCCGAGATAAAGTCTGTCCAATAGTAATCGAGCCAGGGAAGTCTTCTTGGCCAGGAGATTGATTGTTCCCAGGACAAAGAGCAGAATTATTAACCCCAGGGAGAACATATCACTATTGGTTGTTAGCCAATTTGATGCCGCTATCAAGTACCTGGTAGAAGCAGGTAATCCTGTCTCCATATCAGTAAACATTTTTCTGAAGACAGGAAAGACAAGTTTGATAAAGATGGGTAATATAGAGAATATGTAAAGAAGAGGAATGCCCGGATAAAATAATAGCTCTCTCATCTTCTCTCTAAACTTATCCATCCTCTGGAAATGGTCAAGGAGGTGTCGGAGCAGCTGGCTTAAATTGCCGTTTCGCTCTCCGATATCCACCATCTTAAGATAAAGCCGGGGGAATATCCTTCGCCAGCGGGAAAGGCTTTCGGAAAGAGACTTGCCTTCCTCCATATCCCTGGCCACGGCTTGAATAAGGTGGCGAAACCATACCTGTTTCGTATCGGAAGCTATCATCTTCAGGCCGGGAACCAAGGGTAAGTTCTCCTCTGTCACGGCAATTAGTTGTTCGGTAAAAAAGATGATACTCTCTCGCTTTTTTTTTCTTCCCCAGGGCAGGAAAAAATAAATCAGAGTCCAGATATTCATCTTCTTTTGACCTTTGCGCTCGTTTTAAGATAATGCTATGGCCATCTGAATGAGAGGTTGAAACAAAGCTACGATAATTGAACCCACTATTAAACCTATCCCTACAATGCAAAGGGGTGCCAGAGTCCGCTCTATCCTTCTCAGCGTTCTGTCTATCTGTTCTCTATACAATCCGGCCAGTCTGAGAAGGGATTCGTCTAATTTCCCCCGGTGCTCGCCTACGGAGAGCATCCAGACCAAAGTATGGGGAAAAACAGCAAACTTATTCATGGATTTAGTCATTCTTTCTCCTTCGCTTACGCCCTTTCCCATTTCCCGGGAGGCTATCTCAATGAGCCTGTTCGAAGAAGCCGTTCCAGCCAGCTCCAAAGCAGTTAACAGGGGTACTCCGGCTTGGAGAAGAATACCTAAAGTTCGACAGAAGTTTCCAATGGCTGTATTTCTCACGAAAGGGCCGAAAAGGGGTAATCCAAGTTTCAGCCGGTCAAGGAATAAACCTCCCCCCCGGACCAGCCAGCTTTTCCCTAACCAGATAAGAAAAATTAGTCCTAAGGTTCCCAGAAACAGATAGGGGAAATAAACAGGGAGGCGGAGAATGAATCTCGTTAGAGGAGGAAGACTTGGTTCAATTCCTCTAAACATTTCGGCAAATGCCGGGATGACGGATTGAACGAGAAAAAAGAGGACAGCCACAGCTACCAGGATCACCAGAAGAGGATAGATAAGCGCTTCCCTGATCTTCCTCTTAAGCATAGCTATCGACTGAGAGTAATCGGCCAATTGGTTGAGGATTCCGGGTAAATTTCCGCCCTTCTCGCCGGCCTCGATGAGCTTCAAATAAAATTCAGAAAAGACGGCCGGATGTTTGGAAAGAGCTTCCGTTAAAGATGTTCCTCTCTCTATATCTCCCCTGACCTGGTCAATGACGGTCTTAAATCTTCCCTTTCTCATATCCTGGGAAAGAGCTTCCAGGCTGGGCACAAGGGGCAAATCGGTATTGACCATCGAGGCCAGTTGGCGGTTAAAGAGCATAAGGTCATCAAGACTAACTTTCCTTTTCGCTCCCAGAAGGGTGAACACACTTTCTCTCACCCTTTTTACTGAAGAGACCTGAAGTCCTTTTGCCCTCAAGTTAGCAACTAGTTCCTGAGGATTACGGGCTTCCGTAATACCCATCTCCTCTTTTCCATGAGAATCTACTGCTCTGTATTCAAATCGAGGCATTTCCTTATCCTCCCGTACAGGAACCTATTCCAAGGTCGCGAAATAACCGGCGTAGAAACTGATTACTTTAAAGGCCACGTAAAGGGCAACAGCAAGATAGAGAATTACGGGAAGGGTATTATTAAGTATTGTAATGGCAGCTTCAGCTTTATTTTCACAGTAGGAAGAGGCCTTAGAAAGCATTTTCTCCATTTCCCCGGTCTCTTCCCCAGTATTTACCATCTCAATAACCATTTCCGGAAATACCTTCGATTTTTGCAAGACTTCAGTAACTTGTCCGCCTGTTTCAACTATCCGGATTTGTTTAAGTATCCTCCGTTTAATATACTCATTGCCGCAGGCTGCCGCCGCAAACATAATCGATGACCTGATAGAAATTCCGGCCCGATAGGAACCGGATAAGGAAATTGTAAACCTTGCCATTGATAAACGCCGCAAGATTCCCCCGATTATAGGTATTGCCTGGAGCAAATAATCCCGCAGGTATGATATCACCGGGATACGACCGCTGATTTTTACTGCAAGAAAAATTCCGAAACCAATGCCATATATCCAGAGTAAACTTTTTGATACCGTATCCACATACGGAATGGATCCCTGGAGAATCAATATGGGTACCGGAGGAATTAATATGGCAGCATGCAAGATAATTACAGGATAGATCATCCCTCCAATTATTTTCCTGCGCCAGGAGGATATCTTCTCCATATAATCAGCCAGAAAACGTAAATTGTTTTCCAGCCTTCCGGATCTTTCTCCGGCCTGAATTACGGCTATCTCAAAAGGAGTAAAGAACCTATCCTGTGCGGAGGCTGCCTCTGTAAAAGAAGAACCATTTTCAATCAACCGGCGGATGGAAAAAATTATTCTTCTTGTGGGTCCCCTTTTGTGACGTGATAATATTTCCAACGCCTGCAAGATCCCCATTCCTGAATCAAGGAGTGTTGATAATTGTCTGTAGGTTATAGCTTTCATATTTTGATAACTTTGAGCTTACTTATCCACGGGAGAAACTAAACTGTGAGTTCCAATACTATCAAGATATCCCTGGAGGATAACCTGGGCCGCAACCTTATCTATTATCTTTTTTCGCTTTGCCCGGGATAAATCCCCTTCCAATAAAGTCCTTTCCGCTGCGGTAGTGGTAAGCCTCTCATCCCAGGTTTTTATCGGTAAATCGACCTGGGCCTGTAGTTTCTTGAGGAATTCCCGCACCTTCTTCGCCTGGGGGCCTTCTTCCCCGTTCATATTCTTAGGCAATCCAATGATAATTTCCTTGACCTGGTATTCGCTGAGAATTTCTTTTATCCTCTCGATATCCCGGCTCAAGCCCTTCCTTTGGATAACCTCAAAGGCCTGAGCAGTCCATCTCATCTCGTCGCTGATAGCTACGCCAATAGTCTTATCGCCAACATCCAAACCAAGTACTCGCATGTTATCTTATCTCCTATCCCCGGCCCACAAAGCCCTTCGTCAGCATCCTACATCTCATCTACAAAATTCCGCCTCCGGCCCTATTGCCGCTCCTCTTCCGAACCTTTTTTCTACTTTTCACTTGTGATTTACCATCTTGCAGTAAGCAAGGTCAACGCCACGATATCTTTTGAGCTTTCTTCAACTCCTGTAGTTTTAGCCCTTAATTCGTTTTTAGTATTTCCTGGAGAAAGGCCCCTTATAAGTTTGTGTCCGGTTACTTTGCTTGTGACGATTGTGCTTCCATTTTTTAAGATAATCTTTCCTCCTATCTTCCTCGTATTTATTATCGGCCGTCCTAAAGATTTCAGTTCCTGAATATCTGCAATCGCAGGCATTTGGGGATTAACTCTTTTGATGAAAGTTTTAACTTCCAATTGATAATCCACAGTTACAACTTCAGGGTTTTCCTCTGAGATGAGGGGCAGGGCTTTAAAAACAATTCCCGTTATCTCCTTTTTTAACTTACAGATTATGTCCCCATTCTCATCAACTTTTGCATCCACAATATAATATATGGGCTTGGTAATTTGGATATTTCCCTCGCTCCCGGCCAAAGTCATTATCCGAGGGATATCTATAAGCGTCTTTACCTTGCCGGGATCCTTGAAAAAATCATCCCTTCCTTTGAGGGTTCCTAATTTCTCCTTTAAATTGTCTGCAGGAGTTTCTACCATCATAGCTTCTATGGTTACCTGAGCCGCTTTCTCCCCTTTCCCATAAGCGGAAGATATTAATGTCATGAGCAGGATAATTATCCCCAAGCTTATTTTCATTTTTCCTTCCTCCCGGATCGAATAAAAAGAAAAAGCCACAAGCATATTTTCAGCCTCTGGCTTTTTGGCAATATGGAAATTGAGAATTATTTCTCATTTTATCTTCTATGGTAATCTGAACATATAGTTTCTTCTATTTCATCCCCTCGGATGTTATCCCTGCTACCAGATATTTTTGGAACAATATATAAACGATAACTACCGGCAAGCTGGCAATAACATTAGCAGCCATTATAGGCCCATATCTGATATTCACGTCTGACCCTGCTAAAGTTACAAGACCTACAGGGAGAGTATACATATTGTCGGTTTGAGCAATGATAAGGGGCCATAAAAAATCATTCCAGGAAAAGGTAAAACTGAGAATCAAAACAGTAGCTATGGCCGGAATAGCCATGGGAACCATTATCCTGAAGAGTATCTGAATTTCACTGGCCCCATCCAATCTGGCGGCTTCCTCATATTCTATGTCGATTCCTTTGAAATACTGAGAAAGGATAAAGATGCTTATAGGAGATGCCAAAGCCGGCAATATTAATCCTCCATAAGTGTTCACCAAATGCATTTTTTTAAGAAGTAAAAAAAGGGGAATCATTATTGACTGAAAAGGTATCATAAATCCCAGGATAGTAAGAAAGAACAAAAATTTCTTACCTGAGAATTGTAATCTTCCCAGGGAATACCCCGCAAAAAGACTAATAATAACTATTCCTAAAGTTGAAAAAACAGATACGATGACACTATTTACAAACCATCTCCCGATCTTAGCTCTTTTAATAATTGTTTCATAATTTTGTAAACTTGCCTTTGAAGGCAGCCATTTCATGGCAGCGATATCTTTTTCGCTTTTAAAAGAGGAGCTGACCATCCAGAAAATGGGAAGCAAATAAAGACAGGCGAGAACAAAAGCAAGAATGGTTAACGCTGTTTTATGTTTGTCCTTTTTTGTTTTCCATTTCATAATTGTTCTTCTTTCCTCGTCATCAGTTTCATCTGCAAATAGGATATAAAGATCATCAGGATAAAGAATACAAAAGCTACTGCCTGAGCATATCCCATTTTAAAATATCTGAATCCCTGTTCATATATATATTGAACCAGCACTCTTGTTTTCCCCCCGGGACCACCTCCGGTCATTATGTAAACCTGGCCGAATATTTGCAATGAAGCAATTACTTGCAGGATGATTACAATAATATGGGACCTTTTCAAAAGAGGAAATGTTATGTAAATAAGTTTTTGAAAGGCACTAGCTCCATCTATATCACTTGCCTCATAATAAGAAGGGGAAATCTGTTGAAGGCCGGATAGATAAATTATAAAATTAAAACCAACTGTCCACCAAATGGTAGTCAAAGCAATCGATATCATCGCCATATCAGGGTCATTTAACCATTGGACAGGTTTCAGACCTAAAGATTTAATGATGATATTGAACAGGCCGTAACTGGAATTGTATAAAAGGCCCCAGGTTAACATAATTACACTGATAGAGAAAATAAACGGAAGAAAGAATACGGATCTGAAAACTCCTTTAAAGTGAATATAGGAATTGACAAGAATAGCCATAAAAAAGCCAAAGATGACAAGGGGAGGGACAGTTAACAGAGTGAAATAGGTTGTATGCCAAAGGGAACTCCAAAAATTTGGAGAAGTAAACAAAGCCTTAAAGTTTGCTAATCCGACAAAGACCGGAGGGCCAAAGACATCCCATTTATTAAATGTCAACCAGATAGATTGGAAAAAGGGAATAAGTTTAAAGATAATAAAAATTACAGCAAAGGGAAAAAAGAAAAGATAGCCATAAAAAACACTACGTTTTTTTTTGCTCAGAGAGCCCAATGGTTCACCCTTAATGTTTAAACCGGCAGGAGTTTTTCTCCCTGCCGGTTTTACGCTCTTGCTATTGTCCGCTCATAATTTCGTTAATCTTTTTATTCAAAGCTTTGGCTGCTTCCTCAGGAGTAAGATCTTTGTTTAATACTCTCTGTCCTAATTCCCACATGTTTTCTCTCAACTGAGAATATCCCACCATAGAGGGAGGAAAGACAACATCTTTAACAATGTTTATATAATCTTTTCTCATCGGAAGAGCAAGAAGCGCTTTAGACCCGAATACTTTCTTATTGACAGGAATATGTCCTGCCTTTGCCCATTCAAGGCTATGCGCTGAAAACCACTGGGCAAAGGTAAGGGCCGCAGCTAATTTCTTTTTGTCTCTCTTTTTAGGAAAGACAAAAGAATGGCTGCCTGTCTCTGTAAAAGGTTTACTTCCCGGAATAGCAGGTATGGAAGTTACCCCGAATTCCAAGCCCTTCGTAATTGGATATATCGACATCGCCCAGACTCCGTTGAAATGATAGCCGGTTCCACCGTTTATAAACAGGGTTTCATTTTCCGCATAATCCCCGCTGGCAAAAGCAACCCC
>JAADIA010000034.1 GCA_013151555.1 Nitrospirota bacterium | reverse complement strand
GACCCCGAACAGTTGGTATTATGATGTCAGCAAGAGTATTCCTTTCCTGCGCATAAATGTTTCCGGAGGAAAGAAAATCGAAGTTGAGATAAAACGGTAACTACAGGAACTATCGGCAACTTCATTTAGCCGGTACGTTTATGCCTTGTGAGATAGCTTAACACGAGGTGAGAGGATAGTTTTGCTTCTTTCTCTTTTGTTTTAGTTCCTATCCCGCGTTTTCCTTTCCTGTCTGAGACAGGTTTTTTAAACCTGTAAAATCGTTAACTGGAATAAGTTTTACGGTATCCTGATAGTCTTTATTAGTTTAAAACTGTTCTAGGAAAAGATAAGAATGGATATAGAGAAAAGAACGGAACGGATTAAAGCCAGGTTCAAGGATGTTTTCAGCGTTGACGGAGAGGATATTACCTTTGTCAGAGCTCCCGGAAGAGTTAATTTAATCGGTGAGCATACTGATTATAACGATGGTTTTGTCCTTCCCATGACCATTGATCGAGAGATAATCACTGCTTTTCAAGCTCGTTCTGATGGCTTAATTTCCCTTCATTCTTATAATTTTTCTTTATCTTGTCAGTTTTCTCTGAACAAAATCGAACCGGAAAGAAACGCAAGTTGGGCCAATTATGTTAAGGGAGTAATTTATCTTTTTCGAGAGCAAGGAATTAAATTATCGGGTATGAACATGATTCTGGAGGGAAACATTTCTATGGGCTCCGGTCTTAGTTCTTCCGCAGCTATGGAAGTAGCCACGGCTCTCAGTCTCCAGTTACTCAATGGCTTTGAATGGGAACCGATAGAGGTAGTTAAGCTCTGCCAGAGGGCAGAGAATGAGTTTGTAGGAGTAAATTGCGGGATTATGGACCAATTCGTTTCTCTTATAGGGGAGAGCAATAAAGCTCTTTTTTTGGATTGCCGTACTCTTAATTATCAATTGATTCCTTTTCTCAACGAGGATTTGAGGGTAGTTATTTGCAATACTAAAGTGAAGAGAGGTTTAGCTGGTTCTGAGTATAATAAGAGAAGAAAAGAATGTGAAGAAGGAGTTTCCTATCTTAAGAAATATCTTCCTGATATTAAGGCCTTGCGCGATGTCACGGAGGATAGTTTTGAGAAGTACAAGTGTTTTCTGCCGGGGATGATTAAAAAAAGATGTCAGCATGTAATTAAGGAAAATCAACGGGTCCTTCAATCGGTAGCTGCCCTTCGGGCAGGTGATTTAAATAAGTTTGGAAAGTTGATGAACGAATCTCATGAAAGCTTAAGAGATAAATATGAAGTTAGTTGCCCCGAGCTGGATTTAATGGTGGAGATTGCCTGGGAAACAGAAGGTGTCCTGGGGGCGCGGATGACCGGGGGGGGATTCGGAGGATGTACGGTGAATTTGGTGAAGGAAAATAAAGTTGCTGAATTCGAGAGGGAGATTTTCAAACGATACCGGGAGAAAACAGGTATTTCTCCGGAAATTTACGTTTGTCAGGCGGGGAAGAAAGCAGGCAAGATTGAGATAGTACCGGTTAAGATTGAAGAAGGTAGATAGAGATAAAGAGGGAGAGGAATGCAGCATCTAATTGGAGTTGACCTGGGAGGGACTAACCTTAAGGTGGCCTTGTTAGATAAAAAAGGCGAGATAAGAAAAAAAACCAGCGTCTTGACTGCCCGGGGAAAACAGGCAGTTCTCCAACAGATTATTGAGTCCATAGAGAAAGTATTAGAAAAAACAGGGGTGAAAAAGTCTGCTGTTTTGGGCATAGGTATCGGAACGCCGGGATTGGTGGATAATATCCACGGCATCGTTCGCGGTTTTACCAATATTAAAGGTTGGAGAAATGTGCCCTTAAAAGAATATGTAGAGAGGGAAATAAAGCTTCCTGTTTATGTTGATAATGATGTCAACCTGATGACTCTGGGAGAGCTGATGTGCGGGGCCGGCCGGGGAGCTAAGAATATAGTTTGTCTTACTCTGGGAACGGGAGTAGGCGGAGGAATTGTCATCGAAGGTAATCTTTATCGGGGAAGCACCCTGAGTGCCGGGGAGATAGGGCATGTTTCTGTAAATGCCGATGGTCCTCGTTGTATATGTGGCAGCTACGGTTGCTTGGAGCGTTACGTAGGGAATGCCTATATTGTAAAGAAGGCGGTGGAAGCTATTGAGGGAGGAAGAAGGAGCATTATTAAAAAATTGGTAGAAGGTGACTTGAAAGCTGTTACTCCCCGGGTTATCTCCAGAGCTGCCCGGCAGGGGGACAGATTAGCCGGGGAGATCTGGGAGGAGACGGGAAGATATATTGGTATTGTCCTCTCAGGGGTGGTTAATCTTCTTGATCCGGAGATAATAGTTATTGGAGGAGGGGTAGCTCAGGCAGGGAGGCTCTTATTCGAGCCGATAAGGAAGACAGTAAAAGAACGAGCAATGAGTATTCCCGCCCGAAAGGTGAAAATAGTACCGGCAAAGTTGGGTAAGGATGCGGGCCTCATCGGTGCGGGGATGCTGGTCAAGGTGGAAGCCAACAAGATATCTTCGTTACACCCGGCGTGAAAAGGGCCTTAGGGGAAGAATAAATCTATGGTCGAGAAGAAAGAAGATTTGATTAATTACTTGGAAACAATGTTAAAGATTCGCTATTTTGAAGAAAAGGTTTCCGAGTTGTTAGGAAAGGATTTGATAAAAGGAACTTCCCATATCTACATAGGAGAAGAGTCCGTAGCCGTGGGAGCCATTGCCGCTATTCGAGAGGATGATTATATCGCCAGTACTCATCGGGGGCACGGACACTGTTTGGCTAAAGGGGGAGAGCTGAAGAAAATGATGGCGGAACTCTGTGGCCGGGCTACCGGATACTGTAAAGGGCGGGGTGGGTCGATGCACATTGCCGATGTAGCTAAAGGCAACTTAGGAGCTACCGGTATAGTCGGTTCCAATATCCCGGTGGCCACGGGAGCTGCCCTCTCCATGAAAATGCAGAAGATGGATAGAGTCGTCTTATGTTTCTTTGGAGACGGCGCTTCTAATACGGGAGGATTTCATGAATCTTTGAACATGGCTTCCGTCTGGAAACTGCCGGTGATTTATATCTGCGAGAACAATCTCTACGGAATGTCGGTCTCCGTAAAAAGGGCTTTGTCAGTAACCGACATTGCCGTCAGGGCCGTATCTTACAATATGCCGGGAGAAATTGTAGATGGCATGAATGTTCTCGAAGTTAAAGAGGTTGTAGCTAAAGCAGTGAGAAGAGCTCGAAAAGGGGACGGTCCGTCCCTGATTGAATGTAAGACCTATCGCTACTACGGTCATTCCCGCAGTGACCCTCGTGTTTACCGGACGAGAGAAGAGGAAGCAGAATGGAAAAAGAAAGATCCCGTGGAGAGCTTTAAAAAAAAGTTACTTGAGGAAGATGTAGTAACGGAAGAAGAAATTGATAATTTAGAAGAAAGCATTCAACAAGAGGTAAATGAAGCCACTGAATATGCTCTTTCCAGTCCCTGGCCATCGGTAGATGAGTTGACTTGTGATGTTTTCTTTACCGGATAAGAGAGAAAAAGATGCGGGAAATATTTTACTGGCAGGCTTTAAATGAAGCTTTAAGAGAGGAAATGAAACGGGACGAGCACGTATTCATTATGGGGGAAGATGTCGGCCCTTATGGTGGGGCTTACGGAGTGACAAGAGGACTCTATAAGGAGTTCGGGGACGAGCGGGTGAGGGATACGGCTATCTCTGAGGCTGCCATTGCCGGAGCTGCTGCCGGAGCTGCGATGACGGGAATGAGACCGGTGGCAGAGATAATGTCTATCGATTTCAGCACTATCGCTATGGACCAATTGGTTAACATTGCTGCCAAGAACCGCTATATGTTTGGTGGAAAGACTACTGTTCCTATGGTTATGAGGACACAGGGAGGAACCGGAAGAGGTGTTGCCGGTCACCATTCCCAGAGCCTGGAAGCTTGGTTTGTTCATGTTCCGGGTCTCTACGTAATTATGCCTTCTACTTCCTATGATGCCAAAGGGTTGCTCAAGACGGCCATCCGTGATGATAATCCCGTTATCTTCATCGAACATAAGATGCTTTACATGACCAAGGGTAATGTTCCCGAGGAAGAATATACCATTCCTCTGGGGAGAGCCGATATAAAGCGCAAGGGTAACGATGTAACGGTAGTTGCTTATTCTCGCATGGTCCTCCTGGCTTTAGAAGCGGCCGGGGAGTTGGAAAAGGAAGGGATCAGTTTGGAAGTCATCGATGTCCGCACGCTGAAGCCGCTTGATATGGATATGATTCTTGATTCGGTGAGGAAGACAAACCGGGTCATTATTGTCTCAGAGGCCTGTAAGACAGGAGGAGTTGCCGGGGAAATTGCTGCCCAAATTGCAGAGAAGGGGTTCGACTATTTAGATGCTCCCATCATTCGCGTAGCTGCTGCTGATGTGCCTATTCCGATGAGTCCGGTTCTGGAAAAAGCAGCCGTTCCCAGCGTGGAGAAGATAATTGAGGCGGTGAAAAAAGTTATCTCTTAGAGGAAAAAGCACAAAAGCACAAAAGTTAGAAACTCGAAATACGAAGCTCGAAATACGAAACAAACTCAAATGACCAAAATACAAATTACCAAAACCATGTTTGGAATTTTGGGAATTAGAGTTTAGGATTTGTTTCGAGTTTCGAATTTAGTATTTCGGATTTTTCTAAACTGTGTACCTGTTCAGGCAAAGATATACTAAGGAAAAACTTATGGTAACTGAAGTAATCATGCCCAAGCTGGGAGAGACTATGGAAGAAGGGGTCATTGAGCGCTGGGTAAAAAAAGAAGGGGAGCGGGTGGAAAAGGGAGATATTCTCCTGGAAGTAACTACTGATAAAGCTACCCTGGAAGTAGAATCGTACGGTTCAGGAATCCTTCGCAAAATACTTTCCCCGGAAGGAGAAACGGTCCCTGTAGCTCAGGTAATTGCCCTTATTGCGGAAAAAGGGGAACCTCTGCCCGAGGTTAGTGGGAAGCCTAAGGAATTCGATACCAGAGAGAATAAAGTTTTTGAGGAGAAAGCCGGAGAGACAGAAGAGACAGACTCTATGGATTATCAACTATCGTCCCGTGCACGGATAAAAGCTTCTCCCTTAGCTAAAAAATTAGCCCGGGAAAAAGGAATTGATTTAGCTCAGGTTCCCGGTACCGGTCCGGGAGGAAGAATTACCAAAGAGGATGTGTTGAAAGTTAAAAGTTTAAAGTTGAAAGTTAAAAGTGAAAAGATAGTGCCGCTTAGTCCGATGAGGAAAGCTATTGCCGAATCGATGGCCGAGGCGAAGAAAACTATTCCTCATTATTACCTGACGGTTGAAGTTGATATGACGGAAGCAGTCAGCCGGAGGAAGAAGCTCTTACCTGAGGTAGAGAAAAAGACAGGGGTGAAACTATCTTTCAACCATCTCTTGATCCGGGCAGTTGCCCTGGCCTTAAAGGAATATCCCGGGGTTACCTCTGTCTGGGATAAGGAAGGGATTGCCATTAGAGAGGAAATTAATATTGGCATTGCTGTTGGTTTGGAAGAGGGTCTCATTGTTCCCGTATTAAGAGAAGCAGATAAAAAAAGTTTGGTCGAGTTGGCCTCTGAGGTAGAGAATGTTGTCTCCAGAGCCCGGGCTAAGAAGCTTAAGGCAGAAGAGTATTTCGGAGCAAATTTTACTATTTCCAATTTAGGCATGTTCGGAATAGAAAATTTTCTTCCCATTATCAATCAATATCAGTCGGCTATTTTAGGAGTGGGCGCTATCCTGAAAAAGCCTGCCGTCGTGGAGGACCGAGTGGAAATAAGACTTTTGATGAAATTAACTCTCTCTGTCGACCATCGGGTAGTGGATGGAGCTGTGGCTGCTCGGTTTCTGCAAAAATTAAAAGAGATTCTGGAGACAGGAGAGTGGTAGATAAACCTGTGTTTAGTTGGAAAGTTTTTTTATTTATCGGTCTCAGCCTTTTTCTTTCCAGTACATCCATGGCGGAGGAAGAACTCCCCATTGACTTCTCCGGGGATTATTTAGAGTACCTGGCGGGAGAGGAAATCATCATCGGTCGGGGAAATGTAGAAGTGCAATATAAAGGAATGAAAACGAGAGCGGACTGGGCCAGATTTGATCTGGCGAAAAAGCTCCTCTTTGCAAAGGGGAATGTTATCCTCAATGAAGGAGGTGATAAATTTTATGGAGAGACATTAGTTTATGACCTGAACGCTCAGAAAGGGACAATGGATAAAGCTCGAACCTTCCTCGAGCCCTGGTTTGTTCGGGGAGATAAAATGAAGAAGGTGGCGAAAAATGAGTATCTTATGGAAAAAGGAACTTTCACCACCGATAATCCTGCAGAGTTTCCTAAACCTCATTATCGGTTTACTGCCAGTCGGATGAAGATATTCCCCGGCCAAAGGTTCTGGGCTTACAATGTTATCTTTTATGTGAGGAATGTCCCTTTAGCTTATTTGCCCGTTTTCAAACGCTCTTTGAAAAAAGTTCCTTATGGGCTTGTTTTGTGGCCGATGGGACACGATTCTAAAAAGGGGTGGTTTGCCATCAGCCATTATAACTGGTATATAAATCCTCAAGTGCGAGGAAGAATTTATTTGGACTATATCGAGCGGTTGGGAGTAGGAAAAGGTTTCGATACCTCTTACCGGTTTGGTTCCGGGGAACGAACCGGAAAAGGTTACTTCTATGGCTATTTTATTGATGAGAAAGAACTTCTCTGGAATGAACAAAAGGGGAAGTGGCAGAATCCCCCGGATGCTGAGACCATTGACCGCTGGAAGTTACACCTCCGGCATCGGCAAAAATTATCTGAAGATACGATCGCTATCATCCGGGTGGATAAATTCAGTGATGCTGATTTCAATACCGATTACGAAGATGAAGAACAATGGAAAGGATTTCTTCGAGATTATCTGGAAGACCAATCGCCGGAAGGTACCCTGTCCATTACCAAAAGCCGTCCCGACTACACGGCGCAGCTCTATATAAAGAAACGAATAAACGATTTCGTGGGAGTTATTCCGGAGAAATTGCCTGAGGTTACCTTCGATTTAAACAGGCAGGAGTTAGGAGATTCTTCCTTCTACTGGAATTTCGATAGCGGTCTGGTCTATTTTCACGAGGCACCCCAAGGTGATGTGTCCACTCAGGTAGATAGCCATTTAGAGTTATCCCGGCCGAGCCGGTTAGGATGGTTACGATTGGAACCGGCCCTGGGCGGCCGAGGATTTTGGTATAGCAAGGACAGGTTGGGTGATAGGAACCGCTGGATGGGCAACTACGAAACGCGCCTGGGAATGAATACCACTCTTTATAGTCCTGTCTTTCAGTTCAGGAAGATGCAGATGCGACATTTGATTCAGCCGAGGTTGACTTATTACTATTCCCCGGAGTCTACTAAGAATCGGAACGATCTCTTCTCTTTCAATGATAAACTTTCCCTTAAGCAGGACTATTTTGATTTAGAGCTGGTCAATCGGTTAATCGGAAAAGGGGCCGGGGGGAATAAAAGGGAGCTGGCAACATTTACCTTGAGCAGCAAGTTTTACCGGAATAGTGAGTTCCTTGGCCGGGGACATCATGCCTGGGGAGATTTGATAGCTGATTTGAAGTTAATTCCGACAGAGAAAATAAGTTTTGAGGGAGAGGCAAATTATGATGTCAATACCGGCTGGCTGAACGAATTTTCTACCGGTTTCGGATGGAGGGGAGAGCAAAATAAATATAAGTATCGAGACCGGTTTGAAGGACTTGGGTGGACGAATGAGAGCTGGAATCTCTCCCTGGGGACGGAATATTATGACCCGGAGGGGAGCCCCACGAATTTTGATACCATCGTTAGTGCCAGCGGGCTAATCAGCCCTAAGTGGAAGCTCCAAGTCTACCAGCGCTATGACTGGATTGGTGACAAAACTCTGGGAATAAACGGCCATAATGAGGAATGGAGGATAGCCCTTACCCGCAACCTCCACCATTGGGATGGACAAATCTTTGTTCAGAAGAAGTGGAGACAGGATAGTAAAGATGAGGTAGGCATATTTATTGTTTTCCGGTTGAAGCCGGCCTCTCCTCTTCCCGTGTCGATTCCTATTAAATGAGATGAAGCACAAAGCATAGGATTCAGCGCTCAGGATTCAGTTGTAAGCGGTAAGTTATAAGTATTAAGTTTTTCTTTTTGCTGAATCCTGAATCCTGAGCGCTGAATCCTGAATCCTATTTTTTCAAAAGGAGATAAAGATGAAAATTTGTATAATTGGGGCAGGGCATGTGGGATTGGTTTCCGGCGCCTGTTTTGCCGATCTGGGAAATGAAGTGGTTTGCGTTGATGTGGACGGGGAGAAGATTAATAAACTGAGAAAAGGAATTATTCCCTTTTTCGAGCCGGAATTAGAAGAGTTAGTGAAGAAGAACGTTAAAGAGGGAAGGCTGTCTTTCACTACCGGTCTCGAAGAAGGAGTTAAAGAATCCGGGATAATCTTTATTTCTGTAGGTACCCCTTCCCGGGATAATGGAGAAGCGGACCTTTCTTATGTGGAAGACGTTTCGAAGAGAATCGCCGGGGCTATGGAGGAATATAAGATAGTTGTAGAAAAGAGCACTGTTCCTGTGAAGACGGGAGAGTGGGTAAGGAGAACGATTAAACTCAATAATGTTCATGGAGTAGATTTCGATGTCGTCTCCAATCCGGAATTTCTGCGGGAAGGGTCGGCTATCTATGATTTTATGTATCCGGATAGAATCGTTGTCGGAGTAGAAAGCGAAAGGGCGGAGAAAGTAATGCGGGAGCTATACGAGCCCCTTAAAGCTTCCCTTATCTTTACTGATATAAAGAGTGCGGAAATCATCAAGCATGCTTCCAACTCTTTCTTAGCTTTAAAGATTTCCTACATTAATGCTATCGCTAACGTCTGTGAGCTGGTAGGGGCGGACGTGGAGAAGGTGGCTGAAGGCATGGGGTTGGATAAGCGCATTGGCCGGAGCTTCTTGAAAGCCGGGATAGGCTATGGAGGGAGTTGCTTTCCCAAGGACATAGCTGCTTTTATAAAAATAGCGGGAGAATCCGGATATGATTTCGAGCTCTTGAGAGTTGCCGAGAAAGTAAATCGTGAACAAAGAGAACAATTCTTAAAGAAGATTAAGGATTCCTTATGGACTTTAAATAATAAGACTATCGGGGTCCTGGGTCTTGCTTTTAAGCCGGACACTGATGATGTAAGGGAAGCTCCTTCCCTCAAGATAATTGAACAACTTCAGGCCGAAGGGGCTAAAATTAAAGCCTTTGACCCGGCTGCTATCGAGACAACCCGGGCAGTTCTCAAAGATATCGAGTATTGTGCTGATCCTTACGAAGTCGCCGAGGGCAGTGATTGTCTGCTTATTCTCACGGAATGGGAGCAATTCAAAAACTTAGACCTTAAACGCATAAAATCGCTTCTTAACAATCCTCTTATCCTTGATGGACGGAATATCTACAACCCCCGGGAATTAAAAAATATGGGATTTACTTATATAGGAATAGGAATTAAACCAGAAATATAAACCAGGTTTAGAAGGCCTGAAATTATCAGGAGGCAAGAAATATGAAAAGGTTATTGATTACCGGAGGGGCAGGTTTCATCGGCAGTAATTTAACTAAATACATGTTATCCCGGCATGAGGATTATTTGGTAACGGTTCTGGATGCTCTCACTTATTGTGGCAATCTGAATAATTTTACTCCGGAGGTCTGGGAGAACCCCCGTTTCTCTTTCTGGAAAGGAGATATCCGGGATAAGGAAACGGTAGAGAATGTTATGCGTCAGGCCGATATGGTTGTCCACCTGGCTGCCGAGACGCATGTAGATAGGTCTATCAGAGACTCCGACCCTTTCATTTCTACAGATATCAAAGGAACCCAGACGTTGCTGGAATCTTTGAGATGTCACCCGGTAGAAAGGTTTATTCATATTTCCACCAGCGAAGTATACGGGACGGCGGAAGAGGTTCCCATGACGGAAAATCATCCTATTAAACCGAAAAGTCCCTATGCGGCTGCCAAGGCGGGAGCGGATAGGCTGGCTTATTCCTACTTCGTTACTTACGACCTCCCTATTATCATCATCAGGCCTTTTAATAACTATGGGCCCAACCAGTATCCGGAGAAGATGATCCCCCTCTTTGTTACTAATGCTCTGGAGGGTAAACCTCTGCCAATCTACGGCGATGGGACCTTCAGCCGTGACTGGCTCTTCGTTGAAGATACTTGTCTGGCTTTGGATAAGGCTCTGCAAGGAGATGCTGAGAAGCTGAAAGGAGAAGTGATCAACCTGGGGACGGGAGTGGATACCGATATTAATACTATCGCCGGAATAATCCTGGAGAAGCTAAACAAACCGGAGACCTTAGCTAAATTTGTGAAAGATCGTCCCGGCCATGTCCAGAAACATCTCTCTTCTACTTCCAAAGCCAAAGTTCTTTTGAACTGGTCTCCGAATGTTAGCTTCCGGAAGGGTCTGGAGAGGACTATCGACTGGTATGTTAAGGAGGAAGATTGGTGGAAAGAATTGAAGAAAAAAGGCGACCGGTATGTTCTTAAAGGATAAGATCTCCTGACGGGAAACAAAAGGAGCAGTCTTCGGACTGGGAAGGGAACGGATAACAAATCATCACGAAAGGATATCCTGCCTGCTCGATATTCCGGAGAGGGAAAAGACAGGATTATTAAACGGTAACATAAAGTTATAAGTTGCCGGTTAACCAATTAAAAGGAGTATTTATGCTTACTTGCTTAATAACCGGAGGGGCGGGATTCATCGGCTCTCATCTTTGCGACCGATTGATTAGGGAAGGTTATGGAGTTGTTTGTATGGACAACCTGATTACCGGGAAAGTATCCAATATTGCTCACCTGAAAGGAAAAACAAATTTTAAGTTTATCGAACATGACGTTACTAAGTACATCGATTTAGATGAGAAGATAGATTGTGTTCTTCACTTCGCTTCCCCTGCCAGCCCGGTGGATTATTTAAAATTTCCCATCCAGACTTTAAAAGTCGGCTCTCTGGGTACTCATAATGCTTTGGGATTAGCCAAGGTTAAAAATGCTAAGTTCCTGCTTGCTTCTACCAGCGAGGTTTATGGGGATCCTCTTGTTAACCCGCAAAGAGAAGACTACTGGGGAAATGTCAATCCTATTGGCCCACGAGGGGTTTACGATGAAGCCAAACGCTTTGCCGAAGCGATCACTCTCGCTTATCATCGCACCCATGGGATTGATGCCAAGATAGTTCGCATATTTAATACTTATGGTCCGAGGATGAGAAAGGAAGATGGACGGGCTATTCCTAATTTTGTTAATCAAGCCCTGAACGATAAACCTATCACAGTCTTCGGTGATGGTTCCCAAACAAGGAGTTTCGGCTACATCTCTGACTTGATAGAAGGGATATATAAGTTGCTGTTATCGAATTTAAACGAGCCGGTCAATCTGGGAAATCCTCAGGAAATGTCTATCCTCAAGTTAGCTGAAACAATCATTTCTTTAACCAAAAGCCAAAGCCGGATTATCTACAAGAACTTGCCTACAGACGATCCCAAAGTTCGTCGTCCCGATATTTCCAGAGCTAAAAAAGAACTTAACTGGAGACCGGAAGTTATCTTCGAGGAAGGTTTAAAGAAGACAATCGCTTGGTTTGAGTCGGCGGAGAGTTGAAGGGGTAGGGGGGGAATCTTAAAAAACCGATATGATTCTGCAGATTATTAAGGCGCACTTCTTAACTCCTGATTATTTCAGTTGGTTCTCCTTTCCTTACCAGTCCTCCCTTCAGAACTCGGGCAAATATCCCCCGGGAAGATAAAAAGCACCTCTTCTTTTTTCTATCAACTTTGTCCGGGCACAGAGGAACGGGATAAAATTTACAGGGCTTCTTACAAGTCTTGCCTATTTGGGTAATCTCTAAAACCGCTTTTCCTACCTTGAGTTTTGTCCGTATTGCTAAACTGGTAATTTTTATCCCGGAGATGGTAAAATTTTCTCCAAAACCACTACAACCAACCTTCAGACCCTTTTCCCTCATCTCTTCGAGGTTCTCCCGGAGGAAAAGACTTACCTGCCTTTTTCCCGGTCCTGCATGGGCATCTTTGAGGAGACCGTAATTTCTCCTCAACATCCCTTCTTTTATCTTCTTTCTTGCCGTTCCCTTCTTAGAGCTAAAATAAATAGCCAGAATCTTTCCCATTATTTTATTCTCACCACAAGATGATCTCCACCAGGCTGTCCTTTTTCAAGAAAGAGAATTTTCCTTCAATTGCCATGAAGGCATTTGCTTGAGAAAGCGAGGCGATATCAGCCGAGCCATGGTATTTCTTAACCGGATAAACATGGAGTTGACCTTTTTCCTCCAGAACTTTTGCTGGAACAAAATGTTTTCTCCCCGGCTTTTGCCGGAAGTCTTCTTTTAATCTCCCCCGGCAGATATGCAAAGGTGGTGTTTTGCCCATCATTTTGTCAAGAGCCGGTTTAATCAAGACTAAGAAGGTAAGGTAAGTGGAAACGGGATTGCCGGGAACACCGAAAACCAGTTTCTCTCCCTTGGTTCCAAAGAAGACCGGTTTCCCGGGTTTCATCTGAATTTTATGAAAGACCTCCTTGACTCCACATTGTTTTAGAACTTCAGGAACAAGGTCATAGTCTCCCATGGAAACACCGCCGGAGAGAAGGAAAATATCACTTTTAAGCCCTTGTCTCATTAATCTCATCAAACTTTTCTCTTTATCTGCCGCGATACCAAGATATTGAACTTTTATATTCTTGTTCTGCAGGAGCGCCAAGAGCATAGGCCCATTGCTGTTATAAATCTTTCCATAAGTTAAATTATTGCCTGGTTCAACTATTTCATCACCTGTATTCAGAATAGCCAGAGAAGGCTTTTTATAAACTCTCACTTTTGTTCTTCCCTGGCTTGAAGCTATGGAAACTTCCGTCTCTCTTATAAGCATTCCTTTTCTAAGAACAACAGTTCCTTTCTTTATATCCTCCCCTTTAAAACACACATTCTCTCCTGCTCTTATGCTTTGCAGAACCTTGATCCAGCCTCTCTTTTCGTCTTCCGAAGTCCGTTCAACCATTACCACACCATTCGTACCTTTCGGCAAAGGTGAACCCGTCATTATCTTGACGCATTCTCCCTTTTTGACGGTTTTTTTATACCCTCCTCCAGCCTTAATTATACCTACGCATTTCAGTTTCTCAGGGACCGATTTTAAATCATCGGAGCGCAGGGCATATCCATCCATAGCCGACTTATCAAAAGGAGGCATATCCAGCTTTGCCTTAATATTCTCTGCCAGAACATATCCTTTTGTCTTAACAAGAGGAAGTTCTTCAATCTCCAACCTCTTTGTTTTCCTGAGTATCTCTTTCAACGCCTCTTCAAATGTAATCATCAAAACACCTCTACTGCGGAGGCCTTAAAGGTTAAAAAAATTTCTTCACCTACACTCAAGTGCAGATCAGAAAAAGATTTCCTGGTAATAAAAGCATGGAAAAAAACTTTAGTGTCAACAACTAAATCAACAAGGCCGTTTATTTCATTGATGCTGACAATTCGGCCTCTTAGATTGTTCAAGGCGCTGGAATGAATAACTTGCCGGGAAACAATAATGTCTTTCGGGTCAATAGCCGTTAAGGCTGATCCGGTTCTATCCGTAGCCACATAAATTTCGACTCCCTGGCCGACCCCGGCCTTTTTCACTCCGTTGGGAGCTCCGTCTCTCACAACGGGGGGCACCTTTTCGGGTGTGGTTAAGTTAACCCGAAACATATTCCAGAGAGGTTTATCTGTAATCTTGCCGTTGAGAAGGTAGATGACATTTGAGGTTAGTTTATGGGCTTTGCTTAAATCATGAGTCGTCATTATTATGGTCTTTTTAGTATTTCCGGCCATATCACTTATGGCATTTTCGATTAAATTGACATGGATATTATCCAGATGTGATATCGGTTCATCCAGGATGAGAGCCTTTGTGTCCAGGACCATGGCTCTGGCTATGGCAACCCGTCTCTTTTCCCCCCCTGAGAGTGACCTTGCCTCCCTGTTCCTCATCTCCCAGATTCCCAACTGTTTCATTACCGGCATAACCATCTTCTCTATTTTATTCTTATTGATAGAGCGGAAAACTAATCCCCGGGAAACATTCCCGAGCGCCGTGGTTTTAAAAAGATAGGGATTCTGCATAACCATGGTTACATCTTTTATGTCCGGTTGGCTATTGTGAAAAAGAACTTCGCCCTCGCTTGCCTTGTCCAGAAAGGCCAGAAGATTCAAGAGAGTAGTCTTTCCCGCCCCATTAGGACCATAGACCACATAGAAATTACCCTCAGCCAGAGTAAGTGAGGGAATATCCAGAGCCAGCAGGGAACCGTAACGTTTCTTTACCTTTTTTAGCTCATACAGATTCATAAAGCAGGTTACTTCGTTCCATAGTAAGACTGAGATTTCAGGTGCCACTGCAATAAGATGTTCACGGTAAAAGCAAATAAAAGCAAAATCATTCCTAAAGCCAGAGCCAAAGAAAACTGTCCTCTGGCTGTTTCAAAAGCGATAGCCGTAGTGATGTTTCTGGTATAATTTCTGATATTACCCCCTAACATCATGGAAACACCAACTTCCGCAAATATCCTTCCAAAACCGGCAATCACCGCTGCTGTAATTGCCGGGCGTACCTCGCCGGACAAGCTCATAAGAGCCTGAAATTTCGTTGCCCCTAAGGTAAGTGCCGTTCCCTCGATTCTTTCATCCGCTCCTTCCAAAGCCGAGACAGTTAAAGCGGTAATTATGGGACTGGCCAGGATAACCTGGCCGATAATCATCGCATAAGGAGTATAGAGAAGAGAAAAATTTCCCAGAAGACCCCTTCGGTACAGGAATGCATAGACAAGAAGACCTACCACAACCGTAGGCAGGGCCATTAAGGTATTTAGGGTGGTAACTAAAGCGCCTTTTCCTTTAAACCGCTTCGTGGCGATAATAACGGCTGCCGGCAGGCTGAAAAGAGTAGCCAGAGTAACTGACGTGCCCGTTATCCAAATTGATGTCCAGGAAATACGCAGAAGCTCGTTGTCCAAAGTGCCGATGAGGACAAATGCTTTCTTTAAACTGTCAAAAATATATTCCATAAGTTCAATACATCGAAATGCTTGGTTATGCTATTTTTAGAAACGAATCCTTGCTAAAGCTCTATGATGCTCAAAAACAATTTTACTGCAGGTTGACCCTGCAGGCAAGGAATATCTACCTTGAAATCGGGTACCCATAATTTCCGCTAACGATATACGCCCGGTCTTTGATCCTTTGCAGGGAAAGTGTAATCCCGGGGAAACCCAAAAACTGTCAACTTAATTTAATTCTTAACTTGAGGGAAAAGTTCCGGCCAGGTATAGATCACCGGCTTCTGGTCACTGGCCGGTTTATTACGACTGGCATTGGCTACCCATATCCGGAGTGCCTGCGGTTCAAAGATAACCGTGTGAAGGTTCGAGCGCATAGCTACCGGTCGTTTTACGATTTCAAAAAGTTTCTGGGCATCGATCCGGCCGTAATTCTGACGGATACGCTGGACAAGCTTTCGATAACGGCCTCCTTGCGACAAGAGTACCGCGTCATCAATTGCCTCCGGTAGTCTCTTAACAGCTTCTCCGGCCCGAACAACCTGAAAAGTATCAGGGGTAGCGGCAATCCCCACGGCATCCGGAATCTTTCCGTCGCTGATAACATAGTAATACTCGCAGGTTCTGGCGTGGTTACGCATATAAGAGACCGCTTCCTCAAGTGTGCCCGCATGTTCAAGAGCTCCCCGAAGCAGCAGACTCATAGGTGTTCCGTCCCAAAGCCCTTCCCCGCGTCCGCCCATCTCGCCGATAGCAACTTCCTTTTCATTCATTCCTGTTACCGAACCGATGAAGCCCGCGTAACTGACATTAACAAAACGCAGTACTCCATTACGGTTAACCGCCATGACCACGGCCTCATCCTGCAGACCTACTTCGGTCATATAATCCAATACCCGGGCGTGCAAAAGTTCACCGTTTTTGGTCGCCCTGCCGAATACAGCTACTCCGCTGCAATGAAAAAATTCAGGGAATATATTGGCTGCCTGGATTATTTCCAGAGGCACTCCTGATCCGTCGGCAAGACCGCGCATTTCTTCAAAATATTCAGGGGCGATAAACGGCCGTTGCCGCTCAATTACTTTTTTGGCTTCATTGAGGAACCATTGTCCTTTCTCCAGGGAATAATAAAGGCCGACGCCGTAAACTATCCGCTCTGTGAGTCGTCTGACAGAAGATGACAGCAACTTGCCATGTTGATAGCCGATTTCGTACGGGGTGCCTTCAAGATACAGTGACCTTTGCCCGTTCCTCACAAGCAGCCGGCCCTTTCCCTGATACTCCAACTTATCCGGTTCATGATTTACCGGCTGGAGGTTTAGCAAGAGAATCCTTATTGCCGCCGCCAGGGATTTATCAATTTCGTTTGCCGATACTTTAACTGCTGCGACCGAAGGTGCTTGAAAAGCTGATAAATCTTCAATCCCTGGTTGCCGCCGCAGAATAATACGCCAGGCATAATTAGCACCCGGCTTCTTCACATAAAGTTCATCCAGCCATCGGTCCATGGCCACTGTAGCCTTCCCGCCCTGAAGGCTAATACGCCAGTAAAGGCCGTCTTTGTGGCGTTCCAACCCTGTAATTATAGGATGAGCTGCCGCTGAAAGAGCCAGGCGTTGCCACCATCTCGGCCGGGGCATCCATTTTCCCGCTTCCGCCAGAGCCCGACGGGATTCCGGAAAGGCGGTTGGTTTAGCTACAAAATAAACATTTCCTCCCGGCCTTGAAAGCCAGGTAACCTTGCCTGAACCAATCTCGATTTCTTTATTTGCCGCCTCAATTCGGAGGCGAAACTGCTCTGGTCCATGCCTGAAATCCACTTGCCCCAGCAATTTCTTTTGTTTTGAGTCAAGTTTTTCCCGGAATACGGTTGCGCTGACTTTGTTTTCTTCAAACGGCCATCGGCTTTCCTGTAGTGAAGCAACTAACCGATTGTAATTTGACCATAATAGCCAGCTTGCAATTGTCCAATTAAAGACAACTAAAAGAATGAAAACAAGGATTATCCGAATCAGATTATGAAATCGAAAACACCTCTTCAACCAACTTGTTTTTGATAACATTTAACCTCCGAACCGGTTTGGACAGACTGCTCATTTTCTCCAAATCCTAAAACATACCCATTACAATCTTTGATATAGAACTCCTTCTTTCCATACCAAGTCGTTTCAAGGTCTTTCACAATTTCAACTTTTTCTTTTATAGAATCATATATAGTGCCGATATCCTCTGCGTCTATATAAAATAATAAAGATGCACCTTGAGGAGTATTTTTAAATAACGGGATATCTTTTTTAAAACAATTTTCTTCTATAAACATTATAAATACTTCATCTTTACTCATCATTGCATAACTATATGTCTCACTATCAGCAAGATTGTACTCAATTATATTTTTATTTTTCGGCACAACCATCTCTAATTTAAATCCAAGAATATCTCGATAAAACAAGATAGTATCTTTTACATTTTTTACGGAAAAATTCGGCGTTAATTTTGTCAATTTCATTTTTATATCTTCCCATAACATTAGACTGTGTGAGAAAACCAAGGATTTCATTAAAATATTTAGGAGCCAATCCACTTCCTACTTAATGAAGTGAATTAGGTATTCGATACTATCTTTCAACTATTTTCTATCATACTCCATATATTATAAGAGCAAGTCTCAAGCAGGTCAAGGAGAAAGACTTAGTAGTATGGTAACCCAACCGCATTTTTTGCATTTTTTGCATTTGCACATTTTTTTTTGCACATTTCTCTTGACAAAGAAATAATGCTTATGGTAAATTAAGGTGTTTAGCGATTTAAAACCTTATTTTAGCACCTGTTTAGATAAATAAAAAGAGAAGGAGACGTCAAGCTTAAAGCACTTAAAGTTTCTACTACTTAGTATAAACCTGATAGCGATTAAGAAACCAGATTTTGTTATTGGTATCCTTAATTATAAGATTAGTGGAGATATAATTTGGAGGTAACTCCCAAAAGAACCAAGAGCGATGTTACAAAACATCCCGGTATCTCTGACCCGTCTTTTAATCTTCTTCCCCATATTTTTCAATCACTTCAAGAGTTTCCCGAAAACTTTCTTAACAACACTTGCTATTTAACTACCTTTCAAGTTAATGCCTCAGTTCGTAAATTAGCGCCGTTTACTCCTATTGGATTCTGTCTATTATTTCCCCAGCATTTCAAATCTTGCCGGACACGTCTTTTTATTATTAACAAAAGAGAGGAGGGTGTATAAGTATGAGGGCTAAGGCAACTTTTTTGACGGTAATGTTTTTTCTCCTGGCCGGTCTGATGGTAGGGTTCTCTGCCTGGGCGGAAGTTTCTGTTGATGACTTCGAAGGTTATAGTAGCAATACGGACTTACATGCAGCCTATCCGACCTCCGGAGTGGATAACGGAGGCAGTTTGGATGGGTATTACCTGGATACCGAAGGTGGTTCTGTTATAACCAATAGGTTAATGCGGATAGAGTTCAGTTTCCCGGCAGGAAGCACAAATGCCCGGGGATATGTAGGTGGTCCTGTCTCGACTACGGACTGGACGGGACAGGAAGGAATCAGGCTCTGGATCCAGGCCAGTACGACTGGAGATACGCCGCAATACTATCAGGTGCGTATTGAAGAAGGTGACGCGAATAATCCCTGGGGGGATCAATTTATGTCACCCCTTATGCCTATCAGTACTCTGGCTTCCAATGGCCAGTCGGTATTTATTCCTTTCTCTGACTTTTTTGATGATGGCGGCTCCGGCGGACCCAAAGATGACGGGGTGTTACAGCTGGATGATATCAGGAACATCTTTATCTATGCGGCATATTCCGGTTCGGCATCCAATGGAGGCACAACAACCCTCCGGGTGGATAATATTGTCGCCGGCAAAGAAAACAAACCTCAGACATTTGCTTTTGGTGTGCGGTCGATATGGGCAAGCACAGATGATACGGTTGCATTTAAGGAATCTGTGGCCCAGGAAATAACTCAATATTTTGATATGGCTGGAATTGCCATTAATTATTGGGATACCGCTGCTATTGCAGAAGCACAGGAATGGATTGATGCTTTTGCGAGTTATAATCTTGGTTTTACTTTCCATAGTTTACGCTATCCCGGAACATATTTTAGTTGGGAGATCCCGGATGCCTACCGATCCGTGGGGTTGGTCTATCCCGACGGGACATTTGTTACCTTAACCAACAATAACGATTACGATGTATGCAGTGCGGAAGCAGCCCAGTATAGGGCGGACCAATTCCGGGATCGATTATCTTTGCTGTCCCTGACAACAGAGTCTCGTTTAATGTTCAGTGAAGAATCCCTGGGAATGATCAGGTCGAACACTTCCCCGTATTATAACAGTCCCACCTACAGTGATGCTGATTTAGACAGTTTCCGTACCTATATAGGAAACAGCCTTGCCAAGTTTCCTGTTGATATCGCTGATGCGGATATTCCTGTAGACAGCCAGTATAAGATAGCCTATGCGGCTCCGGATGATCCTCTCTGGGACCAGTGGTGGGACTGGCGTTTCCGGGCCTTTGCCGATTACCTTGGCAAGATGGCCAAGGGTGCCAGTGATGCCTTTACCGGCAACACGAATTATAAAGGAGCAATATACTTTGGTCTGAACAATAATGTCTATGAAGTTACCGGTGCCCGGATGCCTGGAATCCGACTGGAATATATTGCGGAATCGCCTTACATCGTCAATTTACTTAGCGATACCTATGGGACGTATAATAATATCAACTTATCTGAAGACGGAGCCGTAGCCTATGGTCAAGCAGCCGAAGCGCACGGTAAAGATTTGGGGCTGTTTGTCCAATTATGGAATTTTGGGACAAAGGTACACGTTCCTCTGCGAGCTATTGCCAGACAGATTGAACGCAACCATAAGTACCAGCCGGATATGAATTCAGCTTATCCTGCTTCCTCCTTTAGTTCGAGCCTTTCCCAATCTGCATATGCTTACAGTCCCCTTTTGGAAGAATACTGGGCCTCCCGGGAGAATTTAGTCCCACCCGACAGTTCTTTCAGACACGCAGATTTTGATTGGGGCGCGGTTATTGGCAGCGACGATTATAGCTCCAATCCTCCCTGGGTTACCGGAGTGGGCCGGAGCGCGTCCGGTTACTGGGATTATGACCGGTCCTCTTACCGGGTGGATAGCGCTGAAGGGGCAGGGAACGGTAGTCTCAGGATGCATGTGGACAGGTCGGTGATTAATAATGATCTGACTT
Source organism: Nitrospirota bacterium (assembly GCA_013151555.1). Classification (GTDB taxonomy): domain Bacteria; phylum NPL-UPA2; class NPL-UPA2; order NPL-UPA2; family JAADIA01; genus JAADIA01. Next base: position 1,940 of record JAADIA010000034.1, on the reverse strand, counting down.
TAAGTGTGGCCTACACGGATTATGCTAATTCCCGTATGTTCATCAATTTAATGGATTCCAACGGTAGTCTTGTAGTTAGCCCGCTTATAGATATTGTTACCACGGGGACAGGGCGGAGATTAACGAGAAGTTTCAATATTCCCCTCCTTGACTATCCTACCGCCAGCTGGATAGATATTAGTCGTGACTATGGAGACGTGGAAGTATTCTACTCCTGGTTGGACCGCTACCCGGGATGGTTGTTGAACTCTGACAGGATAGGAGATGATCCCTGGATTATGGCAGCGGAACGCAGCAGCGCAGGTTATTGGGATCCAACCCGTTCCTCGTATCGGGTAAGCAGCAGCGAAGCCAACGGTGTCGGCGGGCTTAAGATGCGCATAGACAGGTCGGTGATTGATAATGACTTGACCCTAAATATAGATTATACGGATTATGCCAATGCCTCCATGCATGTTCAGTTAAGAGATGCTGCGGATAGTGTTGTTGTTGATGACCTGACCGGGAACATCTTAACCGGTACAGGAGACAGGTTAACCAAGAGCATCAATATTGTTCTCAGTCAGTATCCTACCGCTGAGTGGATAAATATTAATCGTGACTATGGGGATATGGAGATTTTTTCCACTTATTTGGATAGCCGTAACCCTTGGCTGGTTCGCAATACCCAGAATAGCATGTACTGGGACGCGAGTAGTTACTCCTGGCGGGTGGATGCAGCTGAGGCTGCGGATGTAGGTTATTATCTGACCAAGATGGATATGAATACGGTTACTCAACCAAGCATAACGATGATATTAACCTATACGGATTATGCTAACTCCTATATGTATATCCAATTGAGAGATTCTAATTGGAATGTTTTAGTTGACGACTTAACGGGCAACCTGCTCACCGGGACAGGGGAGAAACTGACCAGAAGGATTCCTATCCCCTTGACGGATTCTTCTCTTAAGAATATCCTCCTGCACCGGCTTAATGGGGATATGGAGATTTCTCCCCCGGCATGGACTTGGTATAAGGCCTGGTTCATTTATGCTGCGAATGTGGGGGTTACTTCTACGGGTGAATCTTCCAAAGGGCATTGGGATTACAGTCGTGCCTCATACCGGGTGGATGCAGCTGCAACCGGTTGGGCTAGTCTGTGGATGAATATAAATAGGGACGTAGTGGCTAATAACGACTTGATTTTGACTCTGGACTATACGGATTACTCTAATGCTGACTCCTACACGTTTGTGCGATTGAGAGATGCGAATGGAACTCAGCTGGCTAATTTGACCGGCAACCTGCTCACCGGGACGGGACAGAGGCTAACACAGGATATCAATATTCCTTTGAGTCAATATCCTACGGCTACCTCAATATATATTACGCGTAAGTATGGGGATATGGAGGTCTTCTCTGCCAGATTACATCAGCTTGATGTTACTCCGCCGGATATCTCCCCGCCGATACCGGATCCGATGACCTGGAGTACCGTCCCGCATGCTACCAGCAGCACCTCAGTATCCATGACGGCAACCACCGCATCCGATGTGAGTGGAGTAGAATACTATTTCCAGTGCACGGCCGGTGGTGGTAACGATAGCAGCTGGCAGGATAGTGCGACCTATGAAGATACCGGTCTGAATCCGGATGCCCTGTATACTTACCGGGTTCAGGTCCGGGATAAGTCCGCCAACCAGAATACTACCGGCTGGTCCACTTCCGAATCGGTAACGACTTCATTGCCCCTGACCGTGTATTCTACGAATCAGGATACCTTTATCCGGGAACTGTTATTGAGTGGTGGTTGGGCCAAAGGCAGCAACCAAAACTTTATTCATACGGGCACTTGGGGTGGAGAAGAGAGAAGAGGCTTAGTCGGGTTTACCCTGCCAACGCTTCCTCCGGGTCAGGTTGTCGATACGGCGACTTTAAGGATGTATACAACTACC
>JAADIA010000023.1 GCA_013151555.1 Nitrospirota bacterium | reverse complement strand
ACACAGGCACAAAGTTAAAAAAACCTAAGCAACCACCCCGGATTAGCTTTTGTCTTTCCTTTTTTCTTACCTCTCTATCTCAAGGGGAGCAAGGTGTTTTCGACCGAACATTGGTAGCGCAGCGTCCGCGCAGCTGAAGAAGAAAAGGGTTAAAGCAGAAATTTTGTCTGAGTCCGCCTTAGGTGGACGAGTTTAATTTCTGCCCCTTTTCGACTGAAGCGCAGCAGCGAGCAACCACCAGTGAGGGAGGAAATGCCTTGCTCCCCCTCACCACGCCTCCCCCGCCGGCTTTATCCCCAAGATTTTAAGATCGGTATCGCTGAGTCCTACCCCTCTCAGATGTTCCCTGTTCCCTCTTAACGACTCGATGGCATTTACCCCCATACCACCCAGGATCTCTTTAATTTCCAGGGACCAGGCCCGGAGAAGATTCACCAACCTGCGAGCGCCAATATCAGGATTCAACCTTTTGGTCAGATAGGGATCCTGAGTAGCAATCCCCCAGTTACATTTTCCCGTATAACATTTCTGGCAAACATGACAACCCATAGCCACCAGGGCAGAAGTTCCGATATAAACGGCATCCGCCCCCAGGGCAATAGCTTTAATAATATCAGCACTCGACCGGAACCCTCCCCCGGCAATTACCGATGCTTGATGCCTGATTCCCTCTTCCCGTAACCGGGTATCCACTGCCGCAATAGCCAATTCAATAGGAATACCGACATTGTCCCTGATTACCGTAGGAGCAGCTCCCGTACCTCCCCGGAAACCGTCAATAGCAATAATATCCGCCCCCGCCCGAACCATACCACTGGCAATGGGAGCCACATTATGGACAGCGGAAATCTTCACGGAGATAGGCTTCTGATACCTCGTTGCCTCCTTGAGAGCATAAATCAACTGGCGAAGGTCCTCAATAGAATAGATATCGTGATGAGGAGCCGGAGAGAGAGCATCTGTGCCCACGGGAATCATTCTCGTAGCAGAGATGCCTTCGGACACCTTCTCCCCCGGAAGATGTCCACCTATACCCGGCTTAGCGCCCTGCCCAACTTTAATCTCTACCGCAGCCCCGGCATTGAGGTACTCGCTATGGACCCCGAACCTCCCTGAGGCCACCTGGACAATCGTGTTAGGACCGTATTTGTAGAAATCCCGATGCAATCCACCTTCCCCGGTATTATAGAAAGTCCCCGCCTCTGCCGCAGCCCGGGCTAAAGACAAGCAAGCATTGTAACTGATGGAACCATAGGACATAGCCGAGAACAAGATAGGTGTCTCTATTTGAAGCTGGGGAGCCAATTTGGTTAAAAGCTGAACACTCGAAGCTGAAGAGTTCTTATTTTGTCTTTTTCCCTTTAAACTTTTAACCTTAAACTTTAAACTATCCGGCTTTCTCCCCAGGTAAGTTCTCAACTCCATAGGCTCCCGCAAAGGATCAATGGAAGGATTGGTCACCTGAGAAGCATTAAGCAGGATATGGTCCCAGTAAATAGGATAAGGCCGGTCGTTTCCCATTCCGGTCAGGAGCACCCCTCCGGCCTCTGCTTGCTTATAAATATTTGTCTGGACCTGGGAAGTCCAGTTAGCATTTTCCTTGAAATGAAGGGGATTCTTCTTTATGTTCAAGGCCCCTGTGGGGCAAAGCGAAGAACAACGATGGCAGCCGACACACTTGGAGCTATCCGTACAGATAGTATCATCTTCGGCATCATAGATATGCGCATCATTGGCACATTGCCGAACACAAACCTGACAGGCAATACACTTCTCATCATCCCTTTCAATAAGGAACTCCGGAGCAACTAATGATAAAGCCATAACCTCCTCATACAATAGTTATAAGTTATAAGTTACAAGTTATTGATTATTAGTTAATTGTTCTTTTGTGATGTTTTGACAATGGCAGTTAAGATTCTTAAGATGATCATGATTTCATCTAAGAGAGGCTGAACTTTAGATTTACTGACCAATCTTGACTTAGCGATTAACCTTAGCCAGTACTCAGTCTCTCTTGCCTCTCGTTTAGCTATGTTCATACAACTTGTGAACTCTTTCTTCGTTCTCGCTCCTGCAGCTTCTTCCACATTCGCTCCCACTGACGTCCCTGCTCTCAAAATCTGCTTACCTAACTCAAACCCTATAGTATTCTTTGGCAAAAATTGAATTATCTTAATAATTACTAAGGAAAACTCAAAAGTTCTTTCCCTAATCCCTTTCTCCGGATATTTCTTCTTTCTTTTGTTGTCCATAACTCATAACTTGTAACTTGTCACTTGTAACTCATAACTTCAGCCGTCCTATTACCACTTCTCCCGCCTTCGGAGACCAGATTCTGTCCGGGGATGAACATACTTCCCTGATCCCACACTCTTCACTGGCAAGGTAGAGCATATCTCCTTTTCGGCCGGCAATCAAAGGTCTCAACTTAACCCGGTCGCTCAAGCCGACCATCCCCCGGCTACACCCCACAATGATGCTAAACGGTCCGTTAACCAGAGCTCCTCCATAGACTATCCGTATAGCCCTGGCGACCTCGTCTGTATTTCTATCTATCTCTTCCCAGAAAGGAGCCGACATCGCCTTAGCCGCCAGCTCGAAACTAAGACCATGCCTCCGCACCAGGAGGTCGAATAAATAAGTCATCACTTCCGTATCGGTAAAGAGAACGCACCGATAACCGAAATTCTCCAGGTATCTCTTGTTTATACCATAAGAGGAAACTTCCCCGTTATGAACGATCGACCAATCGAGAAGACCAAAAGGATGAGCTCCTCCCCACCATCCCACGCTATTGGTGGGAAAACGGCCATGTCCCGTCCAGATATATCCCTCATACTCCTCCAAACGATAAAAAATACCGATCTCCCGGGGGAAGCCCACTCCTTTGAAGATTCCCATATTTTTCCCGCTGGAAACAACGAAAGCTCCTTCGATCTCTGCATTGACTTTCATTACTGTCTCCATCACGAGATCTTCTTCATTCGTCTTCTTTTCCCGCACTTTCATAAAATAACGCCAAAGCTTCGATTTATTCTCCACCGTGGCTACGGGACGGGTAGGAATAGCTTCATCTTTCTCAATATCATAGCTTTCCCGAAAATATTCCTCAGTGAGTTGCTGAGCACGGTCACTCTCAAACAACATATGAAAAGCATAATAGTCGGGAAACTCGGGATATATCCCGTAACCGGCAAACCCCCCTCCCAGGCCATTAGACCGCTCCCGCAGGGGAAAGATAGCTTTTACCACCCATTCGCCGCTAAACTTCTCGCCGCTCTCGTTCATCATTCCGACAACAGAGCAACCACTGATATCTTTTTGGTAATAATAACTCATAAGAATAACTTTCTAATCACAGAGAACACAAAGATCATAAATAATTATAAAACTTTTAACCACAAGATTTCACAGATTTTCACGAGATTTTTATTTGCTTTTTTAAATTTTATCTCGGGTTAATCTTAGGCAATCTCGGGGTTTCTTCTTTTTATTAACTTTCTTTTTCTGACTTTGTGCCCCCCGTGCTTTTATTGTTCATGTTTTCTTTATGTTTTTAAAAGTCCTGATATCTATTAGTAAGGGGAAATCTTCTATCCTTACCAAAGGCCCGGGGAGTAATCTTCACTCCCAGAGGACCCTGACGCCGCTTGTATTCGTTTCTATCTACCATCCGGATAACTTTTTTCACTACCCGGGGATTAAATCCCCCGGCAATTATCTCCTCGCTGCTCTTATCCTCCTCTACATAAGCTTCCAAAATAGGGTCAAGGAGAGAATAAGGAGGTAAAGTATCTGCATCCTTCTGGTTAGGTCTCAGTTCCGCGGAAGGTTCCCGGTCAAGAACGCTTTTGGGGATTAAAGATTTACCTTCCTTCCTGTTTCTATACCTGGATAATTTATATACCAAAGTCTTGGGAACATCTTTAATGACAGCGAAGCCTCCCGCCATATCACCGTAAAGGGTACAGTAGCCAACACTCATCTCACTTTTATTGCCCGTAGTCAATACCAAAGAGCCATATTTGTTGGAAATGGCCATCAGGATATTACCTCTTATCCGGGCCTGAAGATTCTCCTCGGTCACATCCGGCTTCAAGCCCTGAAACTTTTCCCGAAGAGCTTCCAGGTAAGTTCGGAAGATTTCATCAATAGGGATGGTAATTAACTTAATCCCCAAATTCCGGGCCAATTTCACCGTATCCGCTTGAGTCCCCGCAGAAGAATAGGCAGAAGGCATAGATAATCCGGTAACATTCTCCCTTCCCAGAGCATCTACGGCAAGAACAGCTGCTAAGGAAGAATCTATACCCCCGCTGAGTCCGATGACTACTTTCTTAAACCCATTTTTCTTGACATAGTCATGAACTCCCAGAATCAAGGCTCTGTATATTTCCTCGAGCCTGCCCAACTTTTTTATCTTCCTCTCAGGCAAAGACTTCTTCTTCCCCGTTTTGGCTTCGGGTAGCTCTATTTTCTTTACCTTCTGCAAAAGGGCTATACCCAGCGGGGATAAATTTAAGGGTCTGCTTTCATGCCGTAAGCGGTTATTCCGGATTCTGCCGGCATTTAGGTCGACAATTACTAAATCCTCTTCGAATTGTTTACCCCGGGCAAATTCCTTTCCCTTTTGGTCAAAAACCATTCCCCCGCCATCGAAAACGAGCTCGTCCTGGCCGCCAACGAGGTTATTATAGAAAACCATAGCGCAATTTTCTCGGGCTCTTTCCGATAAAACCTTCTCCCGGAGTCTCCCTTTACCAACATGATAGGGAGAGGCTGAGATATTCAGGATAACCTCCGCCTTACCTTCCCCGG
>JAADIA010000086.1 GCA_013151555.1 Nitrospirota bacterium | reverse complement strand
ACGCCTATAGCTATGGAGAAAGAGTTAAGGTTTGCTATTCGAGAGGGTGGCCATACGGTAGGCGCCGGAGTGATTAGCGAGGTTATTAAGTGAGGGACAAGGGATTGTGGTCGCCTGCCGGCGGGGTCTCGTTCGCCGAAGGCTCTTGTCATCATTAAATGTTTCTGTTTAGGAAAGAGAAGTGAAAAAAATGGCTGAGGAAAAAAAAGAGAAGAAAGTAGAGAAAGTGAAGAAAGATAAAGTGGAAAAGAAAGAAGAGAAGGTAAAAGAAATAAAGAAAGAAGTTAAGAAAGAAGTAAAGAAAAAGGCAAAGGTCGGGGCGGGAAAAGCGAAGCCGGTGGAGAAAAAAGAAGAAAAGCAAAAGAAAGAAATGAAGAAGTTGAAAGTAAAAGTAACCGAGGCCGAGCGGCGGACCAAGGAGAATGCAGGTAAAGTATCCGAAGTTAAAGAAAGCCGGAAATTGAAGAAAGAAGAGAAAGTAAAAGTAGCTGGAACTCCTAAACAGAAGATAAGAATCAAGCTGCGGGCCTATGACCATCGGATATTGGATCATTCTGCTCATGAGATTGTAGAGACGGTGAGGAGGACAGGAGCTCAAGTCTCGGGTCCTATACCTCTTCCCACGGAGAAAGAACGGTTTACCGTGCTCAGGTCACCTCATGTAGATAAAAAGTCACGGGAACAGTTTGAAATCAGGACTCATAAAAGGTTGCTTGACGTAATCGAGCCGACCAGTAAAACAGTGGATGCTCTGATGAAGTTGGACCTGGCGGCAGGAGTGGATGTGGAAATAAAATTATGATGGGACTAATAGGTAAAAAAATTGGCATGACTCAACTTTTTGGCGAGAGCGGGGAGGCAATCCCGGTAACTATCATCAAGGCAGGTCCTTGTTCTATCGTCCAGAAGAAGACAGAGGATAAAGACGGTTATAAGGCCGTCCAGCTTGGCTTTGAGGATAAGAAAGAAAATGGGGTCAATAAGCCCCGGCGCGGACATTTTGCTAAGGTTGGAGTTACCCCCAAGAGGATGCTTAAGGAATTCCGGGCAGATGATATTGATGTTTATGAAGCCGGGAAGGAAATTAAGGTTGACATTTTCAAGGAGAAAGACTTGGTTAACATTACCGGTGTTTCCAAGGGGAAGGGATTCTCGGGAGTTATGAAAAGATGGGGTTTTGCCGGTGGCCCGGCCAGCCATGGGACTCATAAGTGGCATCGGCGACCGGGGTCTATTGGCTCGAGCGCTTATCCTTCCCGGGTATTTAAAGGTAAGAAAATGGCCGGCAGGGTAGGGGCGGAACAGGTGACCTGCCGGAACCTGAGGGTAATAAAGGTTGATTTGGACCAGAGTCTGCTTTTAGTGAAAGGCGCAGTTCCGGGATGCAACGGAGGATACCTCATTATAGTTAAAAGTTAAAAGTTGAAGGTTGAAAGTTAAAAGTTTAAAGTTGTTTAACCTTATTTTATAGAGGAATTTTGGCTGATGGCTACGGTGAATGTTTGTAACGTTAAAGGAGAGGTTGTAGGTAAGACTGAGCTATCCAAGGAAATTTTTGAAAGAAAGATCAATGAGGCTCTCCTTCATCAAGCGGTGGTTAACTATTTAGCCGACAGGCGGCGAGGGACGGCTAAGACAAAGAATCGTTCCGAGGTGAGTGGTAGTGGAGTTAAGCCTTGGCGGCAGAAAGGAACAGGAAGAGCACGGGTCGGTTCCAATACTTCTCCTCTCTGGCGTCGGGGAGCAACCGTTTTTGGGCCCAGGCCGAGGGATTATTCCTTTTCTCTTCCTAAAAAGGCGAGGAGGCTGGCTCTCCTCTCAGCTCTTAGTTCGAAGTTCAAAGAGGATAAGATTACGGTGTTGGATAAGCTGGAATTAGAGCGAATAAAAACCAAAGATATGATGGCTATCCTCCGCTCTCTGAAAGCGGAGAGGAAGTCCCTGTTAATTCTCAGCAATCCTGACGATAAAGTAAAGAAGTCTTCTCGTAACATTGTTAATTTTCATCTAAAAGCTCCCCTCGGTTTAAATACTTATGATGTCTTAAGTCATGAGAAGCTTCTTATTACTAAAGGAGCTCTTGCCCTGTTAGAGGAAGGGCTGTTGAAGGAAAGCAAGACAAATAAAAGTGATAAGTGAGGCTGAAACCAATAACTAATATAGGACGGATACAAAAGCACCGTCCTTCAATGAGAGGCTAAAACGAGTTTCGTAGCAGCCTGAACGGGTAACTGATATGAATGCTCATACTGTTGTAAAAAGTCCGATAATTACAGAGAAGAGTACGGATTTAACGGGAAAATATAATAAATATTCCTTTGTTGTAGATGAGAGAGCAAATAAGATAGAAGTACGGAAAGCTATTGAGGATTTGTTTAAGGTGAAAGTGGTAAAAGTAAATACGGTCAGGATGAGAGGTAAACAAAGAAGAGTTCGTTTTCACCAGGGAAAGACACCTGACTGGAAGAAAGCTATTGTTACTTTAAAGGCCGGGGATAAGATAGATCTGGCTTAACGAGAAGGTAAGTTACCTGAGGAGAGTTTGAAGCAATGGCAAAAGAGAGAATCTCAGCTAATGAGAAATATGAGATCCTTGCTGTTCTTTCTCCCCCGTTTGTCTTGGTGATAGCGGGTTTCTTGGGGGGATTAATAGCGGCTTTGTTATTATCACCTCTGGTGATTATCCTGATTCAGGGGATGCATTGGGAAGGACTGAAAGAAGTAGTTATCGGGCTTCTGATCGGTTTCAGCCTTCTGGGCGCAATAGCAGCTAAGCTTCTCCGGTGGGAATATATGATCAACCGGGAGTCTTATAAAAGGGTGGCAGAGTTTCATATTCCCCTTGTCTATCCTTTTTTCTTTCTTTGCCTTCTGGTGCCTAGCGTGATTCTCTGGCTCAACGCTACTTCTTCTGAGGTGTCTGATGTTATTATCTGGATTATAGTTCTGATCCTGGCCCTCGGTGCGGCCATTTTGAGCTCGGCCTTGGGAGTCACCTGGCGGTTCTGGCATGTTTTTTGTTTATCCCTTTTTAGTCCGGTTGACTGGAGAGCGGTTATAGAGACGCGAAGTTTCTACCGTCAACTGAAGATATCTTTTGCTGAGGTGAAGCGCTATTCTGCGCCTCTCTCTTTGACTATAATAGATATTGATCAATCTGATCAGTTGAAAGGTCGGGCGATGAGGAAAGCTCAAGAAGGCATGGTAAATATTATTGACAACAATATTCGGGAAGCAGATGCTGTGGGAAGAATTGAAGATGGAAAAATTGCCATCACCATGGCCCATACGGGAGGTACCGGAGCTTCCATTCAGGCAAAACGCGTAAAGAAACTCCTGGAAGAATACTTGAAGTCCTGGAAGGTGAAGGAAAACAGAATAACTCTAAGTATTGGGATAGCCTCTTATGTCTCTGAGATGGCAAGCTATAAAGATTTGATTGAAAAGGCACAGGAAGCTCTTCGCCATGCTGAAGATGAAGGAGGAGATCGATTCTTTATCGAGTGAAAGGATTCCGCGATGAGGCACAAAATAGCGAAAACGCATAGGATAGGGTTGAAAAGTGAAGAAATATAAACCAACAACTCCCAGTAGAAGGTTCATGACGGGTTCTGATTTTCAGGAAATTACCGTTACCCGTCCCCAGAAATCTCTTATTCGTCCCCTGAAGAAAAAAGGGGGGAGAAACTCTCAGGGAAGAGTTACTGCCCGGCATCGGGGTGGAGGACATAGCCGTCGTTACCGGATCATCGACTTTAAGCGGGATAAATTTGATATCCCTGCCCGAGTAGTTTCCATTGAGTATGATCCTAATAGATCAAGCAGGATTGCCCTCCTATGTTACCGGGATGGAGAGAAGAGATATATTATTGCTCCCCGGGGCCTGAAAGTAGGGAGTGAGGTTTTTTCCGGTTTGAAAGCTGAAGTAGAGATAGGCAATTCTCTTCCTCTGGGTAGTATTCCTGAAGGCACTTTCATTCATAACCTCGAACTTGTGCCGGGCAAGGGAGGACAGTTGGTGCGTACTGCCGGAGGGGCAGCCCAACTCCTGTCAAAAGAAAAAGAATATGCTTCTGTTAAACTACCTTCGGGAGAGGTAAGATTAATTCGCTTGGGTTGTCAGGCTACTATTGGACAAATAGGGAATTTAGAACACGAGAGCATTCAGATAGGCAAAGCCGGACGTTCCCGTTGGCTGGGGAGGCGTCCCCGGGTGCGGGGAGTGGCTATGAACCCCGTTGATCACCCTCATGGTGGAGGTGAAGGCAAGAGTTCCGGAGGAAGTCATCCTGTTAGTCCCTGGGGACAGCCGACCAAAGGATATAAAACCAGGAGAAAGAACGCCGCTGGCGATAGATATATCGTGAAGAGGAGAAAATAGGGACATCACAAAAAAGTGCTGTTCTTGATTGCGCAGATTAAAAAGCAGATTACACAGATCAAATATGGGCGGGAACGGTTTTCGTGACTTTGCCTAAGGAGAAGATAAAAGATGGGTAGATCGGTCAAGAAAGGGCCTTATGTAGATGCCAAATTGCTTAAGAAGATCGAGTCCGCAAGGCAGTCCGGAGATAAGAAATCCATTAAAACCTGGGCTCGGAATTCGACCATTCCTCCTGAATTTGTGGGTTTCACCCTGGCTGTTCATAACGGGAAGAAGTTCATTCCTGTTTATATGACGGAGAATATGGTCGGCCATAAGTTGGGAGAGTTCGCGCCAACGCGGACTTTCAGAGGTCATGGAGCGCATACGGAGAAATCGGCATCTAAGACGTAACAAGATAGTGAAGGCTCCGGTTTGCCGGGGTTTAGGTTGAAAAAGGTGCCGGATCAATGGCTAAATATTTTTTGATTAGAGTTAGATATAGCTGAGGTGGTTATGGAAGCAAAAGCAGTTGCTAAGTATGTACCTATGGGTCCTCGCAAGGTAAGGCAGGTTGTCGATCTCATCAGGAGCAAGCAGGTGGACAAGGCCTTAACCATCCTCAAATTTACCCAGAAAGCGGCCTCGGTATCGGTGGAGAGGGTATTAAAATCAGCTTTGGCTAATGCGGGAAAGGATCCTCAGGTAAATATCGATAGGCTTTATGTCGAGAAAGCTTATGTCGATGTAGGTCCTTCTCTAAAAAGGTTTATGCCCCGGGCTATGGGAAGAGCTACCCGCATCTTGAAAAGGTCCTGCCATATTACCGTGGTGCTGAGGGAGAGGGAAGAGACGAAACGACCCGCCTGAGGCGGGCCGAATTGGAAATTGAAGATTGAAGATTGGAAATTTGAAAATGTCAGCCGATTTATTTTTAAATTTCCAATCTAAGATTTCCAATTTGCAATTTACAATTACGAGCGAAGCGAGTTAGTTTAAAAGGGGGTTGTATGGGACAGAAGGTTCATCCGATCGGTTTTCGGTTAGGATTTATCCGAAATTGGGATTCCCGCTGGTATGCTGGGAAAGATTATGGGGATCTGCTTCAAGAGGATATCCGGATCCGTCGATACATTAAGAAGAAGTTAACCTCGGCGGGGGTTTCCCGCATCGGGATTGAGAGGGCTGCTGACCGGATAAGTATAAACCTTCTTACCGCTCGTCCGGGAATCATTATTGGGCGGAGAGGAGCAGAGGTGGACCGGCTCAAGGAAGAATTGGAAGAGATGACTAGCAAGCAAGTCTTCATTAATATTCAGGAGGTTAAGGAACCGGCAAAGGATGCTCAATTAGTGGCGGAGAGTCTCGCCCGGCAATTGGAGAAGAGAACCTCTTTCCGAAGAGCGATGAAGAAAGCAGTGACTCTGGCTATGGATGGAGGCGTTAAGGGAGTGAAGGTGGCTTGTAAAGGACGTTTGGCGGGAGCGGAAATGTCACGTTCTGAATGGTACCGGGAGGGAAGGGTTCCTCTTCATACCCTCCGCGCTGATATAGATTATGGAACTGCAGAAGCTAAGACAACCTCCGGAATGATTGGAGTCAAGGTTTGGATCTTTAAGGGAGAGATTCTTCCGGAGGAAAAGAAAAAAAGGGGGAGAAGTTAAATGCCCTTAATGCCAAAGAGGGTAAAATTTCGTAAGACTCATCGAGGGAGAATGAAAGGGATATCTTTTCGGACCTCGCATATCAGTTTCGGTGAGTATGGGCTTAAAGCTCTTGAGCCTTCCTGGATTACCAGTCGACAGATAGAAGCTGCCCGGGTAGCTCTTACCCGGCATCTCAAACGGGGAGGAAAGGTCTGGATAAGAGTATTCCCGGATAAACCGGTGACGGCTAAACCTGCGGAAACGAGAATGGGAAAGGGTAAAGGTTCTCCGGAATACTGGGTGGCTGTAGTAAGGCCGGGTTGTGTCTTGTTCGAGTTAGAAGGCATTCCGGAAGACCTCGCCCGGGAAGCGATGCGGTTAGCTGCTCATAAATTGCCTTTGAGGACGAGATTTATTACCAGATAATAACTAAGACTTTTTATTGGCCCCAGATTTTGGCCTGGTGATTACTGATTCCGGCAACTAATGGTCAATCATTAATCGCCATTTACCAATAACTGATTATCATTTGTCTACCTAAATTAATCAGTATCTGATTGATTTTTTGGAGAAAGTCCTAAGATGAAAACCGGGGAATTGCGGCAATTGACTAAAGAAGAATTAAAGCAGAAAGAGGCTGATTTCAGAGAAGAGCTCTTTAACCTGAGATTCCAACGGGCTGCCGGGAGGTTGGAAAATCCCAGCAGAATTGGGGTGGTCAGAAGAACGATAGCCAGGATAAAGACCATTGAAAGACAGTTGAAAGTTTAAGGTTGAAAGTGAAAAAAACTAACATTTTAAACCTTAAGGCCTTTGATTTTATATGAGTAACTATATTTCTAGGAGGGTTAAGTGAAAGAACGAGGACAGAGGAAAATACGCTCAGGTAAGGTAGTCAGTGATAAGATGGATAAGACAATAGTGGTTACCGTGGAAAGGTTGGTAAAACACCCCTTGTATAAACGGGTAATCAGAAGAACAGCTAAATTTAAAGCAGATGATGGAAAAAATGTGGCTAAGGTCGGAGACAAGGTAAAGATAATGGAAACCAGCCCCTTAAGCAAAACAAAAAGGTGGCGACTGGTAGAAATTGTAGAAAAGGGTAAGAGATGATTCAGATGCAGACGAGGTTGAATGTTGCTGACAATTCAGGCGCGAGGCGTTTATCCTGTATTAAGGTCCTGGGAGGAAGTCGACGCCGCTATGCCCGATTAGGAGATATAATAGTAGTCTCGGTTAAGGAAGCGATGCCGGGGGGGACGATTAAGAAGGGTGATGTAGTTAAAGCAGTTATCGTCAGGACGAAAAAGGAGATCAGGCGCGCTGATGGTTCTTATATAAAGTTTGACCATAATAGTGCTGTCATCATCGATGAACAGAAAAATCCGGTGGGGACGAGAATATTCGGACCGGTAGCCAGGGAACTTAGAGAGAAGAATTTTTCCAAAATAATTAGCTTAGCTCCGGAAGTCATATAAGGATACAAAGGATAGAATTAAGGATTAAGACGCGCACTTCGTTTGCTCTAAGAATTAAGTTTTTTTCTTAATCCTTACAACTTAATACTTAATCCGGTTTTTTTATTGAGGATGATTGTGATGCCGAAACTTCATGTGAGAAAAGGTGATATGGTTATAGCTATCGCTGGTAAGGATAAAGGTAAGACAGGTAGGGTTCTTCAAATCTTTCCTAAAAAAGAGAGAGTTATCGTTGAGGGGATAAATTTTGTTAAGAAGCATATCCGTCCTCGTCCTCCTGAACAGCAAGGAGGCATTCTTGAGCAGGAGGCTCCGTTGCATATCTCCAATGTAATGCTCTCCTGTCAAAAGTGTAATCGAGGTAGCCGCTCGGGGCGGAGAAAGCTGGAAAATGGGACCAAGATTAGATTCTGTCGAAGATGTAATGAGCAAATCGGGAAGGCATGAGGTAACCGTTTAGCCGTGAGGAGAAATGGCTAAATATCTGAGGGATGAAATGGCTAGACTAAAGGATAAGCACGAACAGGAGATTGCTCCTCAATTGCAGGAGAAATTCAAATATAAGAATAGGTTCCAGGTTCCCCGACTTGAGAAAATTGTTCTTAATGTTGGTCTCGGGGAGGCGATAAGTGAGCCTAAGTTCTTGGAGGCAGTTAAGGAGGAACTATCCATTATCACTGGCCAGAGACCAATAGTAACCAGGGCCAGGAAGTCAGTAGCTGCTTTCAAGGTAAGAGCGGGGATGCCTCTTGGCTGCAAGGTTACCTTGAGAGGGAAAATAATGTACGAGTTCTTCGATCGCTTCGTAAATGTTACTCTTCCTCGTGTCCGGGACTTTAGAGGTATCCCTCCGGTGTCTTTTGATGGCAGAGGTAATTTCACTATGGGGATTGAAGAACAGATAATCTTTCCTGAGATCAACTACGAGAAGATACCCTTGATCCATGGAATGGATATTACTCTGGTAACTACAGCCAAGAGTGATGAAGAAGCTAAGGAGCTTCTTCGCCTTTTGGGGATGCCTTTCCGTCCCGTCTGAGGCGGGAGGAATCTTTCGGAGAAATTTTTATGGCTAAAAAAAGTCTGGTTGAGAAGGCAAAGCGAGAACCGAAATATAAAGTAAGGAAATACAGCCGTTGCCGAATCTGTGGTCGGCCGAGAGCTTATATCCAAAAGTTTCAGCTGTGCCGGATATGTTTCCGTAACTTAGCTCTTAAAGGTGAGGTTCCGGGAGTAATTAAAGCAAGTTGGTGATACGATAGTTTAAGGTGTAAAGTTGAAAGTTTAAAGTTGTCAACCTTTGACTTTCCACATGTGAATTTCAATAAGACAGATATGTAGTGAGGAGCAAAACTAATGGGCATGACGGATCCTATTGCTGATATGTTTACTCGTTTGCGAAACTCCAGTGGGGCTGGGAGAGATAAGGTTGATATGCCGGCTTCCCGGATAAAAAAAGAAATAGCCGGTATCCTGAAGAAAGAAGGGTTTATAAAAAATTATAGGCTGATTGAGGACAGTAAGCAAAGTATCTTAAGGGTTTATCTTAGGTACAGGGCGGGACGGAAGGAGACTTTCAGCGGTTTACAGAGAATCAGCAAACCCGGATTAAGAGTCTATGCCGGGAAGGAAGAAGTACCTCGGGTGTTGGAAGGGGTAGGGATAGCGATCATTTCTACATCTAAGGGAATTATGACTGATGAAGAATGCCGTCAGCAAGGAATCGGGGGCGAAGTACTTGGGTATGTATGGTAAAGGGAGCGCGCGCCTGCTTCGGGGTTTTCCTCGCTTGGCTTTTTTATTCCTCGTCCGCCTAAGGCAGACTGTGGCATAACCGCTCTGCGCTTGAAAAACCCGCTCGCGCCGCGCTTTAGTTGATAATATTAATAAAAAAGGTAGAAAAAAATGTCTCGAGTCGGCAGAAAACCAATAAGTATCCCTGCGGGGGTTAAGGTTACTATTGAGGAAAGCCTGATTACTGTGGAAGGGCCTAAGGGAAAGTTAAGTCGGAAGTTATTATTGCCCTTGGTGAAAGCGAGAATAGATGATAACCAAATCTTCGTAGAGCGAGATGCTGATACCAAACGGCACCGGTCTTTACATGGTCTTACTCGCACTCTGGTTGCTAATATGGTGGAAGGGGTTACAGTTGGTTTCCAGAAGACTTTGGAGATACATGGGGTGGGATATCGGGCAGAGGTAAAGGAAAAGGTAATTGTGCTACAGATAGGGCGTTCTCATCCTGTTAACTTCGATTTACTGGAAGGTCTTGAAGCTGAGGCGAAGAGGGAAGGACAGGTTACTACCGTGGGAATGAGGGGTATCGATAAGGAATTGGTAGGGCAGGCAGCTGCTCGTTTCCGGGCTCTTTATCCTCCCGATCCTTATAAGGGAAAAGGGATTAGGTACCGGGGAGAAACGGTGAGACGCAAGGCCGGCAAGGCTGCGGCTGCTTAAATCAATTAGAAATATCAAAAGGCAAGTTCTAATTTAAAATCTTTAATTTAAGAAGGAAAGGTGAGGGATGTCAAAGGAGCGGGATAAGAGGTTAGCTCGAAATAGAAGACACAAAAGGGTGCGGAAGAGGATCTTTGGGACGGCTGCTCGACCCCGGCTCGGGGTGTTCAGAAGTCTTCGGGGTATCTATGCTCAGTTGGTTAATGATGAAACCGGAAAGACTATTTTAACTGTCTCCAGCCTGTCTCCGGAGCTTAGAAAGAAATTGAAATATGGAGGAAACGTAGAGGCTGCTAAGTTGGTAGGGAAAGCTTTGGCTGAGAAATGTAAGGGAAAAGGAATAGAGCAAATAGTTTTTGACCGGAGCGGTTATCTTTACCATGGTCGGGTGAAGGCTTTAGCTGAGGGAGCCAGGGAGGGAGGACTGAAATTCTAATCACGAATTATAGATTGGAAATTTTAAAATGTAGGGGTTTTCGTTTCTTAAGTTTTGATTTATTTTTTGATAAATTTACAATTTTCAATTTACAATTACGAGCGAAGCGAGTGAACTTAAGGGGAAATGTTTATGGCCAAAATTAATCCCAATACATTGGAATTATTACCGGAAAAAGTAGTTAAAATAAACCGAGTAGCTAAAGTGGTCAAAGGAGGAAGACGGTTTAGCTTTACTGCCTTAGTGGTCGTTGGCGATGGCAAGGGGTATGTTGGTTACGGGTTAGGAAAAGCTAACGAGGTTCCCCAGGCGATAAAGAAGGGAACGGAGGCGGCCAAGAAAAGCTTAATATCCGTGCCCCTGTCCGGGAGGACGATTCCTCATCGGATAATCGGACTCTTTGGAGCGGGGAAAGTCCTCCTCAAGCCGGCCTCGGAAGGAACAGGAGTGATTGCCGGCGGTCCGGTGAGAGCAGTTTTGGAATCGGCCGGTATCGGGGATATCCTGACTAAATCCTTAGGCTCAAGCAATCCTTCCAATATGGTGAGAGCAACCGTGGAAGGCTTGAAAAAACTTAAAGAAATTCAAGAAGCTGTAAAAGCGCGCAGGAGCAATTCAGATGAAACTTAACGAACTTAGACCTCAACCCGGTTCCAGACATCGGAGGAAAAGAGTGGGCCGGGGTCCGGGGTCCGGACATGGAAAAACTTCAGGAAGAGGACATAAGGGAATGGGCGCGCGATCCGGCGGGAAAGTGCACTCGGGTTTTGAAGGCGGGCAGATGCCGTTGGTGAGAAGGGTTCCCAAAAGGGGATTCCATCATTTAAGGAAGAGAGAATACATTCTGATCAATGTTGAGCATCTGAATCGATTCGAAGCAAAGGAAAAGGTTGACTTGGAAAGTCTACAGGAGATGGGGCTCATCAAAAAGTCGAAAAACTTAATCAAGGTTCTTGGCAAGGGAGAATTGACCAAGGAAGGATTAGAAGTAACGGCCCATGCTTTCAGCCGGGGAGCGGTTCACAAGATAGAAGCAGCGGGAGGAAAAGTAGAGATTATCAAATCTGTTTAGGCTGGAATTTGTTACCCCAGGATTTTTTGACTTGGGGCGGTGTTAGGAAGCTATTCTTTAGCTGCTTGTTTGATTAGCTTTAGATGTGGTTCCGGCTGTTAAAATTCTTCTGTCACAAAGTGGCGGATATTTACTTAAGGTGTGAGTAATGATTAGTGCTTTTCGGAATATTTTTAAGATCCCGGATTTAAGAAAACGAATCCTTTTTTCGGCTAGTCTCCTCATTGTCTACCGGCTGGGTTGCCATATACCTACGCCGGGGATTGATGCGGTAGCCTTATCTCTTTTCTTTCAGAGAATGCAGAGCACGCTCTTCGGGTTAGCCGATATGTTCTCCGGGGGAGCTTTGCGCCGGGCCTCTATCTTCGCTTTAGGAATTATGCCTTATATCACTGCCTCTATCATTATCCAGCTTCTTACAGCCGTGGTTCCCTTCCTGGAGAAGTTGGCTAAGGAAGGCGAAGCCGGGAGGAAGAAGATTACTCAATATACTCGTTACGGTACAGTGGCTATCTCTATCATCCAGGCCTTGATTATAAGTAGGGGACTGGAAGCTCTTCAGGGGGAAGGAGGCAGGATGGTAGTTGCCAATCCCGGTTGGTCTTTTCGTCTGATGGCTATAATTACTCTGACTGCCGGAACGGTTTTCATCATGTGGTTGGGGGAACAGATTACCGAAAGGGGAATCGGCAATGGTATCTCTCTGATCATTACCGTTAATATCATCTCCCGTATCCCCCGGGCTATCCTTCAGGCTATTCGTATGCTCCACGACGGGATGTTACGCCCCGAGGTAGCTTTTATCTTACTTGTTCTTACTGTTCTGATGACAGCGGCGGTGGTTATTCTTACCCAGGCTCAACGGAGGATTCCCATCCAGCATGCCCGGCGGATTGTGGGGAGAAAAGTTTACAGCCAGCAGGCGACTTATATACCTCTGCGGCTTAACCAGGCAGGAATGATTCCTATTATCTTTGCCGTTTCTATTCTCCAGTTCCCTCTCTTTCTCAGACAGTCTCCCAATGAATTCCTAAGTGCGATGGCTGATTTTCTCAGTAAAACCATTGTTTACAATACCTTTTATGTTATCTTAATCTTGTTCTTTTGTTATTTCTATACGGCGATAACCTTTCATCCTCCGGAGTTGGCTGACAATATGAAGAAATACGGGAGCTTCATTCCCGGAATCAGACCGGGAAAACCTACCGCAAATTATTTCTATCATGTTATGAACCGGATAACTCTGGTAGGGGCTCTGGGCTTAGCTTTCATTGCTATCATGCCTACGATTATCTCTATCCGTTTGGGATTAGGACCGGGAAGTCTCCTTACTAGTTTTGCGGGTGGTGCGGGTCTTATTATTATTGTCGGGGTGATCCTGGACACGGTAAAGCAGATAGAATCGCATCTTTTGATGCGACATTACGATGGATTCATGAAAAAGGGTAGGATAAGAGCAAGAAGATAACTAAAGTGGCAACGCAGGGAGCGCGACCTTATGAGGATAGTATTATTAGGAGCACCGGGGTCAGGGAAGGGAACAGAAGCAAGTCTTTTGAGCGAGAGAATGAATATTCCTCATGTCTCAACCGGAGATATCCTGCGTCAGGCGATAGCTGAAAAAACGCAACTGGGAGAGAAAGCAAAAAGTTATGTCGAAGGAGGAGGCTTGGTTCCTGATGAGGTAATGATCGGCTTGGTTGGAGAAAGGTTGCGGAAGGAGGACTGTCGGAAAGGTTTTATCCTGGACGGTTTTCCCCGTACTTTAGAGCAAGCTGAAACGCTCCAGGGGATCCTGAGCAAACTTGACTACTCCCTGGATTTTGTGTTTCATCTGGAAGTTCCTGTTGAGGTTCTGGTGAAACGCCTTGCGGGAAGAAGGGTGTGCAGAAAGTGTCAGGCTCTTTATCATGTAAAGAACATGCCTCCGAAAAAGGAAGGGGTCTGTGACCGCTGTGGAGAGAAACTTTATCAGCGACCTGATGATCGGGAGGATGTAGTTAGAAGTAGATTGGAAATCTATGAATCTAAAGCAGAGGAACTGCTTGGCTATTATCGGGAAAGAAGTCTCTTATATACGATTTACTCGGGTAAGGGACCGCAAGAGACATTTGAAGAGATAAGGAGGGTAATTGAAAAAAAGATAAAAGATGATTCTTCTTAAATCTGAGAGAGAGTTAAAATATATAAGGGAATGTAATCGGATTGTGGCAGAGATTCATCGGACATTGAGCGAGGTTATCCGTCCGGGAGTTACTACCGCGGAATTGGAAAAGTTGGCGACTAAGTTAATTCGGGAAAAGGAAGCGGAACCTGCTTTCAAAGGATACCGGGGATTCCCCGGGTATATCTGCACCTCGGTCAATGAAGAAGTCGTCCACAGCATTCCCGGTTCAAGGAAGTTAATAAACGGAGATATTATTAGCCTGGATATAGGGGTTAAGAAGAACGGCTATTATGGGGATGCGGCGGTTACCTGGCCGGTGGGCGCGGTCGGGGATGAGCTCAAGAAGTTATTAGAGGTTACAAAAAGATCTCTTTATCTGGGGATAGACCAGGCTCGTGTGGGGGGGAGGCTCGGAGATATCTCCCATGCCATCCAGACAGAAGTAGAGGCGGAGGGATTCTCGGTAGTGCGGGATTTCGTTGGTCATGGAATTGGAGCGGAGATGCATGAGGACCCCCAAATACCGAATTTCGGAGTTCCCCATCGGGGACCTCGTTTGAAGAGTGGAATGGTTCTGGCTATTGAACCCATGGTTAATATGGGAGGATATGAGGTAGAGGTTCTAAGCGATAACTGGACAGTGGTAACTAAGGATGGAAAACCTTCAGCTCACTTCGAGCATACTATTCTCATCGCTGAGGATGGTCCCGAGATATTAACGGAAGTAAAGAGCGTAGAGTAGAGAACAAAAGGAACCGAAAGATATTTTAACCTTTAACTATCTTCGTGAGGTGTAAATTGCCTAAGGGTGAGGCCATAGAAGTAGAGGGAACGGTTGTTGAACCTCTTCCCAACGCTATGTTTCGAGTGGAGTTAGAGAACGGGCATAAGGTCTTAGCCCACATCTGTGGCAAGATGAGAATGCACTATATTAAGATTTTGCCCGGAGATAAGGTGAAAGTGGAATTGTCCCCTTACGACCTTAGCAGGGGAAGAATCACTTATAGGTATAAGTGAGAAATAAAGGCACAATTTAGAAGCTGGAAATTCGAAGCCCGAAATACGAAGGACCGAAACAATATTTGGAGTTTTGAAAATTAGAATTTAGAATTTGTTTCGAGTTTCGGATTTAGAATTTCGGATTTTTCTAAGTTATACGTCTCTGTACCTGTATGTACAAAGGTGGGCTAATTTGTAAAATTGTGATGCAAGTTGCTGATTAGGAGTAGGGGTTTCTATTATGAAGGTTCGAGCTTCAGTTAAGAAAATATGTGAAAGATGTAAGGTAGTGAAACGAAAAGGTGTTGTTCGGGTAATATGTTCTAATCCCCGGCATAAACAGAGACAGGGATGATAAGTTTAGTTTAAGGTTTAAAGTTCAAGGTTTGAGTTTTTAACTTTAAATTTCCCCAAGTTAAACAGGAGGTGGAAAATTGGCCAGGATTGTGGGAGTGGACCTTCCTCGAGAGAAGAGGGTAGAGATTAGTTTGACCTACATCTATGGGATTAACCGCACCTCATCGAATAAAATCCTGAGGTTAGCCGCTGTAGATCCTGATAGGAGGGTGAAGGACCTGACAGAGGAAGAGATAAGCAGAATTTCAGCTATCATCCAAAGAGATTATCGGGTTGAGGGCGATCTCCAAAGAGAAATATCCTCAAATATAAAGAGGCTAACAGACATTGGTAGTTATCGAGGGCTGCGACATCGAAGAGGATTGCCGGTAAGAGGACAGAGGACGAGTACCAATGCCCGTACCCGTAAGGGGCCGAGGAGGACAGTGGGAATCAAGAGAAAATGAAGCTTGCGGGAGATGAGCGTGTAAGGAGGAAAATAAGGCCGCAGCTTAGTCCTGGAAATTCTTTGAATTTCTCAGAGTAATTCGCACATACCATTTACGTTCCGTAAATTGTGTGCTCATTAAAGGAGTAGTCTCTAATGGTAGAGAAGAAAAAATCATTCTCCGGCAAGAAGAAAATAACCCGGGAGGTACCCAGGGGAATAGCTCATGTTCAGGCAACCTTCAATAATACTATCATTACAATAACTGATGAGGGTGGAAATGTAATTGCCTGGGCGAGTGCCGGAGCCATGGGATTTAAAGGGTCAAGGAAAAGTACCCCTTTCGCAGCTCAGATGGCCGCAGCCGCCTCTGCTCGAAAGGCTATTGATCAAGGGATGAAGGAAATACGAGTATATGTTAAAGGTCCCGGTTCGGGTAGAGAAGCAGCCATTAGGTCTTTGCAGTCGGCAGGATTGGAGATAAACGTTATCAAAGACGTTACTCCCATTCCTCATAATGGTTGCCGTCCTCCTAAGCGCCGGAGAGTATAAACTGCAGTTTAAAGTTGAAAGTGTAAAGTTGAAAGTAAAAGCTTTCAACTCTCAACGGAGGTCTTGATGGCTCGTTACATAGGTCCTGTCTGTAAGCTATGTCGAAGGGAGAGAGAAAAACTGTTTTTGAAGGGGATTAAGTGCTATACCGGCAAGTGTGTCCTGGGGAAGAAAGATTATCCTCCCGGGAAGAAAGGAAAAAGGCCGGGGAAGCTTTCCGAATATGGATTGCAGCTCCGGGAAAAACAAAAGGTGCGTCGGATATATGGGGTTCTGGAGAAACAGTTCCGCATCTATTTCCGCATGGCTGAGAGGAAGAGCGGAATTACGGGAGAGAATCTCTTGCAGGTTCTGGAGAGGCGTCTGGATAATATTGTGTTTCGTCTCGGCCTTGCCCTTTCCCGGCGTGAAGCCAGACAATTAGTTAAGCATGGTCATTTCCAGATTAACGAGAGGAAAGTAGATATCCCTTCGTATTTAGTCAAGGCTGGCGACGTTATCAGCGTCAGAGAAAAAAGCCGGAAGTTAGATAAGTTTAAAGAGATAATGAAGCTGACAGAAGAGAGGGAGGTTTCCGACTGGCTGAAGTTGGATAGGAACAGCTTCTCGGGGACAGTAACCAAGATTCCCTCCCGCGAGGAGATGGCCGTTCCTGTTCGGGAACAGTTAATCGTTGAGCTTTGCTCCCGGTGATTTCCCTTTCCCGGGATTGTGTTGCTTTTCTTCTCTGGCGAAGAATTAAATTCATTTTTTGGAGGTAAAGATGAGTGTAAAGTGGAAAGGTTTGGAGCTTCCCCGAAAACTGAGTTGGGACGAAGAGACTTTAAGTCCAACTTATGGTAAGTTTATTGCTGAACCTCTTGAGCAAGGATATGGGATGACCATCGGAAACAGTTTGCGCCGGGTTCTTATCTCTTCCTTGAAAGGAGCGGCAGTCACTTCAATTGGGATCGAAGGTGTCTTGCATGAATTCTCTACCATTCCTGGAGTAGTCGAGGATGTTACGGAAATCATACTTAATTTGAAGCAGCTTGTTATTAAACTTCATGAGGATGAACCAAAAACCATCCGGATTAAGGCCAAGGGAGAAGGAGAAGTAAGAGCAGTTGATATTATCAAAGATGATCAGGTGGAAATCCTCAACCCTAATCTCCATATCGCTACTTTGAATAAAGAGGGAGGGTTGGAGATGACCATGGAAGTAGGAACGGGAAAAGGATATGTTTCCGCGGAGAAGAACAAGAAGGAAGACCATCCTATCGGAGTTATTCCTATTGATTCTATCTTCAGTCCGGTAAAGAAAGTGAATTATCATATAGAGCCTACCCGGGTTGGTCAAGAGACTGATTACGACCGGCTGATCCTGGAGGTCTGGACAAACGGGGGCCTTTCTCCTCAGGAAGCTGTGGAATCAGCGGCGGAAGTTCTGAAGAAGCATTTCGTGATGTTCATAACTCCCGGGGAGGAAGTAGAGGAGAAAAGCGAGGAAGTCAGTGAAGAGGAGACAAAACGGCAGGAGTATCTGAAACAGAGTGTCAGTGAATTGGAGTTATCCGTTCGCTCAGCCAATTGCCTCAAGGGAGCCAGGATTCAAACCATTGGAGAGCTGGTTCAGAAAGCGGAGGCAGAGATGTTAAAATATCCCAACTTCGGCAAGAAATCTTTGGCAGAGATAAAGGAAATTTTAGCCGAGATGGGACTCTCTCTAGGAATGCAAGACATCAGTACCCGGGAAAAAGAATAGATTTAATCTGTGTAATCAGGTAGAATGAATATTATAGCAGGAGAAGGAAATGCGTCATAGAATGGAAGGGAGAAAATTAGGACGAACGGGAAGTCATCGAAAATCTTTATTAAGCAACTTAGTCAAATCCCTTTTTGCAGAGGAAAGAATAAAGACAACCGAGGCCAAAGGCAAGGAAGTTAGAAGCTTGGCAGACCGGCTGATAACTTTAGGCAAGAAAGGTGAGCTTGCAGCGCGACGGGAGGCAGCTCGGGTGGTGAGGGATAAGAAAATACTCTCTAAACTCTTTAACGATATTGCCCCTCGTTTTGCTGAGAGACAGGGAGGATATACTCGCCTTATTAAACTTTCACCTCGTCTGGGGGATGCTGCTTCTCTAGTGCTGGTAGAACTGGTAGAGCTGGTAGAAAAACCGGAAAAGAAAAAGAAAAAAGTGAAATGAAAATACAGCTTGGCGAGTAATAGTAAAGCTAAGTCGTATAACTGGATCTGTTGCCCTGCTTCGCAAGCATAGGGTAATTCGCTCAAGGGACTTACGCTCCTTGAAGTATAAAGTCGTGAGCTCATTAAATTTTGCAGGGTTCATCTGCCTCTGAACAGGGGCAGGTGAGCTCTTTTTTACAGTATAGAAGCTTTAATAATTTCTATTCTTAAATATACTGATTTCTGATTATCTTTTTCATGAAAAACCTGTGCAGTCTCAGATACATAAGCGCAATGAAAACCTATCTTATTTCACTTGCTAAAGCAGCAGTGATAAAGTATACTCTAAGGAGAAGAAATCATGTATCAATTTTTAATTCCCAACCGTAAACTGTATGCTTATCAGGAGATCAAAAAATGATATGTCCTAAATGTGGAAATGATAATCTATCCGGAAAAATTCTTTGTTACAAATGTGGCGCCAAGTTGTTGCCGGACCCGGGGAAAGCTTCTCAACGCAGGAAGAAATCGAGACAAGGAAAGAAGAAAGGATTTACAGGTATCTTCTTTCTCTTACTCTTCATCTTTTTAGGGGTAGCTTTCTATCTTATCATCCAAAATCCGAATATCGAACCTCTGGAAACTTCTCTTCAAGCAGCCCGAAGCTTAGAAGCTAAGTTGGCGAGGATAGACGAAGCAGGTTCAGGAAGAAAACCGGTTAAGGTAGAAATAACCCAGGAGGAATTAAATTCCTTAATAACCGAGCGTCTGAAGGAGATGAAAACGGGAGAGGAGTCTTCCGTGCAGAGGAATGTTGAGCTGGATGATATTCAGGTTAGGTTTGAAGGGAAGAAGTTGAAAAATGTGATTACCGTGAAGGTGAAAGGTAAACCGATCTATGTTTCTCTGACTGAGAAAGTGTCCGTGGTGGATGGCAGGTTGGTTCTGGAACCCGATGAGGCAAAGATTGGCAAATTGCCTCTTCCTGTCAGGATTGTTCAGCAAGCCATGAAGTCGGTGGAGAAAGAAAGAAAGACTCTTTCTTCTCTCGATCTTCCTCCCGGAATGAGAGATGTTCGGATTGAGGGAGGAAAGCTTGTTCTGGAAGCGGGCCCGGCAGAAGAGATAATTGCCCCAGTCAAAAAAGGAGAGATAACCCCTCCTCCGAAGAAAAGAGTCTTAACTGCAGAAGAGAGAGCGAAGATAAAGAAAAGGAGGAAGGAAAACGAAGCTAACGTCTGGATACAGTTAGGGAACAATTTTGCCGACGTCAAGAGATATAAATTAGCTCTTGAATATTATCAAAAGGTGATGGACAAATATCCGGAAAGTGCGCAAGCCCAAGAAGCTCGGGAGCGGATTAAGGAAATTAAGGTTAAGTCAGGGTCCGAGTAAGATCTCAAGGGTTCAAAGGGTCAACAAAATGCTTAAGCGGTTTAAGGATTAAGTTGTAAGTATTAAGTATAAGGATTAGGCAAAAAACTTAATTCTTAGAGCGAACGAAGTGAGCGTCTTAATCCTTAATCCTATCCTTTGTGCCTCCGGGTCTCTGTGAGCTCTTGGCCTCAGGGGGAAAGTTTTTTATTAAATCTGCAATTTGAGTTAGACAGTAGTCGCAAGCCGGGAAGGGGAAAATAGAATGAAGAAAGTTATCGCAGCCGTCTTGATATTAGTTGTCTTAACAGCAAGTGGGGTTGCTCTGTTTTTAAAGAGCAGGGAGGGGGCGAAAGGAGCGGAAGACTTTATTCCGGCGGAGGCTTTTCTCTATATCTCCCGGAAAGGGATAGGCAACGACTGGGAAAAGTTCAAGGCTTCCCGTTTCTGGAAGGAAGTGACTTCCTCAGAAGAGTGGGGGAAGATAGAACCTCAACTAAGGGAGCTTCAGAGGAAGCTGGAGTCAAAGGTAGGCTTTGCCTTGGACGGAGGAAGTATAAGGGAGCTCTTTGGCAAGGAAGTAGCTTTAGCTCTACTTCCTGATGAAAGGCCGGGCTCGATACCCCGGGGACTTCTCCTGACCAGAGTGGGGATGAAAACGAAAATCCAGGAGCGTCTTGCCAAAATGCAGGATAGGCTATCCGGCGAAGATAAACTGTCCTCGGAGAGTTATAAGGAAGTGGAGATTACCAACCTAAAGGCTTTCTCTTCCGACATCGAGTTAAACTACGCTTTCCTGGGTGATTGGCTGGTCGTGGGCCTGGGGAAGAATAACTCGGCTTTAAAAGAGACCATTGATATCTACCGACGTGAGAGCCAGGAGTCTTTGGCGAACGATGACAACTTTCAAGATGTTCGAGCAAGACTTCCCAAAGAGAGAGCGGGTTTGTTCTACCTCAAGGTGAAGGAAGCTTTAGCGCTTTATCCGGAGGGGACAGCCGGGGGAATGGCGAAAGGGAAGTCTCCCCTGAAAGAGCTAAACCGCCGGACGCGTGCTTCGCTGGAGATGTTTAAATCCCTGGGAGGAGCTACCTGGTTTGATAAGGGACTGAAAGCTAAGTTCTGTCTGCTTCTCAACCGGGATAAAATAGATGAGAACTTACGGGAGATATATTCCTGGAAACCCCGGAAACCAGAAAGTCTTAAATACATTCCTCAGGGGACAATAATCTATGCCAGCAACAACTCCCTGGATGACATAGGCGCTTACTGGAGATATCTCCGGGAGACTTTGAAAGAGCAGAATCCGCAAATCGCTGAACAGATGTCTGGGGGAGTGGAAAGGCTAAAGACCGAATGGGGACTCAGCCTGGAAGATGATATTTTCTCCTGGATGGGTAACGAGTTTGCCTACGCCGTTTCTGAGGTAAACATGGAAGGGATATTTCCCCTGCCCGGCTACTTTATTATGATCAAAGTCAGAGATGAGAAAAAAGCCCGGGAGTCCCTGGATAAAGTGGAAAATATTCTGGAGAAGATAAGTGTAGAGAAAGGCTTCCCCTTAAAATTTGGAGGGGAAGAGTATGAAAAGGAGAAGATAAGGGCTCTCCAGGTTCCTTTCCTGCAACCCGGGTATGCTTTTGTCAACGATTTCCTCGTTATTGGCATTAATACCTCAACCATAAAGAAAGTGATTGATGCGGAGAAAGG
Source organism: Nitrospirota bacterium (assembly GCA_013151555.1). Lineage (GTDB taxonomy): Bacteria > NPL-UPA2 > NPL-UPA2 > NPL-UPA2 > JAADIA01 > JAADIA01. The sequence continues at coordinate 3,485 of JAADIA010000086.1, read as the reverse complement.
CAAGGAAGACTCTTTACTCAAGGATGCCAACTTTAAGAGAGTTAAATCCATTTTCAGGGAGAAGAGCAATAGTTTGTGTTATCTCAACGTAGAAAAAACTCTGGATACCGTCCAGAGCCTGACCGGTTGGGTTCTGTCAATGCAGGAGATGCAGTTGAGCCGGATAAAGAGTAGGAGAGCTGCCCTGGAATCCCGGAAATTTAAGACCCCCGGGGAGAGGGAAAAAGAACTGAAAGCCTACCAGATGCAGCTCGATAAGAAGGAGAGAGATGTAAACAATCTCCGAAAGAATCTCAAAGAGAGAGTCTACCCACTCCTGAAAATCTTGAAAGTCCTAAAATCCTTAGGAGTTAATGTCCTTACCGACAAAGACGGTGGTACCGAACAGACGTTCTATCTGGCTGTTGAGGAGTAGGAGACGGAGAGAAGCTTCCGGCATAGTCCTTCGCTCATTCTCGGCACGCTCATTTCCAGAAGTGAGCATTCCAATAAAGACAGAGTCTTTGCTATGAGCGTACCTGCGAGGGTTTTCTGGCCGCTTGGAGCTTCTTGAGAAAAGGCGGCCAGAAAAAATCCGCTCAGGACTATACCGGAAGCTTCATATTTCTTGACTGTTGTCTCAAGCCCGAAGTATTAGCTATTTACTCAGAGTGTAAACGATGTCATCTAAGGTGCGAGCGAGGATCGTTGTTTCCGGAAGGGTGCAGGGAGTATGCTTCCGCTATACCATGGGCCGGGAAGCTGAACACCGGCAGGTAAACGGCTGGGTGCGGAACTGCCGCGATGGGACAGTGGAAGCTGTGGTGGAGGGAGAGAAGGAGGCGGTAGAGAATCTCATCTCCTGGTGCCACCAGGGTCCCCCCGGGGCTGTAGTCCGAAAAGTAGCTGTAGAATGGCAGGAGTATCAAGGAGAGTTCAAATCCTTCTCCATCAAAGGCTGGCATTAATATTCTCCAGGTTATCCGCCCTTTTCAATTTTCCTTGTTGAGAGTTCTGAAAAAGCTAAGACGAGTGGTTACTAATAGCGTTTGTTTCGGGGTGTTTCCCCGCTTGGTTTTTTTATTCCTCGGTCGCCGAAGATATCCTGTGTGAAGAGGTCTCAAATAAGGGAAAGCTCTTCAGATGAAGTTTTTGTAAACCGAACTGGACAAGTGTCCATAAAGTTCCCAGGCCGTAAACGGTACTGCGCTTGAAATTGATAGAGGAGGCCTCTTTCATGTATCGGCAGGGCACCGGCAAATCCCCAATGCGGAAATCAAAATAAGCTGCTTGGACCAGCATCTGGGTATCAAAGAGAAAATCATCAGAGTTGCGGTGATAGGGGATAGCTTCTATAACCTGCCGGGAATAGGCCCGGTACCCTGTATGACACTCGGAAAGGTTTTGTCCCAGGATGATATTCTCCAGGAAAGTGAGGCCCCGGTTGGAGAGGTACTTGTAAAACGGCATCCCTGAAGCCAAGCATTCTTTCCGGGTCCGCACCCGGGAACCTAATACTAAGTCGCAGACATTATTGCCGATGAGGGCAGCGAAAAGGGGAGACAGGCGGCTGTCGTATTGATAATCAGGATGAATCATGATTATCACATCTGCCCGGCGTTTCAGCGCCTCGTCGTAACAGGTTTTCTGGTTGGCTCCATAGCCCCTATTCTTTGCCTGCACTAAGACGGTCAGTCCCAACGTGCGATCTCTACCGTGTTATCCTCACTGGCATCATCAACCAGGATGATTTCATCTGCAAATCCTTCGGGGATGTCTTGAACCGTTTTCTTTATAGTGCTGGCAGCATTGTAAGCCGGCATGACGATGATTACTTTCTGTTCCATGGTAGCTTGCCTTTCCTCTTATGAAAACTATAATCGTGAGAGAGCGAACGAAGCCTTGCTCTCTGACGTCGTCCTGACGGTTTCGTTTGACCTCTCCATGTTAGTGATGTCCCTGAGCATTTAACCGGGCAAGGCTTTTTTGTGCTTCACGATGCCGGGGATCGATCTCCAACACTTTCTTCCAGGCTTTTATTGCCTCTGCATATTTTCCTTTCCGCTCATAGACTTTTGCCAGATGTTCATGGAATTCAATTCTATCTCCACCTATTTTAATGGCTTTTTTCAATTCCTCTAAGGCCTCGTCAAACATCCCATTTTTATAATAAGCCCATCCCAAACTATCCATGATGGAAGGGTTTTCAGGAGCAAGAGATAAGGCTTTCTTGATTAAATTCAATCCTTCCTTTAAATTAATCTCCGTATCTATATAAAGATAGCCAAGGTTATTATAAGCTTGAATACTATCGGGATCTATCTTCAAGGCCTGTTTATACTCGCTTATCGCTTCTTTATGTTGGCCCTTTGCGGCATAAACTATTCCCAGGTTAATGTAAGCTTTGACATATTGGGGGTCCAGGGCAATAGCTTTATTGAAGTCCTCATCGGCTTGCTCATAGTTGCCTGACTTTTTATAAGTTATGCCACGATTAACATAAGCTTTGACATATTCAAGGTCCAGTTCAATGGCTCTATTATAATCCTCAATAGCTTGCCGATAATTGCCTAATGTCCCGTAAGCATTGCCCCGGTTATAATAAGCCCGTTTGCATCGGGGATCCAATTCAATAGCCTTATCGAAATCCTCAATAGCGAGCTGATAGTTACCTAACTTTTTATAGGTTGCGCCGCGATTAACATAAGCCTGTTCATCTTGAATGTCCAGTTCAATAGCCTTGTCGAAATCCTCAATAGCGAGCTGATAGTTACCTAACTTTTTATAGGTTGCGCCGCGATTAACATAAGTCTGTTCATCTTGAATGTCCAGTTCAATAGCTCTATCGTAATCCTTTATAGCACGCTGATAGTTACCCAACTTTCCATAAGCATTGCCCCGGTTATAATAAGCCAGAGGCACCCGGTCGGGGAAGAGTTTTAACTCGCGGTTCCACAGAGTTATCGAGTTTTTCCAGACCTTGATCTGCTTTAAAGTCAGGTTGGTGAGGAGAACTATGAAGAGGATGGGAATGAGAACAACAAAAAGTCTACCCATCCTTAAGCGCTTAATCTTGATCCAGATCCAGACTGTCCCCAGTCCTGCCAGGAGAAAAGGACCCAGACTGGGCAAGTAAGTATAGCGGTCGGCAGCTGCCTGGTTGCCCACTTGAATAAGTCCCAGTACCGGCAGCAAGGTTATCACATAGTAAGCCCATACCGCTGACCATATTTTCCGGCGGGGCCAGGTTCGGATACAAAACACGGTGATACCTATTACCAGTAGCAATGCCCCCAGGTAGGTGGGATTTAACAATGATACTTGTAGAGGATGAGGATACAGCGGGGCCAGACCTGTTGGCCAGACCATCTTCACCAGATAGAAAGAGAGTCCTCGGATACTCTCCAGAATTCGCGCTCCCAGCGGCCAATACTTTAACGGCGCTACGGCTCCACCTGCTCGTTGAGCAACTATCGTTATGATGGAAGAAACTAGGCTTAACCCCA
>JAADIA010000005.1:5094-5788 GCA_013151555.1 Nitrospirota bacterium | reverse complement strand
AATTACCGCATATCTTGAGGTATCCTCCCACAGGAGTTAAAGTATCAGCCAGAAATTCGTGGTAATAAGGGATGAGGTTTCCCTCGCTTACCACTTTCCCCAGTTTTCCCATTTCAATGCTCCTAAGCTAAAATAAAAAAACCGCGAGGCATTTTCACCCCACGGTATATACCGCGGGAGCCGCTATGGAGAGGCTCTCACGGTCCTGATCTCTGGAGACCTACCCCATAACGACTAAGGGGCAGGCCACCACCTGCATATACTAAAAAACATACCCACTAATTATACCATAAAATTTTTGAAGACCATAGGGTGAGGAGGATCCCAAGAATCTTAGAATCTCATTAGATCCTATTAATATTAAATTCTGGTGTAAGCCTCTGTATAATTAGGCGGGAGAAAATAAAAAGCCTTCACCCAGGAGTGAAGACTAAAAATTAAAAAGAGATGATAAATGGTACAACAAGAGCTTCCAAAAATCCAATTCAAGATAGGTAAAGAGGCTATAAGTTCTCACAGTGGGCTGGCAGTGGCAGGAGAATGGTTAAGGAGAATTCTTCCTTGCCGGGGTTCAAACCGGGGATATTGGGCAGATGAATTTATAGAGCCATTCTGCATTCTGTCATAAATTGTAACCCAATCCCCATCCGGTTAAGGATTCTGTGGAAATATATCCCTCTTTTACCTCGAACAA
>JAADIA010000005.1:0-5046 GCA_013151555.1 Nitrospirota bacterium | reverse complement strand
TGCCGGGAGTTATACTCTACTCCCATAACCGGCTCTATCCGGGCAGCCAGACCTACGGATTGAATCAGGGACAGGCCGGGGTTGGTCAAGTCCTGAACACTGTAAATCATATTATATCTCTGGCACAGAGCTACATAAAGAAGGGCGGCAGAATGCCCTTTACAGGTCTTCAGGGCTACTCCGGACCAGTTTAGCTTTCTGGCTAATTGGAACGTATCCACATCCGTTATTCCCTCGTCGGCTAAGACAGGTTTTAACTTTGCCAGTTGAGCCATATCAAAATGATGAGCTCCCAGCTCTCTCTCCGTGGGCTGTTCGATGTACAGTAAGTTCTCAAAGGCAAGAGGTGAGACCTCTCTCAGCTTATACAGATATTCTATAACTACCTCAGGGGATGAACACATCTCGTTGGGGTCGATGCTCAGGTAAAATTTATCCCTGCCTTGACTGGCAACATCAGCCACTGCCTTTGTGCGTTCCACATCGGCAGCGATATCTTTACCGGTAAGTTTTACCTTGAAACAAAAAATACCTTCTTTATCTATCCATTCTTCTAAACTTACCGGCAGCCCGTCCTGTGGATCGGTCTCATCAACCTCTGAACGGAGAAGTTTATCCATCCCGCCCACTAAATGAAAAACAGGCAGGTTGCGGGTATACTCCTTCTTTATGAAGTCGGCGATGAATTTACCTTTGAACTCCTTACCTAAATACCGGCTCAAGTCATGTTCCATAAACTCCGGGCCGTAGCCGGCATACGTTTCTATTTCATTCACCTGACCGAAACCGTCATGAAGGGCCGCATCCACGGGTGAACCGCAAACCAGGGCGGCCAGAACCGGCAAAGGTTCCGCTAAATTCAGCTTTTTACTAATCTCCCCGGCCAGATTCAGTAATTCCGATTTGGCTTCTAAATATAAATCAACCGGATGGCCATATTTCTTAGATGTTGCCATTCGGCGGCAAAACTCCGCCGTTAACTGTTGCATGGCTTTATCCCGCTCCTCATGGGCTACCTTCTCACTGGGGAAGGCCCAGAGGTCGCTAAGGAGTATGTTCCCCCAACCTTCCGCTACCCGGCCTTTCCGGTTTTCAACTTTAGCCCGGACTACTACCGAGGTGATTTCCTCTATATGACCGGTCCCGAACTTGAGCGGGGTGCGAAACTTTTCTTTTTTGAATATTGGCTCTATTTCAACTATTCTTATATCACTGAGCATCTTTTTTGTCCCGGTTAAGTTATGGTATATTGTGCCTTCTCAACAGCCTGGACCTGGTGGGTTTTAATAGCCTCTAACACTTTAAAACTCAAAAGGGCTGCCCGGCAGGCATTCTCCGGACCGTTGGGTGGCGGGGTATCGTTAAGAATGGCATCTGCTAAAAGGTCTATCTCTAGAGCATGGCCTTTATCCTGAGACGGCAGGCTGACTGTCTGCACAGGGAGATCCCCGTCCCAGACGCGCATCTCTTTAAAGTCATCAATGAAAATAGTGGTACGGTCGGAGAATATCTCCGTGGATTCCTTAGGGGCACCGGAATTGCCCACACTGGAAAGGAGCATGGTGGCCAGAGAATTATTCTGGAAAGAAAGGGTAACCACCTGGGTATCCGCAACTGCATCCGCCTTATCCTGAGTAAAGACGCCTCCTTCGGCATAGAGTCTCACCGGCTCGGAATCAGTCAGAGCACAAAAGAGGTCCAACACATGGCAACCCTCACCGACTACCCGGCCGCCACCCGTTTTTTCATCTAAAAGCCAATGGTCCGGAGGAATAAAGTTGGCCATGCGATGATAGATCACAACGGGTTTATTTTTATCCTGCAATATTCCTTTGGCCTTCCTCACTAAAGGAGCCAGGGCGCGGTTATAGCCAATAGTATACTTGACCCCATTATCCCTGACGGCTCTCATCACTTCATAGCAATCGTTAAGGTTCAGGGCCATGGGCTTTTCACAAAGGATATGCTTCTTGGCTTGAGCAGCCTGGATGGTCTGCTGAGCATGTAAATCGTGGCGGGTGGTAATCACCACCAGGTCCACCTGGCTATCCTTTAAAACCTTTTGGTAGTCATCAGTGGCATAAGCCATTTGATATTTTTCCGCCACTTCCTTAGCTCTTTCCTCCACAATGTCACAGGCAGCATAAAGCTGGTACTTACTATTAGTTGCTATATTGGGAAGATGCACTCCTCTGGCAAAATCGCCACAGCCTACTATGGCTACCTTGATTTTCTTTTCCATCTTTCGCTCCTTTCGGTAGAACAATTACCTCAGCTTATTTCTTGCTGGATTTTATCCGTTGCTCAGCGTAAAATTTGACAAAGGCAGCACCATCATAACCAGGATCATCCGGTGGGATGTCGGTAAGTTTAATAGTCTTGCCGTCTTGCTGCCGGGAAAGACGGGCTGCCAGAAAGACTTTAATGGTCTCCGTGAGCTCCGGAACCGGGGCCATGCAATCCTTGCCCTCCAAACTGTCAAGCACCCGGTTGAGCAAGGCCTCATAAAGTTTATCCGTATCCGGCTCAATAGTAACCACCTTTTTACTGGTGGTAACAGTCAGGACAAACGGGTACCAGGCCTCTCCACCAACCTGGTAGGTCACCAGAATATCATTTTCGTAGAATATCTGGAAGAGCTCCCCACCGCCGCGGTTAGCTCCTAAGTAGCGAACAGCTTTTGCTCCCGGCCCCAGAAGTCCCTGAATCATCTCCACAATGTGCACCCCGTAGTTGAATTCATCCGTGCCGACAACCCCATGTACGGACCGGAAATAGCCTCGTTCTTCAATAGACTGGGACAAAAGTTGCTGCACTTCATAACAATAGCGAAGCGATGACGAACCCAGAATCGTTGCCCCCTTGCGAGCCCACTGCTCAAATTCCAGGCAATCGCTAAGTTTACCGGCAAGAGGTTTGTCTATAAATACCGGCTTTCCGGCCTTTAAAAAAGGCCTGGCTTTAGGCAAATGGGTGTCCCAATTAGCCCCCTGAATAAAACCCACATCTACTTTGTCCAGCATCTCTTCTACGGTTTGACATAGATAGGATATTTTATGTTTCCGGATAAATTCTCTGGTTTCTTCCTCATCTTTGACCGCATAGTCATTCTGCACCGCTACCACCCGGGCCCGGCCTGACTTATGCAAAATAGGAATAAAATTATCCGGATGTGAAGTGTCCGGGTCTACTATACCAATACGAATCATCTCTCCTCCTTCTTGACTGCCCGGTATATAACTATTGTTTTCTTTCCCCTTTCTACATAACCCTCATTTACCAGTTCCTGAATAGCTCTCTCCACGGTGATCTTGCTTACTCCAAATCTTTCCATCACTTCCTCGGGAAGAATTCCCTCTCTCCTTTCTGCAACACTCCTTCTGTTATCTCTCTTTTCAAAGACTCCTTAGATTCTATAATAAGAAAGGAAGAGGTATAGTTTTACCTATTACTTCCGTGGGGCCATAGTAACATATAATTTTAGTTTTATCAACTACATTGTCAAGCCAAAGTAGCATAAAATAAATTCCTAAACTCCCATCTTTTTAGGCGCTTATGATATTCTTTATACTCATAAGCATCTCTTCTACAGTGTGATGAAGTGGTGCTTCGCCAGGTGGGAAGCCGCCTGCGGGAAGGAAGCTTTTCTAAATCCTGTTAACTGAATTTTAGTAAATGCCCCCAGAATGGAGTAAAATAACCAATCAGGAGGGAAAATGAAGGCTGGTTCACTATCCGCTGGAGATGTTTGGGAAAGAGTTCGGTGAACTTTGCAACCTGAAAGAAGATCTCTGTGAAATGAAAAACCTATTTGTTGAAAGAAAGTATCAACCTCTTGTCAATGAACTAAAAAGGGAACTTTTGAACCGGTTGATTACCCCCACCCGACCAGTCACTATCTGTCCTTCACCAACAAGAGGAGAGCTGCTCACCCGGGAAAGAACCTATTCTTACCAGGCTGATGGCACATTAAGGGCTTATCATGAGGTGTTCAATAAATATTAACCCGGATAAACTCACCTTTCTAAGAGGTTTAACCAGGGATGTGGTGCAGGAAGCGCGCATACTGCCGGGTGAGGAATTATCCTCTCTCGCTCAACCGCCAACCAGGAAAAACACCACCGGGATAACCCTAATCCGTCCGGGGGGAAGGAGTTGTTATCCTGCCTTCTGGATACGGGACTTTGCCATGTCCCTGGAGAGCGGATTTATAGCTCCCCAGGAACTAAAAGGGATGCTTCTGCTCACTGCCAGATGCCAGCAGGGAGAAGAGCCTGTATATTTAGAGACTGGAGCAGTAATCCCTCCCTTTGCCATTCCAGACCATATTCTCCTTAACGGCGAACCTGTCTTTTTCCCGGGAACCTGGTCTTCCGGGCCTGACCAGGGGGGAGAACAATTTGGCTTCCAGCCGCCTTTTGACGATAATTACTACTTTATTGAAATGGCTTTCCATTATTTCCAAAAGACCGGCGACCGGAGCATCTTTTCCCGGGAAATAAACGGGTTTATCCTCCTGGAACGCTTGGAAAGAGCCTTTGCTGTTCCTCCCTGTGAAGAGAATACGGGAATAGTGGTGACCAGCGAGAAAGATAGGGGAGTGAACTTTGGCTTCTTTGATGCGGTATACCAGACCGGGCATCTGCTCTTCGCCTCGCTATTAAGATTTAAGGCAGCTCTTAATCTGGGATATATTTTTGAAAGACTGGGAGAAACCCGAAAAGCAAGGGAATACCGGAAGGAAGCGGACAGCATTAAGAAAAATATCCCGGCAATCTTTGCTACTTCTTCCGGCTGGTTAAATGCCACCACCGGAATATGCAAACAGCACGATGTATGGGGTACTGCCTATGCTGTTTACATAGGTGTCCTGGAAGGAGAGGTTAAAAAAAGAGCCCTTTATGCTATCCGTGATGCCTATCGTGCAGGAAGTCTTTCCTGCCGCGGGAATATAAGGCATATTCTTACCACGGAAAACTTCAGCGAAAATTCTGCCTGGGAGAAAGCTTTACCGAAAATAAATACCTACCAGAACGGAGCCTACTG
>JAADIA010000059.1 GCA_013151555.1 Nitrospirota bacterium | reverse complement strand
GATAGAATCACCAGATAGTTTTCTTTATCTACAAGGATGCTCTTGTATCGTCCCTGGTAAAGATGCCCGACCCTTTTGTGTCTTCTGTTATAGTAGGAGGTATAGGTAATATTAAATTGCCTCATGAATTCACTCAGGTTAGCAAGGGGTGTTTCAAGAAGAAGATGGAAGTGATTGTCCATTAATACGAAGCAATGAAGGATGGAGCTATACGCCTTCAGAGAATCTTGCAGCTGATGAAGGAAGGTTTCTCGGTCTGTATCATCCCCAAAGATAGCTTTCTTTTCGTTCCCTCGACAGGTAAGATGATATAGTGCCCCTGGGTATTGGATCCTTAATGGTCTCGCCATAACGGTTTTATATCATATCCTGGGGCGGTTGTCAATAGTAAAGATTTGACCCCGGCCCTCTTTGGGGGAGGGGGGGGAGAAAAAGACTTGACAGGGTTGTGGGATGGGGTATAATGTTTCATGTGAAACAGTTTCCAGTGAAACATTTTGGAGGGAAGGCGCGTGGCGTTGGACCCCTGGTTTGTAACCGGCTTTTGTGACGGGGAGGCTTCCTTTACCTATAGCCGGACGGGCCGGGGTGTTAATCTCTATTTTTCCCTTAAACTCAGGGAAGAAGACCGGGAGGTCTTGGAGGGGATTCGTAATTTTTTTGGTGTAGGTAAGATTTACCCGGTTAAGGCTCTCCTCCCCGGATCGCGCGGAGACAAAACTTGCCCCTCACCTTATTATCGGGTGTGTAAAGTCCTGGAGTTAGAAAGAATTGTCGGGCATTTTGATAGCTATCCTCTTGTGGGCAGGAAGGCAGCCAGCTATCGCGTGTGGAAGGAGATGTTCCTTTTGAAGAGAGAGTTTCGCCGGCCTGATTTTGAGAGGTTGCAGGGATTGGCGGTTCAACTTTCCGATTTGAATTCCTGACGGGGGTAAGCAGGTTATGGGAAAAGTCTTTGCTATTGCTAATCAGAAGGGCGGGGTGGGAAAGACGACAACGGCGGTTAACCTTTCTGCTTTTTTAGCAGAGGCCGGGAAGAGAACCCTGCTCATTGATATTGACCCCCAGGGAAATGCTACCAGTGGCTTGGGTGTTAACAAGAAGGAGCTTCAATACAGCATCTACGATGCCCTTCTCAACGGACAGCCTCTCTCTTTATTACGGGTCGAGACAGAAATTCCCTGGCTGGACCTTGTTCCTTCTAATCGGCAATTAGCCGGGGCGGAAGTGGAACTGGTCGGGGTGCAGTCCCGGGAAAATCGACTGAAGGCTGTCCTTCGGGAACTGAAGGAAATCTACCACTTTATCATTATTGATTGCCCTCCCTCTTTAGGTCTCCTCACGGTGAATAGTTTAACTGCTGCCGATGCCATTATCGTTCCCATTCAATGCGAGTACTATGCCCTGGAGGGCATCAGTCAACTGTTAGAGGCTGTCCGCTTGGTTAAAGGCGGCCTGAATCCTTCTCTGCAAGTGGCCGGCGTGCTTTTGACCATGGCGGATGGGCGGACAAGTCTCTCCGGGCAGGTGGTTGAAGAAGTGAGAAAGTTCTTTGATGAGAAGGTTTATAAGACCGTGGTCCCTCGCAACGTGCGTTTGAGCGAAGCTCCGAGTTTCGGACAACCCATTCTTCTGTATGATGCTTTTTCCAGTGGGGCTGAGGCTTATCGGCAATTAGCAAAGGAGGTAATATACCGTGACCAAGAAAGTATTAGGGAAGGGCTTGGAATCTCTCATTCCCGGGGTTAGTTTCAAGAAAGAGCAAAAGGTTGTGGAATTGAAGTTGAACGAAATTCGTCCTAACCGTTACCAGCCCCGGGAGAAGTTCGCTAAAACTCAGATGGAGGAACTCATCTCCTCGATTCGGGAGAAGGGAGTTGTGCAGCCGATCCTGGTGAGGTGGCAACCGTCTGAGGAAGCCGGTGCGGGGGAGTATGAACTGATTGCCGGGGAGAGACGTTTGCGTGCTGCCCGGGAAGCGGGCATGGAGGAGATTCCCGCCATTATTAAAGAGGCTTCCGATAGGGAGACCCTGGAAATATCGTTGCTGGAAAACGTGCAGCGGGAAGACCTGAACTCTATGGAGGAAGCAGAAGCACTCCAACGTTTAATGGAAGAGTTTGAGCTTACCCAGGAGGAGCTTGCCCGCCGCATAGGCAAGGAAAGGTCAACCATAGCTAATACCCTGCGTTTATTAAAGTTGCCCCAGGAAGTCAAGAAAGAAGTTCGAGAGGGAACTCTGTCGGCCGGGCATGCCCGGACCTTGCTGGCCCTTTCTAACGATAAAGATCAGAAGAGATTGGTTTCTCATATCAAGCAGCGCAAGCTATCTGTGCGAGAAGTGGAGAAGTTGGTAGAGAAAATAAAAAAGAGTCCTTCCGGGGGAGAGAAAGCAAATTTGCTTGCTCCGCAAGCAGAGACAGAGAAGGACCCTCAACTTCGGGCGGTAGAAAGCAGGCTCTGCCATCTTTTCGGAACTCAGGTGGTGATCAAGAAGGCCCGGAGACAGGGAGGGGGTTGGATTCAGCTATCCTATTATTCTCCGGAAGACCTGGAGCGGCTTCTTGAAGCTCTTCAGGCAGGTAGGCAACTATGAAAGGAGGAGGCGTGGAGCAGGCAAAGATTTTGGCAGTTGATGATGAGCCGGACATTCTGGAAATGTTAAAATTCCGGTTGAGCCGGGAAAAGTTTCAGGTAATTACCGCTACTCACGGTATCGAGGCCCTGGAGAAGGCGGCTAAGGAAGGCCCTTCTCTTATCCTTTTGGATTTGGTAATGCCCGGTCTGGACGGTTATGAAGTTTGCCGGCGTCTTAAGGCTAATGAGGAAACCAAGGCTATTCCGGTCATTATGCTTACGGTGAAAGCAGGGGTGGAGTCTAAAATTGCAGCTCTGGACCTGGGGGCTGATGATTATATGATCAAGCCCTTTGAAATAAAGGAGTTGGTGGCGAGAATCAAAGTTATCCTCCGGCGCAGCAGCGTTCAGGCAATAAAGCCGGAAGCGCAGGCTGATGAGAAGCAGGTAAAAGAACTGAGAAGAATTATTGCCGAAAATGATGTTTCCTGCCTTTTTCAGCCGGTAGTGCATTTGCCGAGCCGGTCTGTCTTTGGCTATGAAGCTTTGACCCGGGGGCCGAAGGGCTCAACCCTGGCTGATCCGGCTGCGCTCTTCACCCTGGCCGAGAAGGCGGAGCTGCTTTTTGAGCTGGAGAAGGTCTGCCGAAAAAAGATTCTTCTGGCGGCTAAGGACTTATCCCCCGACCAGGTGCTTTTTCTCAATCTCAACCCCCGGCTTGTTGGCGATCCCCGCTCTCAGGAAGGGAACCTTTTTAAGTCGAGGCAGATCGGTGTGGGGGAGATGGTTTTGGAGATAACCGAGCGGACGGCCATCAAGGACTTTGAGACCTTCCGGGAAGCCTTGGAACGGTTGAAGGGCTTAGGGTTGAGGGTGGCTATTGATGATACCGGAAGTGGTTATTCCAGCCTACAAGCCGTTGCCGAGCTGAAGCCGGAATTCCTCAAGCTGGATATGTCCATTGTCCGGGACGTATATAAGGATAAGGTCAAGCAGAGCCTGGTGGAGACGATTCTCCATCTTGCCGGAAAGATGGAGAGTTTGGCTATTGCAGAAGGAATAGAGCAGGTGGAGGAATACCGGACTCTTGTGAAGTTAGGCGTGGAATATGGGCAGGGGTATCTCTTTGCCCGTCCGGCAGAGATTTTCCCCGTGCCGACGTTCCCCCCGTTATGAGAACCTGCCTTAGGCGGGTCGAATTGGAGAGCGAACAGGATGGCGGAAGCAAAAATCTTGGTAGTTGATGACGAACCGGATGTCTTGGAGGTGGTTAAAAGCCGGCTCAAACTTTACGGGTTTCAGGTCATCACTGCCGGGGATGGTGAGGAGGCGCTCCGGCAAGTAGAGCGAGAAGGGCCTGACTTGATGCTCCTGGACGTAAACCTGCCCAAAAAGGACGGCCTGGAAGTTCTGCGTATTTTAAGAGAGGATATCTTGCATCGTCACCTTCCCATCATTATGCTCACGGCCAAGGGAGATATCGCTGATAAATTGGCCGGAATTGAGGCCGGGGCCGATGACTATATAACCAAACCTTTCGATTCCACAGAGCTTATTGCCCGCACGCGCATGATCCTCATGCGCACTTCCCGGGGACTGGATGCCAATCCTTTGACGAGATTACCCGGGAACATCTCTATTGCCCGGGAGCTCGAAAGCCGTCTCCGAAACAAGAAAGAATTCTCCTTTCTTTATATTGATCAGGATAACTTCAAATGCTTCAATGACCATTATGGCTATCAGCGGGGAGATAAAGCAATAAAGACCACGGCCTCCATCATTATTAAGGTGGTGAAGAACGAAGGGAGCGACGGGGATTTTGTTGGTCATATTGGAGGGGATGACTTTGTAGTTATAACCGGTAAGGGGAAAGAAGATGCCATCTGCCGGGGAATCATCGACAGCTTTACCCGGGAGATTATCCTCCTCTATGATGAAGAAGATAGAAAAAGAGGTTATCTTGGTTGCGAAAGCCGAGAATGTAGCCGAAAGGATAAGGCTGGTATTATGACTCTGTCCATAGGGGTAGTTGCCGGTCTTCCGGGAAGCATGGCTCATTCCGCTGAGATTTCTCTGCGCGGGGCAGAGCTCAAGGAAAAGGCGAAAGCCCTGCCGGGAAGCCGGTATGTAAAGGCTTGAGAGAGGAGAGCGATGAAGGAAGAGAGTATTTCCGGGAAGGAAGGCTCAAAAGGGAAAGAACCGGGGCGTAAGGTGCCCCGGAAAAGGAAGATGTTGGATTTAGCCATCATGTATGATATGGCCAGGAAGGTAAACTCTACCCTTAACCTTCAAGAATGTCTTCAGGGTATTCTGGAGGAAGCGATGGCCGTTCTGGAAATAGAGAGAGCCTCTCTCATGTTTATGGAGGAAGGGAGGGGAGAGTTGATTATCAAGGTGGCCCGGGGCTTAGAGGATGAAATTATCCGGAATACCCGGATTAAGATAGGAGAAAACGTCTCCGGCTGGATTGTCAAGGAAGGCCGGCCCCTGCTTATTGAAAACATTGAGGGAGATGGCCGCTTTGCTCTCGGAAATGCTAAGCAATATTACACTTCTTCTCTTCTCTCTGTCCCTTTGTGGGTTAAGGGAAAAATTCTTGGAGTAATCAACGTTAATAATAAGATTTCCCGAGAGCTTTTTAACGAAGAAGACCTTGGGCTTCTTACCGGCTTGGCGGATGAGGCCTCTGTGGCCATTGAAAAAGCTATCCTCCACGAGCAGGTAAGGAAAAGGGCCGAGGAGTTAACGGCCTTAACGAAACGGCTGGAAAAGTTAAATGAGGTCAAGACGGAACTTGTTTCTACCGTCTCCCATGAGCTGCGCACCCCGCTCACTTCTATTAAGGAGGCCATCTCCCTTGTCCTGGAAAGGGCGGTCGGGGAGATCAATGCGGAGCAAGAGAAATTCCTGCGGATGGCGGCAAAGAACGTAGACCGTCTCGTCAACCTTACCGAGAGCCTCCTGGACCTTTCCCGGGTAGAAGCGGGCAAAGCAGAGATGCGCAGGGCGTTGGTGGATGTTTCCGGGATCGCGGATGAGGTGGTTGCCTCCCTGAAAATGCAGGCAGACGGAAAGAAAATTACCCTCCGGAACCATTGTCCGGATGGCTTACCCCGCATTTATGCAGACCGGGAGAGCCTCATCCAGGTATTTACCAACCTTCTCAGCAATGCTCTTAAGTTCACTCCCGAGGGCGGGGATGTTATGATTGCCGGTGAGGATACGGGAGAGGACCTCAGAATTGATGTTATCGATACCGGAGCGGGTATTCCCGCGGATAAATTCGAGATCATTTTCGATAAGTATGCCCAACTGGATAAATCCTTCTTGAAAGGTGAGAAAGGGGCCGGTTTAGGTCTGGCCATAGCCAAGGATATTGTAAAGAGCCATAAGGGAGATATCTGGGTGGAGAGCGAATTGGGAAAGGGAAGCAAGTTCAGCTTTACCCTGCCCCGGGATCTGAGAGCGAAGGAACAAAGGCTCCGGCGGGCAGAGAAGAACCGAAGATGACGGGGTAAGATGTCGCATATTAACCATAAATCAATATCTGATAACGTGTTAGGAAACATTAAGCGGACCGGCTATGTTTGAACCTATCTTTATCTTTGCCAGCTCTGTCCTGGCTTTTTTAGGAATATTTACCGCTATCTTTGAGTGGAAGCTTGCTCAGGAAAGAAAAAGCCTCTACCTCTTAGTTGCTTTTGCCACTTTGACTCTCAGCGGAATCTTACACCTGGCTTCCTCCGCTGTCCCGGGACTGTATGTCGTAAGTCATGGCTTTCAGGCCTGGGGCTTAATCCTGATTAGCTATAGCTTGCTGAGCGGGAAAGAAAGAGCGGGGACGGGCTGGAAACAGGCCGGTTTCTTTTTCCTGCTGCTTATTTTTTCTCTTATCCTTGCTTCCGGGCCCGGATGGCTGGGTTGGGAGAAGCATCAGTTAGGAGTAAAACTCTGGCAGGTAGCTTTGGCAATAACCTTTATTACTTTTGTTCTCCGTCGGGACCATCCTGCTAAAGGAGGGTTGACCGTCATCTTCTCTCTCTGGTTCCTTATGGCTCTCTGGCGGCCGGGAAGCTTTCAGGCAATGTTGCAACTCTTTATCTATCTGGGGTTTCTCCTGGTTGTCTACGGGAGAGTCATCCTGGCTTTTCGCCGGATAGAGAAGACGAAGGCCAATCTTGTCCGGGAGAAGGAAGTAATCCTCTCATTTTTGGGCAGAATCGGAGCCGCTTTACATGATGCCTTTAATCTGGAAGAGGTCTTAAAAATGATTATGAACTGTGTGATGGCCAGCTCGCAGGCGAAGGCCGGGGCTATTTTCCTCCTCAGTGATGATAAAAAAGAATTGACGGTAGATGTGGTAGAGGGTCTTTTCCCTCCTTTGCATAAAACCATAGATAAGGCCACTACCAGGGCAAGATTTATCATGGAGAAGTTCAAGGCAGACCGTATTAAGGTGGGCGAAGGCGTGATCGGCCAGGTTGCGGCAACCGGCCGCTCTATTCTCATCAAAGATGCTCTGCGGGACCCGCGCACCCCGGAAATCAGTGCGGACTTTCTCCAGGTTAAGACTATGGTGGTTGCTCCTTTGAAGGTCAAGGAAGAAGTTGTCGGGGTTATTGCTCTGATAAATAAGGAAAAAGACGAACTCTTCAGCGAAGTTGACGATTCCCTCCTCCATGCTCTGGGAAATCAAGCTGCTATATCTATTAACAGTGCTAAATTATATCAAGCCCTCTCAGAGAAAGAGCGCCTGGAACGGGAGCTCCAGATTGCCCGGGATATCCAGCGGTTCCTTTTACCCAAGGAAGCTCCCCGGATTGAAGGGTTTGAGGTTGCTTCCCTGGCCCGGCCGGCGACAGAGGTGGGGGGAGACTATTATGATTACTTTGAGGTCAGCAAAGACGAATGGGGCCTGGTCATTGCCGATGTCTCCGGGAAAGGGGTTCCCGGGGCCTTGATTATGGCGATGGTCCGGAGTATCCTCCGGGCCGAGGCGGAAGGGAAAAGCTCTGCAGCCCAGGTTCTTTCCCGGGTTAACCGGTCTATTTATAGAGATATAAAAGATGATATGTTCGTGAGCCTTTTCTATCTTGTCCTGAACGTAAAAAAGAGAACTTTAAATTATGCCCGGGCGGGTCACGATCCGTCTATTCTCTTTCATGGGCAAGAACAGCGGTACGAACTCCTGGATAAAGGAGGGATAGCTTTGGGTCTGGATGAGGGCTCTTTCTTTGATGAGACCCTGGACCAGGGCGAGATTGAGCTTGTTCCCGGGGATACCCTTGTCCTTTATACCGACGGGATAACCGAGGCCATGAACAAAAACAACGAGGAGTTCGGGTTCCCGCAACTGCTGGAGATAGTCCGCCAGGATTCGTTAGCCGAGGGGAAAGATAAAGCATCTGTCCTGGTAGAGAGAGTTGACCAGGAGATAACGAAGTTTACGGGCGGAGTCCCTCAGCGGGATGATATAACCCTGGTGGTCTTGAAGGTACAGTAAGAAAGTGTTAAGATGCTTTATGGCTGGGAGTTGCATTCCCGGCTCGGCCCGGAGTTTGAACATGACGTGGCGGGAGAAGGAAGAGGAAAAGAGGGAAGGAAGAAAAGTCTCGGCCCGGAAAAAGATTTCCTTAGTAATCCCAATTTGCAACGAGAAGGAGAGCCTGCCGGAGCTTTATCGGGAAACGGTAACGGTGCTGGACGGACTGGGCGTAACTTACGAGATTATCTATATCGATGATGGAAGCCGGGACGGATCTCGTCCCCTGCTTGAAGATTTGCACCGCCGGGATGACCGGGTCAAGGTCCTGGAGCTGAGAAGACACTATGGCAAGGCTGCGGCTTTAGCTGCAGGCTTCCGGGAAGCGCAGGGGGAGATTATTATTACCCTGGACGGCGACTTGCAGGATGACCCCGGCGAGATACCTAAGTTCCTGAAGGAGATAGACAAAGGATACGATCTGGTCTCCGGGTGGAAACGGGAAAGGCAAGATCCCCTCTCCAAGACGCTTCCCTCCCGGCTGTTCAATAGCGTTACTTCCCTTCTTACCGGCATAAGGATTCATGATTTCAATTGTGGTTTTAAAGCTTATCGAAGGGAGGTAACGGAAGATATTAAAGTTTATGGGGAGTTGCACCGCTACCTTCCCGTGTTGGCTCATCAGGCCGGGTACCGGATTGGGGAACTCGAGGTAAAGCACCGGAAGAGAAAGTATGGGAAGACGAAGTACGGACTGGGACGTTTCCACCGGGGTTTTTTCGATTTGCTGACCATCCTTTTCCTGGCCAAATTTATGAAAAGGCCCCTGCATCTATTCGGGATGATCGGATTCTTGCTTACCCTAACGGGTTTCGGCATCAATCTTTATCTATCTATAATCAGGTTCCGGTTTGGGTCTATCCTGGGACGTTATCCCCTGCTCATCCTGGGCGTTCTCCTCATGGTCCTTGGAATCCAGTTCGTTTCCATGGGTTTTTTGGGGGAGATGGTCACCAGAATATCCGAGGAGAAAAAAGATTATGCTCTCCTGCGGCGGTTGGGGTAAAGGGAAATAACTTTTGGAAAACCCAAAGCCGGCGGTAAAGAAGATATTGATACTCTGCCTTCAAGGTTTGGGGAATACGCTCCTTTTTACCCCTACCCTGAGACTCCTGCGGCAGGATATCCCCGGAGCCGAAATAACCGTTATGGTGAGCCGGGAAAGTTCCCGACAATTGCTCTCCGGGAACCCCGATCTTGACAGCATATACTTTTTCGACCCCAGACGACCTTCTTCTTTTTTCCGGCTATTCCGGCTCCTGCAGCGGATAAGATCTGTTCACTTTGATGTCTGCCTTACCGCCTTTCCGGCCAACCGCAGGGAATTTAACCTCCTCAGTTGGCTCAGCGGCGCCGGGATAAGAATCGGGCACTGTTATCCTCATAAGTCCTTAAGAAGTCTTTCCTTTCTGCAAAATTTTCGCGTTCCCCTTAACCTCCGAGCCCATGATGTGGACCAGAACCTGGCCTTGTTGAGCCCGTTAGGCATAAAAGTTCCGGATGCGTGGGAAAAAAGACTGGATATTGTTCTGGAACCTGAGCATATACACTTTGCTCAACAATGGCTCCGGGCCCATAAGTTAAACTCGGACAGTCTCATTGTCGGATTTCATCCGGGCTCAAGCCCGGAAAGGGGGATGATTCATAAACGCTGGCCTGCTAAGCACTTTGCTCAGCTGGCTTCTCTTCTGGGGCAAGAATATAAGGCTAAAATAATCATCTTCGGGGGTCCGGAAGAAGAAAGTCTCAAGGCGGAGGTGGCCGGATTGACCGGGCAGGCTCTTCCCGGGGAAGCTATTCTTGTAGCTCCCTCTTCCAATTTCAAGGAAACGGCGGCTCTGATATCCTCTTGCCGGCTCTTTATCAGCAACGATACCGGACTAATGCATGTGGCCACAGCCGTGGGGGTCCCTACCCTGGGTATTTTCGGGCCCACTGATGAGGTGCGCACTCGCCCCTGGATAAACGGCCGGTTCGTGGCCCGCCCGGATTTGGATTGCCGACCCTGTTGGACCCTGAAGGAGGTCGGTCTCAGACGCCGTTGTCTGCACCGGGAAAGAATTTGCCTGAGCCGACTTTCACCCGAAGCTGTCTTCAAAGCCGGGGAGAAAATGATCGGAGAGATGAAATCCGGATTATAAGAGGAAAAGAAAATGGTTAAAAGAAGGCTGCTCATCTTAAGTCGGGTTGTGTTAGCCGTCTCCTTGTTATATCTCCTTTTTCATCGGGTAGAGTTAAGTAAGATTATCTTAACCTTGAAAGAGATGAACTTATCTTATCTTTCCCTTGCCTTCTTAATTGCCGTCCTCCCCCAGCCATTTTTTTCGATTATCCGCTGGAAGCTGTTGTTAGCCACAAACCGAATTGCCGTTCCCTTTGGGAGACTAAGCAAATATCATTTTATCTCGATTTTTGCTCAATCCTTCCTGCCCACGTCTATCGGCGGAGATCCGGTAAAGGCCCTTTATGCTTTCCGGGAAGGGTCAAAGGCAAAAGTAATAAATTCGATATTGCTGGCCCGGGCCAGCGGACTCTTTTCCTTAGCGGTTTTAGTCTTGATTGCCTTATTCTTTGCTGAGAAAAATAAACAATTATATACTATCGGATTCTATGTGTTAATCCTGTTATCTCTTATGATTCTGGTTTTGCTTGTAGTTTTCAAAAAGAGCTATTATCAACGGCTGAAAGCCTTTAGTCCCATCGGCCGGCTCTTGTCCAGGACCAGGATGAGCAATCTTATTGATAATTTAGCTGTTTATAAAGATTATCGGGTTATCTCCCTCGCCCTTTTGTATTCATTTTTAATTCAGGCCGCGATGATTATTAAGGATTATTATATCTTTAAATCTTTATCCCTAAATGTCTCTTTGGGCCTGTTCTTTATCTATATTCCCATCATCTACTTTGCAACCCTTCTGCCAATATCTATTAACGGAATCGGGATCAGGGAAGGGCTGCTTCTTTATTTCTTTAAGGATTTCATTAACTCTAAATCCGATATCTTGTCTGTGGCAATAATCCTCTATTTCTTCATGCTTGTGGTTGCTTCCATCGGGGGCATGGCGTTCTTATGGGATAGCCTGAAGGGGAAAAGAATAAAGGGGGAAACCGGATGAAAATCGCCATTGTTAATGACCAGCCGGCCCATACGGGGATGGGCCGGTATGTACACTCCCTTTATGAAAGGCTTAAATTGCACTGTTCGGTAGATCACGTCTATCTAAATTACCCGGAGAGAAGGATAGAAGTGCGAAGCGGGGAAACGGTAAGGGTCCTTGCTCGGGTAAATAAGGTGCCGCTGGCGGACAATAAACCCTTGTTCTGGATGAGGATAAAGGAGGCCCTGCCTTATGGGGATTATGACCTGCTCCATTTTGCCAATCAGAACCTGGCCTTTTTGGTCCGGGAAACTCACCCTTCGGTAATTACCTGCCACGACCTTGCCCCGTTAATAATCCGGGAAAATCTCCTCAAGTTATTAGCGAGGAAATATCTTTATTCCGGCTTAAGCCGGGCGGCAAAAATTATTGCTATCTCCCAATCCACCCGGAGAGATTTGGAAAGATTTTATCAAATACCTGAAGATGGGGTAAAGATAATCTATTATGGGGTGGACAGGGAAAGCTTTAAGCCGGGTTGCCGGGTAAAGGCCCAAAGCACCCTGAACCTCCCGGCCGGGAAAAAGATTATTCTTCATGTGGGTACGGAATCAAGAAGGAAAAATGTGCCTAACCTCTTCCGGGCTTTGGCTTATCTGAGGGATATCTTGCCTGAGGTTATCTTGGTTCGGGTCGGACCGGTGGGGAAGACCTCCGCCCGGATAATAAAGAAGCTGAAGATAGGAGCCCAAATTCTTTGCTTTACCGGAGTTGCCCCGGAGCGGATGCCCCTCTTTTACCAGGCCTCCCAGGTCCTTGTCCTTCCTTCTCTATATGAAGGGTTCGGATTGCCGGTGGTAGAGGCGATGGCCTGCGGTATTCCGGTGGTAGTCTCCGGGAGAGCTTCCCTTCCCGAGGTTGTCGGTTCCGCCGGGGTATTCATTGATCCCCTATCTCCTCTTTCCATCGGTAAAGGCTTGCACCGGGTCCTTTCTGAGGAGAGCTTCCGGGAAGAGTTGGCCGGAAAAGGGCAAGCTCAGGCGAAAAATTTTTCCTGGGAAAAAGCCGCCCTTGAAACCCTGAAAGTTTACAAAGAAGTGCTTCATTGATTAAGGAGGAGAATTTTTATGATTCGGTTCTTAATTTCTCCGGGGGATGTGGCAGGAGATAAGATAACTATTAAAGGAAAGGAAGTCCATCACCTGAGGAACGTCCTGCGTCTGAGGAGGGGGGAAAAGGTAACCTGTTTCGATGGAAAAGGAAGAGAATATCGGGGCCGGATAGAGCGGCTTTCTGCTGCTCAGGCGGAGGTGCAGATAGAAAAGGTCGCAGAGAGGAAAAAGGAGTCTCCCTTGAAGATAACCCTGGCGCAGAGTTTAATCCGGTCGCACAAGATGGACCTGGTCGTACAAAAATGTACGGAGCTGGGAGTCTTTGAGATAATTCCTCTGAGAACGGAAAGAAGCTTGATTAACCTGGACGAAGCGAAGCGTAAAGCCCGGCGGGAACGCTGGCAGCGTCTGGCCGAAGCGGCAGCCAAGCAATCCGGTCGGGTGCAAATACCTACAATTACAGAAGTTAGAGACTTTGCTTCTCTTCTCGAAACGGCCGGGGATTTTGACTTGAAGATTATCTCCTGGGAAGACGAAGGTGACGGGAAGAGTTTTCGGGATGCTTTAACAAAGAGGTTATCTCCCCCGGAGAAAATCCTTCTTCTCATTGGGCCGGAGGGAGGCTTCTCTGCCGGGGAAGTAGCCGGGGCCGGGAAAGCCGGACTTCTGCCTATCTCCCTTGGCTCGCGCATCTTAAGGTCGGAGACGGCTGCGATAGCTGCAACCGCTATTATTGTTTATGAGGTAGGGCGCTAATCCATGATAACTCCTTAAAAGCCCGATGGTTATAAAACAAAAAAAGGTTTGACAGCGAGGAGGTAATATGACATAATAATATTAAGTTGTCGCAAAACCGACTCCTACTTACGGAAAAGCAGCGCTTTTTGTGATATCCTGCTAAATGATGATGACAAGGAGGAAAGAGTATGGCCAAAGAGAAGTATGATGCTACCACTATAAAGGTGCTGGAAGGCTTAGAAGCAGTGCGTAAGCGCCCCAGCATGTATATTGGGGATACCTCTACCCGGGGTCTTCATCAGCTGGTGTATGAAGTAGTGGATAACGGCATCGATGAGATTTTGGCGGGACAGTGCAATCATATAGATGTAATCGTCCACGCGGATAACAGTGTCACCGTTATTGATAACGGGAGAGGCATTCCCGTGGATTTACACAAGACCCAGAAGAAGCCGGCCCTGGAAGTGGTCATGACCATGCTCCATGCGGGAGGAAAGTTTGACCACCAGAGTTATAAGGTCTCCGGGGGATTACATGGAGTAGGCGTCTCTGTGGTTAATGCCCTCTCGGAATGGCTGGAAGTGGAAGTCCGGAGGGAAGGAAAAGTCTTTCAGCAAAGATACCAGCGGGGGAAGCCGGTTACTAAACTGGAAGTTATCGGGGAAACAAAAAAGACCGGAACCCGGGTGACCTTAAAACCGGACCGACAAATCTTCCCGGAGATAGAGTTCAACTTCGATATTCTCTCCAACCGCCTCCGGGAGTTAGCCTTTCTGAATAAGGGAGCTGCGATTACTATCAAAGATGAGGGGAGCGGCAAGGAGCATCAGTTTCAGTATAAGGGGGGGATCTCCTCTTTTGTTGAACATCTGAACAAGAACAAAGACCTCCTGCATAAGGAACCGATATATTTCGAGCGAGATAAGGATAGAATCAAGGCAGAGATTGCCATCCAGTTTAACGATGGTTACAGCGAGAATATCTTTTCTTTTGCCAACAATATCAACACCCATGAGGGAGGAACCCATCTAAGCGGTTTTAAAGCAGCTCTGACCAGGACGGTCAATGACTATGCGAAAAAATCAGGACTGCTTAAAGATATCAAGAAACCTCTCAGCGGAGATGATATCCGGGAAGGACTGGCTGCCGTTATCAGCGTGAAATTGCCAGACCCCCAGTTTGAAGGACAGACCAAGACAAAGTTAGGCAACAGCGAAGTGCGGGGAATTGCGGAATCTATCGTTAACGAAGGCTTGGGAGAGTTTTTTGAAGAGAACCCCCGCGTTGCCAGGAAGATTATCGAAAAGGGGTTGGTGGCAGCCCGGGCCCGGGAGGCCGCCAAGAAGGCCCGGGAACTTACCCGTCGGAAGGGAGCCCTGGACGTAGCCTCGCTTCCCGGCAAATTAGCCGACTGCTCGGAACGGGACCCCAGCCTTTGTGAAATTTATCTTGTAGAAGGGGATTCCGCCGGCGGCTCGGCCAAACAGGGTCGGGACAGGCGGTTTCAAGCTATTCTTCCCCTGAAAGGCAAAATCCTCAACGTGGAAAAAGCCCGTTTAGATAAGATGTTGAATAATACGGAAATCCGCACTTTAATTACCGCCCTGGGAACCGGTATCGGGGAGGAAGATTTTAACATTGAAAAAGCCCGTTACCGGAAAATCATCATTATGACTGATGCCGATGTGGACGGAGCGCATATTCGCACGCTCCTCCTTACTTTTTTCTACCGCCAGATGAATAAATTGATTGAAGAAGGTTATATCTATATCGCTCAGCCTCCCCTTTATAAAGTTAAGAAAGGGAAGGCGGAACGTTACATCAGCAACGATGAGGAGTTCGATCAATTTGTGCTGGATTTAGGGTTGAACGGGACAAAACTGGTCCGGCTGGAGGACGACCGTTCTTTTACCAGCTCCCAGTTTAAGGATATTATTAAGGCCCTGGCCGACCTGGGAAGATTGGCCCGGATAGTGGAGCGGAAAGGGGTCAAGTTTGAGGAATATTTAAAGCTTCGGGACGAGAAGACAAAGAAGTTTCCTCTGTACAAGGTGAAAGGGAGCGAGGGGGAAGAACATTACTTGTATAGTGAAAAAGAGCGGGTCCTTTTTGAGGAAGGGAAGGACAATGCAGAAGAAGATAAGGCCGAAATTATCGAGTTTGCCGAATCCCGGGAGATTGGCGAAATCCTGAAGAGGGTTGAGAGTAAAGATATTGCCGTGGAAAAGATGATTCACCCTCAGAAAAAAAACGAACCCCTTTATAAGCTTGAGGAGAACGGACGGGAACATCTCCTCTATGCGGCCGGAGATATCATTGATAAAGTCCGGGAACTGGGAAAGCGCGGTTTGAACGTTCAGCGCTATAAAGGTCTGGGGGAGATGAACCCCAGTCAGCTCTGGGAAACAACTATGGATCCGGAGCGCCGAACCTTTCTCCAGGTGACCCTGGAGGACAAGGTGGAAGCCGAAGACACTTTTACCATTCTCATGGGGGACAAGGTGGAACCCCGCCGGCAGTTCATCCAGCGTCATGCCCCGGAGGTGAGAAACCTGGATATCTGATTAACAGTCTCAGTTAATAGCTTTTAGAGAAGGCATAATAATTAGAAGCACGAAGCACGAAATACGAAACAAATTTAAATGACCAAAATACAAATGCCCAAAACCAGGTTTGGAATTTCGAGAATTGGGATTTGTTTCGAGTTTCGGATTTAGTATTTCGGATTTTTTTAAACGAGGAGATTTTATGTATACCCGCAACGAAAGAGTAAAGCCGATTTATATCGAAGATGAGATGAAAACTTCTTACCTGGACTATGCCATGAGCGTCATTGTCGGCAGAGCTCTTCCCGACGTCCGGGACGGATTGAAACCGGTGCATCGTCGCATCCTCTATGCCATGCAGGACTTAGGCTTAGCCAATAATAAACCTTATAAAAAGTCTGCCCGGGTAGTCGGTGAGGTTCTGGGTAAGTATCATCCACATGGAGATTCGGCTGTTTACGATTCTCTGGTACGTATGGCCCAGAACTTCTCCTGCCGTTATCCTCTGATAGACGGGCAGGGAAACTTCGGTTCTATTGACGGCGATGCGGCGGCAGCCATGCGTTATACCGAAGTGCGCATGGCCAGGTTAAGCGAAGACCTGTTGGCCGATATCGACCGGGAAACCGTCGATTTTATGCCCAACTTCGACGAATCCCTTACCGAACCCAAAGTGCTTCCTTCCCGGATTCCCAACCTGCTGGTGAACGGTTCCTCGGGGATTGCCGTGGGGATGGCTACCAATATTCCTCCTCATAACCTGAGAGAGGTTATCGAGGCCCTGATAAAGTTGATTGACGAGCCGGAAATAAGCTGGGAAGAGCTGAACAAAATTATTCCCGGGCCCGATTTTCCCACTGGTGGTCTCATCTGTGGCCGGGAAGGGATCAAGGAAGCCTACCGTTCCGGGAAAGGTCTGGTTAAACTCCGGGGCCGGGCTTCTGTCGAGACGGTGCAGAAAGGCGGAGAGAGAGAAAGAATTGTCATTACCGAGATTCCCTACCAGGTAAACAAATCCAACCTTCTGGAAAACATGGCTGCCCTCATCCGGGAGAAAAAAATAGAAGGAATTTCCGACTTAAGAGATGAATCGGACAAGGACGGCATGAGGATTGTCCTGGAGCTGCGCCGGGGTGAGGAAGCCCAGATAGTTCTCAATCAGCTCTATAAGCACACCCAGATGCAGGTTACCGTGGGAGTTATTATGCTGGCCATAGTGGATGGTCGTCCCCGGGTGTTGACTCTCAAGGAGTGTTTAGAGAATTATCTCTTACATCGGCGGGAAGTAGTTAAGCGCCGAACCCAGTATGACCTGAAAAAAGCGGAATTAAGAGCTCATATCCTGGAGGGGCTGAAGATTGCTCTCGATAAGCTGGACGCCGTTATTAAAACCATCCGGGAATCCCGGGAAGCGAACGAAGCCCGGGAGAAGCTGATGAAGAGATTTGAGCTGAGTAAGGTGCAGGCTCAGGCCATCCTGGATATGCGGCTGCAACGCCTTACCGGACTGGAAAGAAAGAAAATAGACGAAGAATATCTGGCCCTTATTAAGCATATCGTCCGGCTTCAGTCCATTCTGGCCAGCGAACAACAATTGCTGGGCGTTATCAAGAAAGAACTCCTGGAGGTAAAAGAAAAGTATGGCGATGAACGCCGGACCGAGATTTTAGATGCGATCACGGACTTCTCCCTGGAAGATTTAATTGCTGAGGAGGATATGGTGATCACCGTCAGCCATACCGGATACATTAAGAGGCTGCCCGTCTCCACTTACCGTCAGCAGCATCGGGGCGGAAAAGGAGTTACCGGGGCCGGGACCAAAGAAGAAGACTTCCTTGAACATCTCTTTATTGCCTCCACTCATCATTATATCCTCTTCTTTACCGATTCCGGAAGGATTCACTGGGTTAAAGTTTATGAGCTTCCCCAGGCGGGGCGGCTCTCCAAAGGAAAAGCTATCGTTAACCTCCTGGCTCTGGAGCCGGAGGAGAAGGTAACGGCTTTTCTGCCGGTGAAAGAATTCGATGATAAACATTTTCTCGTTATGGCTACCGAGAGAGGCGTGGTGAAGAGGACTAACCTGACTGCCTATAGCCATCCCCGGGCGGGAGGAATTATCGGTCTCACCCTGGATGATAAGGACCGCTTGATTGAGGTCAAGCTCACGGAAGGGGAACAGGAAATAATCCTGGCCACGGAGCAGGGAAAAGCCATTCGCTTCCTGGAGAAAGCGGTGCGTTTGGTGGGAAGGACTGCCCGGGGGGTAAAAGGGATAAAGTTGGATAAGAATGACCGGGTAGTCGGGATGGAGATTGTAGACGAGGAAGCTACCCTCCTCTCGGTTACGGCTAATGGCTACGGGAAGAGAAGTTTGTTCTCGGAGTATCGTCCCCAGGGCCGGGCCGGCAAAGGGGTTATCAACATTAAAACCAGCCAGAGAAACGGCTTAGTGGTCGGCATCAAAAAAGTGGTAGACAAGGATGAGTTGATGCTCATTAGTTCTCGGGGGATGGTTATCCGCATGCCCGTGGAGCCGATCCGGGTCATCCGCCGCAACACCCAGGGAGTGCGTCTGATAAACCTGGGGGGGAAAGATGAGGTGGTGGGAGTAGCGCGAGTGGTAAGTGAATAACACTAATTTTTTAGAAAAGGCACAAAGATACAAAGGCACAAAGGCACAAAGTTTGCGAAACAAATCCGAAACTCGAAATCCGAAACTCGAAACAAATCCTAAATTCAAATTTTCAAAAATCTAAACGTTGTTTTGGTTGTTCGTATTTCGTGCTTCGAATTTAAAATAATCCGCTAAATCCGCGGTTTAATTTGAACGGACAGGACGGGAAGGAGGTGGGGAAAATGTTTACCGGTAAGAAAGTGAAGATAAGATTTAAACGGTATTTTTTCGAACAGAGAGTAAGGGTCTTCGTAGGGATTGTCCTGGAGATGAAAGATGCCTGGATTAAAGCTAAGGGGAAGAGTTATTACCTGGTGAAGGGAGAAGCCAAGCCTCATATAGACAAGATCGATAAGGTGGTGGGCGTCCCGAGAGAAAACATCTATTCTATTCGAGAATTACCGGAAAATCTGGATTTGGAAAACCTCAACTTTGAGGTTAAGGACCTGCGGATGGTCATTACCATTCCCGGAGCCCAGCCGGCCAGCATAAGCGAATAGTCAGGAAGGCGGAGTATATAGAAGCTCGAAATTCGAAGCCCGAAATACGAAACAAACTCAAATGACCGAAATGCGAAGGACCAAAACCCGGTTTGGAATTTTGAGAATTAGGATTTAGAATTTGTTTCGAGTTTCGGATTTAGCATTTCGGATTTTTCTTAACTCTGTGCCTGTTAGATCATTGCAGGTGCGCTGGTTAACAGCATGAAGCGAAATTACGAAATTATCAACCACACGGCGGACCTGGGTCTGCGCGTGTTCGGGGAGACCCGGGAAGAGCTCTTCGCCAATGCCGCCGCGGCCATGTTTGCCCAGATAACCGACCTCGAACAGATAAGGCCCCATCTTCATCGTTCCCTGGAGGTGGAAGCTCCTGACCGGGAAGAACTGCTGGTGCGCTTCTTAAGCGAACTCCTTTATCTGTTTACCTCCGGTGCGCTTCTCCCGGGAAAGTTCAAGATTAAGAGGATGGATGACCGGTATCTCGAGGCAGAAGTTTGGGGAGAGAAATTTTCTGCTTCCCTACCCCAACTGAAAACGGAAATCAAGGCCGTTACCTACCATAATTTAAAAATTGACCATGATGAAACAGGATGGAAGGCTGAGGTAATCTTCGATGTCTGAAAAATGGTCCGGTCCCCTGGAAAGGATAGATGCTTACCGCTGGCGTATCCCCGAAAGTTTCCGGAAAGGGATGCGGGTTCCCGGCCTGATTTATGCCGATGAGAAGCTCCTGCGGCATATTAAAGGGGAACAGTCCCTCCAGCAGGTAGCCAACGTTGCCCATCTTCCCGGCATTGTCAAATATTCTCTGGCCATGCCGGATATTCACTGGGGATACGGTTTTTGTATCGGCGGGGTGGCGGCTACCGACATAAAAGACGGCGTCATCTCACCCGGAGGGATCGGCTACGATATCAACTGTGGTGTCCGGCTCCTGCGGACAAACTTGACGCTGGCGGATATTAAGGATAAATTAAAGAATCTCGTCGAATCTCTCTTTACCCATATCCCCTGTGGGGTAGGCTCGCACGGGCAGTTGAAGCTAAGTTCCCGGGAAGAGAAAAAAGTCCTGCGGGAAGGGGCGCAATGGGCCGTTAGAAGCGGTTATGGATTCGAGGAAGATATAGATTTTACGGAAGAGAGAGGCTGTTTAGCAGGAGCCGACCCCTCCAAGGTCAGTCCCCGAGCCCTGGAGAGAGGGTATAAACAGCAAGGGACCCTGGGCTCCGGGAATCATTTCCTGGAAATCCAGGTTATCGAAGAGATTTATGATGCCCGCGTGGCGGCCGTTTTCGGTTTGGAAAAGGGAGCTATCACGGTAATGGTTCATTCCGGTTCCCGCGGTTTTGGCTACCAGGTCTGCGATGACTATCTGAAAACTATGGGTGGAACCGTTCAAAAATACGGGATCCGGCTTCCCGACCGCCAACTGGCCTGTGCTCCCTTAAGTTCCCCGGAAGGGAAAGATTACTTTGCCGCTATGGCCTGTGCCGCCAACTATGCCTGGGCCAACCGCCAGTGCCTGATGCACGGGACGCGGGAGGTTTTCATGAAAACGCTCCGTATGGGCCCGAAAGACCTGGGCATGGAACTCGTCTATGACGTGGCCCATAATATCGGGAAGTTTGAGGAACATACCGTCGAGGGGGAGAAACGAAAACTCTTCGTCCACCGCAAAGGAGCTACCCGGGCTTTTGCTCCCGGTCATGCCCATTTGCCGGAGAGATATAAACCGGTTGGCCAGCCGGTAATTATCCCCGGGGATATGGGAACTAACTCTTATGTCCTGGTGGGAACGGAGCTGGCCATGCAGGAGACCTGGGGCTCAACCTGCCACGGGGCCGGCCGGGTAATGAGTCGTCATCAGGCTATTAAGAGGACCCGGGGGAGGTCCCTGCTCCGGGAGATGGAGGAGAAAGGTATCGTCGTCCGTTCCCAGGGCCGGAATACCCTGGCTGAAGAGGCTCCCGAAGCTTATAAAGACATCAATGAGGTCGTGGAGGTTGTCCACCAGGCCGGCCTTTCCCGCAAGGTGGCTAAAATGAGGCCCCTGGGAGTGATTAAAGGATAACCCGGCTTATCTCGCGCGAGATAAGCCGGTATACTGTGGCTATTTATAGGATATAAATAATGCCGAATAGAGAGATGGAAATGCCTAAGATAAGTTTTTGGGAAAACCTGACTATCAGCTTCCAGCCTAGCGCTTACCGGAAGATTGTTTCTCAACCCCTGGGCCGGAGTTTCCGATATCTGGTTGTCTTTTTGCTTCTCTTCAGTGCCCTTTTATCTATAAAATATACCTTTGTCCTGCGCCAGGAGCTGGAGAAAGCCCGGGAATGGATAAATGCCAATGGAGCGGCGACGGTAGCGGCAATGTTGCCGGAGGAGATTAAGATAGAGAATGGGCAGGTCTCCACTTCTGCCAAGGAACCCTTCGTGCGCAAGTGGGACTTGGGAGAGGGGAACGGGAAAGAAGAAGTCACCTTCATTATCGATACCACCGGCCAGATTCCCAATCTGGATAAGTATCAAGACGGCCTTCTCCTGACGAAGGATAAATTGATCTTTAAGAATACCAAGCCCGGAGGAGCCGCAGAGACCAGGGAAGAAGACCTTTCCAAGGTCAAGTTTTTTGCCCTGCGGCGGGGAGATGCGGAAAGAGGAGAGCTTGTCTTGTTGACCTTTGACAAGAAAGCGGTCCCGGTGACTTATGAAAGCATAAAGAAATGGCAGGGGACAATTTCCCGCTTGCTTCCTTTGCTGATTATTCCGCTCTTTCTCTACTACCTCATTGCCAAAACGGTCCATCTGTTTTTCTTTAGCCTCTCTTCTCTGATCATAAGAGACCTGACCCGGTCCGGATTAGAGTACAAAGACCTGCTGAACATCGGCATCTTTGCGCTCATTCCCCCCACAACCTTAGTGCTGTTGGTGCAACTGGCAGGAGCGGCCATCCCTTATCTTGCTCCCCTTTATATTCTGATTTACCTGCTATTTTTGTTTAAGGGCATTAAGGGAAGCCGGATAGAGGTCGAGGAGGAAACAAGGTTGTAAAGAGCGGGAGGGGCAGGACTTAAAACTTACCATTTACATTTTCCAATTTTTATATCGAGGTGACCATGTTAGACCTAAAGTTTATCCGCGAGAATGTGCCGGTCGTCAAAGAGTCTCTTAACAATCGCAACACAGAAGTGGAGATAGATAAACTTCTCCAACTGGATAAAGAGAGGCGGGACTTACTTGCTCAGGTAGAGGAACTCAAGCACCAACGCAATGTCGTCTCTGAAACGATAGGTAAACTGAAAAAAGCAGGGAAAGAAGCCCGGGAAGAGCTCCGGGAGATGAAAGCTGTTGCCCAAAAAATCAAGGAATTCGATGCCAAAGTAGGTCAGCTTAACGAAAAAATAAGGGAAAAATCCCTTCTTATCCCTAATATACCCCATAAAACTGTACCGGTAGGAAAAAGTCCCCGGGATAATGTAGAGGTGCGGCAATGGGGCCAACAACCCCGGTTTGATTTTTCTCCCCGCTCTCACTGGGACCTGGCCGGGGACCTGGGGATCATTGACTTTCCCCGGGCCTCCAAACTTTCCGGCAGCCATTTTGCCCTCTACCGGGGTTGGGGAGCAAGATTGGAACGAGCCCTGATCAGCTTTATGCTGGATTTACATACCCAAAAACATGGATATACTGAGATCTCTCCCCCCTTTATCGTCAAACGCGAATGTATGGTGGGGACCGGTCAACTTCCCAAGCTGGAAGAGGACATGTACCGGTGCGAGGAAGATGACTTTTTCCTCATTCCTACGGCAGAGGTTCCTCTCACCAACATGCACCGCGAGGAAATTCTCAAATCCGAGGACCTGCCCCTTTATTACTGTGCCTATACCCCTTGCTTCCGCCGGGAAGCCGGCTCTTACGGGAAAGATACCCGGGGCCTGGTCCGCATTCACCAGTTCGACAAGGTGGAACTGGTGAAATTCGTTCCTCCTCAGGATTCCGGGGAAGAACTGGAAAAATTGGTCCGGGATGCGGAAGAAGTCTTACAAGCGCTGGGGCTTCACTACCGGGTGCTCAGCCTCTGCACGGCCGATATCAGTTTTGCAGCCGCTAAATGCTATGACATCGAAGTCTGGGCCCCCGGAGAACGGCGTTACCTGGAAGTATCCTCCTGTAGCAGCTTCGGAGATTTTCAAGCCCGGCGCGCCCAAATTCGCTACCGGCCCCCGGGAGGAACCAAAGCAGAATTCGTCCATACCCTGAACGGCTCGGGAGTAGCCCTGCCCCGTGCCGTCGTGGCTATCCTGGAGACCTACCAGCAAAAAGACGGAAGCGTAATTATCCCCGAACCCTTGAGACCCTATATGGGAGGAACTGAGAAGATAAGCAAAGAGGATTAAAGTAAATCCCTCTTTTTCCCCTCCCGGGAAAAGGTTGAAGGCAAGGGTATTCTATATTATAAAACCGACCGGAGGGCTAGACCTAACGGTAAGGCAGCGGTCTTGAAAACCGCCGGGCGCAAGCCCTTGGGGGTTCGAATCCCTCGCCCTCCGCCATTTTAATAGGGGCAGCAGCGACCATTTTTCACAACCACCGA
Organism: Nitrospirota bacterium; assembly: GCA_013151555.1. GTDB lineage: Bacteria > NPL-UPA2 > NPL-UPA2 > NPL-UPA2 > JAADIA01 > JAADIA01. The sequence continues at coordinate 2,236 of JAADIA010000059.1, read as the reverse complement.
CCACAGGATTTTTCGTCCCTCGACTTGGCTCCTGCCCTCAGGGGCAAATCTCTGGAGATGAACGGGCAGGGTTATTTGTCCAGAGTTCTTCTCCTGTGAGATTAGTTCCTTCCTGTTGATAAAAAACAACATATAAGTTAATTTGCTGCGTGACAGCGAGTTAGCATCAATCCTTCCTGTTTGCTGAGGATGCGGATGTGCATTTTTTTGAACGTTTAGGCACATGAAGGGCGGGATGCTATCCAGAGGGGGCAGGAATTTTCGTCCTTATAAGTTTTTGTGATGTAATTACTTGCCATGGCTAAGTAAAAAAGTTTTTAAGGAGGAGAGAAACTGGCACGAAAATTGCAGTAATTTACGTACATAAAAGAAAAAGGAGGTACGAGAAGTTATAGCTATTATTCACGATTGATCAACGCCAACCTATAAGTTAATTTCTTGTATAGTAGTAGATTGAATCGGTTTTTCCCGGAACTCAAATTGGCCTGTGCCTGCCAATTACAATGTTAACAGGAGGAGTTATGATAAATAGAGCAATTACAGTGGCAGCAGCAATCGTTCTCATGGGCGGATTGCTTACTTTTGAATCCTCGGCTGTAGCCGTAAACCCGGGGACCGACACCTATACCAATATTTCCACCCAGGGGCAGTTGGGGAGCAATTACCCGTTCTATTCCGATGATGTGCTCAACGGGCCGGTCACGATCACCAACACCCATCACTATGAAACCAATACTAACTTTACTACCCCCGGGACGCTTGACGGACAAGGAACCGCGGACTTCGGGACCCTCAAATCCCGGATTTATCTGCAGGGGCCGGCTGCCCTGGGGGGATGGAGCGGAACTAAATTTAACGAGCACTGGACGGTTACGAATCCCAGCTTGACCGGTAGTATGGGAACGATGCAACTGAGTTTTGACCTCAGTGGGACCACCACGGTGCTGGATACCAGTGCTAACCTGGTGACCAGCGATGCTTTTGCCGCGGTAGCCCTGATGGTTAACCTTAACCCCAGCAGCAGCAGTAACGGTACCTCCTTGTTAAACTACTCAACCAACCTGAGCTCCGGCCCCTTCCAGGTTACCGGAACCCAGAACGGCCCCACGGTCACCATCCCGTTCCATTTCACCTACGGAACTCCCTTTGGTATCCAAACGGCATTACATGTGAGTGCTTCAACGGACAATAAATATTTTGGCACCACCTTCAGCCCATACTTTGAATACTACGGAGGGGGCACAATCGATTCTGTTACCGTGGACTTTGCAAACACGGCGGAACTGGCCGGCATCGTGATCCCGGGCCTCGATCCCGCCACAAGTATCCGGGCCTCTTCGTTAACCGACTATTCCGGACTCCTCACCGAGTCGTTGCCAATACCGGAACCGGCATCATTTGGGATTCTGCTGGGCGGTCTTCTCCTGGGCTGGGTCCGCCGGAGAAAGATACAAAAAGTATTGGATATCTAATCCTCATCAGCCGGGTTTCTCCTCTTCCCTTCTAAAGGTTTCCTCCTCCTGCCGAGAGGAAGAAATTCTTGTGAGAAAGAATTTCTTAAAGACCTATCTTGCTGGTTTTTCTTCTTCCTCCCTGAGATAGCTCTCTCCCCGGACGGCAAGCTTTACAATAAATATGAAAAATACTTTACAATAACCGCCTCTCCCCCCTTTCAGCAAATCGTGCCCCCTCGTCTCCCCCTTTTGGTAAAGGGGGGCTGGGGGGGATTTTGGTTGCTTTTTTCGCCAATTTCTGGTATAAAACAAGGTGCCGGAAAGAACATATTCCGAACCGGTAAACAGTAACTAATAACCAAGCACTATTCACTAATACATGGGAGAGGTGGCCGAGCGGTTTAAGGCAGCTGCCTGCTAAGCAGTTGTGGGGGCAACTCCACCCCGGGTTCAAATCCCGGCCTCTCCGTTATATATTTTTGTAACCAGTTAATTTCTTTATATTTATGCATAGACACAAAGCCAGCAGGGTCAGGTCTACACTATTGACAAACTCTTAAGATAACTATGAGAGAAGATATAGGAGTCGAATCTTTCATCTTGATAATTTCTTCTCAATCGCCTATGTAGGTGATGAAAAGCATAATAGGGCGGTTCCTCTTTCTCTTTTTGCCTCGGCTATTTTGGGACTCCAGATTTAAGTCCACTCTATAGGTGTAGGCATCAAAAGGTTTTGTAAATTCCGGGGCCGGTTCACTTAATTATTTAAACATCTCCATTAT
>JAADIA010000046.1 GCA_013151555.1 Nitrospirota bacterium | reverse complement strand
GCCTCATAAGATCTGGAGTGAATGCATCAAGTGCCCGCATTTTCCCGATTGCAAGGAAGTCCCTCTTCTCTATGAGGTTAAGTAATTCTATGAGGAAGCTCAGGTACGGTCCGTAATCCTGGTCTTGCGGGGTATCGTTGGCATAACAATTGCATAAGGCCTGGAGAAAAGATTTATGTTTTTTACTCTATTCTTCTGCTCTAAACTCTCTGGTTATAAATTTTTTTGTTGCTTAAGTTAGTAAAAATATGATATATTACAGCAGGCAGAGGAGCGTGGGGCGCCTCTGAAAGTCAAATGAAGCCGTAACTTATGGAGCACGAACGAGGTGAGCGAACATAAGTTGTCTGCCTGAGCTGAGTTTGCCCGGTAGCAAAACGCTGCCCCCGTGAAATCCGAAGGATTTCCGGGACTGAGTCCCTGAAATCGCTATGCGATTTCCAGGAGAGAAGATTTATTCTAAATTTTCTTATAGCTATCGGGATAATTCGCACTTATCATCCGCCTAAGGCGGATGATGTGCTCATAAAAGGAGGAAAGATAAGTGGAGGTATTTATTGAAAAGGATTATGAGGAAATAAGTCGTAAAGGTGCAGAGATCGTTGCTGAGGAGATGAAAAAGAAACCGGAGAACTTTGTTCTCGGCCTGGCGACGGGAAGCACCCCGGTTGGTCTCTATAAAGAACTTATCCGCATGCACAAGGAGGAAGGGTTAGATTTTTCTAAGGTGACCACTTTTAATTTGGATGAATACTGTGGATTGGCTCCTGATCATGAGCAGAGCTATCACTACTTTATGGATGAGAACCTGTTCAATCACATTAATATTGATAAAAAGAAAGTTCATGTTCCCGATGGGATGGCTGAGGACCCGGAAGCTTTTTGCCAGGAATATGAGAAGATGATCGTTGAAGCCGGGGGGATAGATTTGCAAGTATTGGGCATTGGAGGTGATGGACATATTGCTTTCAATGAACCTGGTTCCTCTCTTGGTTCTCGCACCCGGGTGAAAACCTTAACTCAAGAAACGATAGAGGATAATGCCCGTTTCTTCGAGAACATTGATAATGTGCCTAAGTATGCCATTACCATGGGGGTGGGAACGATAATGGAGGCGAGAATCTGTCTTCTCCTGGCCAATGGAGCTAAGAAAGCAGAAGTTTTAGCTAAGGCAGTGGAAGGACCGATAACGGCGGAGGTTACTGCCTCTATGATGCAACTTCATCGTCAGGCGATAGTTATCATTGATGAGGAAGCAGGCGCAAGGTTGAAGAGAAAAGATTATTACAAGCATGTAGAGAAGATGGCAGATCTTTTAAAGAAGAAGAAATAACAAAAAAACTTAGAAATCACAGATAAACATTGATAAACACCTTCCATTTATTTTTACCGCAGAGATTGCTTAAAGATGATTTTTGTTTTCTCTGCTATCTTAGCGGTAATTGGGTAAAGGTCTCGATTTTCTGTAACTATCTGTGTTTGCCTGGGGATTATATTCAAGAAGAGGGAGGGAAATGGTGTCTAAAAATATCTGTATTTTTGAGGATGACCGTTCTGATAATCTTCTTCCATTAGTCTATCTCAGACCGGTTTTTGAGCTGAGGTGTGGAATGAGCTCGCTCCGGGAGAAGATAGAGCAAGCCTACCCGGAGTCGAAGGTGCATATAGTTTGCCGGGGATATCTGAGCGATACGGTTAAAGAGCAAGTAAGTGCGGCCTCGGTCAACGATGCTCAGGCTTTGGGAGAGGAAGATTGCCTCTTCCTTAACGGAAGGATTTTGGCCCGGAGTGACCTATCTAAAAATATTCCTCTCAATGGGCCGGAAGAGGTTGGCGTGCAAGGGGAAACAGTTGTCTATGCCCGTTTGAAATCAGAGACGGTGAAAAAGGTTCTTAATGATAGCGGTGAAGATTTAACAAGGCTAAGTGCCGGTATTTTAAAGGGGATACCCGAAACCAAGGAAATAGATGTTCTCCTTATTTCCTATCCCTGGGACCTGGTGAAGCATAATGCTGAAGCAATTAAAGATGATTATCAGGCTCTGGGTGGGGGAAGAGTGGAAGGATTCCTCGATGAGAGAGTTGCTATTTATGGAGACAAGTCTCAACTCTATGTCGGAGAGGGTGCCCGCATAGTAGAAGCCGGAGTGGTTCTTAACCTGGAAGAGGGACCTATCTACATTGATAAGAAGGCTAAAATTCGCGCCTTTTCGATCATTGATGGACCGGCTTTTGTCGGGGAGAGTGCCATTATTGACGGAGCTAAACTTCGGGAAGGTTGCAGCATTGGAAAAGTTTGCCGTATCGGCGGGGAACTGGAAGAATCTATCCTGCAAGCCTATAGCAACAAACACCATGACGGGTTCCTGGGACATGCCTATGTGGGCGAATGGGTAAACCTGGGGGCGATAGTCACCAATAGTGATTTAAAGAACAACTATGGTGAGGTGAAGCTTTACGTCAAGGGAGAATTAATAAACTCCGGGGAGATTAAAGTCGGTTGTTTTATTGCTGACCATACCAAGGTAGGCATCGGCACCTTTCTGAATACAGGTACCGTAATCGGCGTGGCCGCTAATGTCTTTGGAGGCGGTCTTCCTCCTAAGTATCTTCCCTCCTTCAGTTGGGGCGGTGGTAAGGAGTTCGTTGAGCACGATCCGGAGAAAGCTATTGCCAATGCTAAGAAGATTATGGCTCGAAGGAAGGTAGAACAAAGCCCGGCTGAAGCGGCTCTCCTGCGTAAGGTGTACGAGATGACAGCAGAAGAGAGAGAAGCGGCAGGGATAGGTAATGCCAAAAACTTATAAAGAAGGTTCAGATAAAACCACAGAGAGCACGGAGATTTTCCCTGTGTTCTCTGTGGTTTATTTAAGTATAGTAAAGTATAAACCATTAACCGCCGAGAGCGCCGAGAAAATGAAAATTATATCTATAAATTAAAAAGAGTAATCTCTGCGAACTCAGCGACCTCTGCGGTGATAAAGATAACAATCTTGTGGTAATACCCTGTTCGCCTCAGGAAGGTATGAAATCTTGTGGTTACGAAGTTTTCTTGTTGACAATGTTGATAGTGCCGGGGGAAAAGATGACGAAGGGAATGGCTAAGAAAAATAATAACAGTGAGAAGGTCTTGAAAACGATTGGGGATTTAGATTCTGAAATAGACCTTACTTCCAAAGCAATATCGGTTATCCTTGCTGCCGGGCACGGAAAAAGAATTAAATCGGAAACTTCCAAAATGCTCCATAAGATATGGGGAGTACCCACGGTTTTAAGGGTAGCCAATGTTGTTGCGGAGGGGCTGGATAATCGTAATGAGATAATAGTGGTAGGGATGAAAGGCGATGAAGTCGCCCGGGAAATCGGAAAGAGACCTAGTACGGCTTTCGTCTGTCAGAAAGAGCAAAAGGGAACGGGTCATGCTTTACAAGTTGCTTTGGAAGCTCTTAAAGGCAAGCAATATGAGGGAGATATCTATGTTTTCCCCGGCGACATGGGATTGATAACTGCAGAAGCAGTCCGGAAATTTAAAGAAGAATTTGAAAAGTCCAGTTTTGACATGATGGTCCTAACGGCTCTATATAAAGGGAAGGCAGAGGATAATTACTACGGTCGGGTGATCAGAGAGCCGGGAAATAACAGCGGTAAGGTTATGGAAGTGATAGAATATAAAGATATCCTTGGTTTAGAAGGTATCTATACCGTAAATTTCAATGACCGGCGATATGAATTTACCCGGAATGAGTTGCTGAATATAAAGGAATTTAACAGCGGAGTTTATGCTTTTAAAGGGGATAAACTGAGGAAACATATAAAAGAGCTGACTGCAGACAATATTCAGGGAGAGTTTTATCTTCCTGAATTAATCTCCATTTTTAACCGTTACGGTCTCTTGGTAGGAGCCTCCAGTACCCTGGACCATACTGTGGTTTTAGCCTTCAATATCAAATCGGTCTGGAAGGATATGGGAGCCATTGCCCGTAACCGGGTATATGATAAACTAAAAAATATTATTACCATAGAAAATAGAGAAGACTTCTTTGTAGCTGACGAAGTAGTAGAAAGAATCCTGGAGCTTGACAGAAAGGAAGGGACTCTTGATATCGTCATTGGAAAAGGGGTTTATCTTCATAAAGGAGTAAGATTAAACAGGGGAGTGTGCATCGAGAAGAATAGTGTTCTCTATGGAAACATTGAATTGGACAAAAATGTGACTATCGGGGAGAGCGTTTCTTTAAGTACCTATCCTCACCAGACTATGAAGATAGGTCCGGGAAGCGAGATACTCAAAGGCGATATCGTAAAGGGAGATGTAAAAATCGGGAAGAAGTGCCGGATAGAATCCTCAGTTAATATAACCGGCAGCGATCATTATCCCACTCGCATTGGTAACCATGTTACTATAAAGGGAACAAGTTATATATACGGTTCCTTTATTGAAGACGATGTCTCGATAGAACACTCGGTCATCAAGAATAAACGGGTGAGGAAAAGGCTCAAAGAAAATGGCTCTGTCCTTCCCGTTCGTTACTATCTTCCCCAACCGGAAGGAATCGAATCCATCGAGGAGCTTTAATATCCCGGCCCGTTTTATCTTTACTTGTATCCCTCAGATATAAGCAAAGAAATTAAACGATAACGAGGAAGAGCAAAGAGATGGTGCAGGCGAAGATGAAAGCGGTACTTTACCGGGGACCCGGTAAAGTGGAAATCGCGGAGATAGCGGTTCCCTCAATCTGTCCGGGAGATATCCTGGTAAAAGTGAAGGTTGCCCTGACCTGTGGCACGGATGTAAAGACTTTTAAGAGAGGACACCACCTTCTTACTCCTCCGTCTGTCTTTGGACATGAGTTTGCCGGGGATATAGCTGCTGTAGGAAAGGATGTGAACTGTTTTTCGGAAGGGATGCGGGTGGTGGCGGCTAATTCTGCCCCCTGTAATACCTGCTTTTTTTGCAAGCGGGGAAAACATAATCTTTGTGAGAATATCTTCTTTAATTGGGGGGCTTTCGCTGAGTATATTCGGGTGCCGGCCCGGATTGTCCGGCAGAATGTCCACCTTATCCCCCCTGGTCTCTCTTACCGGGAAGCGGCTCTCGTCGAGCCCCTGGCCTGTGTAATCCTGGGCAGCGAAGCGGCAGATATCCAACTGGGCGATACGGTAGTTATTGCCGGAGGTACCGGGCCCATCGGCCTTATGCATTTACAACTGGCTCTTCACCGGGGAGCGCGGCAGACTATTGTTATCGGACTAAAAGATGAAAGATGGACGGTGGCGGGAGAACTGGGGGCCAGCCATTTGATAGATGCCGAGACCGAAGACCCGGTGAGCCGGGTAGAAGAACTGACGGAGGGACGGGGTGCAGATGTAGTGATTGAATCGGCCGGATTACCTCAGGTCTGGGAACTATCCCTGGAACTGGTCCGAAAAGGAGGGCGGATCGTCTTCTTTGGAGGTCCCCCGCAAGGAACGACAGTCTCGTTGAATACAGATCGTCTCCATTATGGCGACTTGACTATTAAAGGAGTATTTCATCATACTCCACGTACGGTGGAAAAAGCCTTATCGCTCCTGGCTTCCGGGGTAGTGAAGGCCGCTCCTTTGATTAGTGCAGAGTTGCCTCTGGAAAGATTGGAAGAAGGATTGCAAATGATGAGGGAAGGTCGAGCAGTTAAAGTAGCTATCCTGCCTTGAGAAGAAAATTCGTCAACAATAAAGTAGAGAAAACCGCAAAATGGAGCTGGCGGGGGTCGAACCCGCGACCTTCTGACTGCCAGTCAGATGTGCTCCCAACTGCACCACAGCCCCAACCGCTTGAAAGTAGCATAGGTTCTATCGGTCTGTCAAGATAAATTTGTCAGTTGCTCCTCTCCGTAAGAGTGAACGGAGCCTCCTCTTAGGTCGTTTTTTTAAGCAGAGAAAAGCAGAAAAGTCTTTCTTATTGAGGTTGTTTTGTTTTTTCTATAAAATCCTTATACCAAAGAGCACTTTGCTTCAGGATTCTCTTCTGGGAACTATAATCGGTGAAGATAATCCCGAACCGTTGGCTGCAACCGTAAGCCCATTCAAAGTTATCCATTAAAGTCCAGACAAAATATCCGGCCAGGTTTATTCCCTCCTTGATTGCCCGGTGGGCCGAGGCGAAATGGTCCCTTAAGTAATGGATGCGGGAAATATCATAAACCTTTCCCTCCTCTGAGATAACATCATTCAAAGCACATCCGTTCTCACTGACGTAAAGCTTGGGAATATCGTACTTTTCCCGGGGGAATTTAAGCGCATAATATATGCAGTCGGGGTTAATGGGCCAACCCATGGTAGTCTTTGGATGGTCTTCGGGATAAGGTATTTCCTTAAACCCTTTCGAGCCGGGGGTATTATCAGCCTTGACTAAAGCACCTGTATACATATTAAGCCCCAAAAAATCAGTGGGAGTGGAAATGATTTCCATCTCCTCATCCGTAATTTCAGGGACATCTTTGCCCTTCTCTTGCCAGAGATCCCGGGGATACTTTCCCTTGTAAAGAGGTTCGAACCACCAGGCATTCGATTCGAACCAGGCCGCTTTTGCGGCAGCGAAGTCTTCGGGAGAATTTGTTGCGGGAATCTTTACCGCCGGGTTATGGACAAGACCGACCTCGGGTTGTTTCTTTGCCTGTGTTCTGACCACCTGAACGCCCAACCCATGTGCGAGTAGCAGGTTATGGATGACCTGGTTTACGACTTGAGGAGGTTCTTTGGCTCCCGGGGCATGGTATCCGTCCTGGTATCCCAGGAAAGCTACACAAGGGAGTTCGTTTAAAGTCATCCAGTTTGTTACCCGGTCGGAGAGGCGATTTACAACTACCTTTACATATTCGGCAAACGCAGAGGCGATATCTTTATTGCGCCATCCTCCTCTATCCTCCAGGGCCTGGGGTAAGTCCCAATGATAGAGGGTAACGAAAGGTATGATTTGCTTCTCCAGGAGCTTATCAACCAGTCGGTCATAGAATTCCAACCCTTTCTCATTTACCTTGCCTGTCCCGGAGGGCAAGATGCGGGACCAGGAAATCGAGAAACGATAAGCCGGTAAGTTTATTTCCGCCATCATATTAACATCTTCAGAAAAACGGTGGTAATGATCGCAGGCTACGTCTCCGGTATCGCCGTTTTTGATTTTTCCGGGGGTATGGCTGAACCTGTCCCAGATCGATTCTCCTTTGCCATCTTCCGCAAAAGCACCTTCAATCTGGTAAGATGCGGTAGCGCAACCCCAGATAAACTTGTTCGGGAAGTGCAAGGTTTCTG
>JAADIA010000080.1 GCA_013151555.1 Nitrospirota bacterium | reverse complement strand
GAAGGGCAGCGATAGAGAGAGCACCCACGAGAAAGAAAAGTCCGGTCCAGGGCATAGCCTTGATTAACCCTCCCAGGCGGTCCATATTACGCGTGCCCGTTCCTGAATCTATGCCCCCGGCTCCAAGAAAGAGGAGCGTCTTAAATAAGGAATGATTGGTCATGTGATAAAGGGCGGCGATGAAAGCAATGCCGGCTAAAGCCGGATGCCCCAGGGCGGAAAAGATAAATCCTGCTCCCAGGCCGACGGCAACAATACCCATATTCTCTATGGAACTGTGGGCAAGCATTTTTTTCATATCGTTCTCGGTAGTGGCATAGAGGATGCCGAGCAGGGCGGAAAGGCTTCCTATTATGAGAACAATCACCCCGGCACCCACACTTGTCTGAGGAAGGATATCGGCATTGATACGAATGATACCGTAGATGCCCAGGTTGAGAGTAGCCCCGGAAAGGATGGCGGAAAAACTGCCCGGGGCAGCGGTGTGCGCCCGGGGAAGCCAGGTATTAACGGGAACTAACCCGGCCTTGACACTAAAGCCGAAAAAAGCAAGCAGAAAGACTGCCAGCCGGGCAGGATCTCCCATGCCCGCCGCCGCTGACTTTAAAGAGACAAAATCAAGATTGCCCGAGACCCGTGCCAGAACGAGGAATCCCAGGACTACCGCCAGAGTTCCCGCCTCACTCATAGCCAGCATCAACAGGCCGGAGCGGGTGTTGCTTTTCTTGTCATGTTCATAGTTCACCAGCAAATAGGCGAGGATAGACATTATTTCCCAGGCTAAGATAAAGGAAAGGACATCCGCGGAAATAAGGATGAGGATAATAGAGGCAAAGAGCAAATGATAAAAGACCGCGAATGACTTCAGGCTGTAACGGCCAAGGTATCTCGGTAACGTGCTGAGTAGATGGAAACAGGAAGAAAAACAATACCGGTTACGAAGATAAACAGGGCCGAGAGACGGTCTATCTTGAGACTGATAACTCCCAGGGAAGCTATCCTCCAGAGTTCCGCCTGGAATGTCTGCCCGGACAAAAGTATCTTCCCGCTCGCCAGCAGGATTGCTACGGATGACAGGGAGGCAACCCAGGCAAGCGCCACAGGATTCCTGCGCTCAGGGAGGATAAGGCTGAGAAAGACCCCGCCGGCGCAAAGGAGAAGAAAAATTATCAGAAGATGAGATGTCTCCATTATTGCTCCTTTTTCCCTTTAAGACCGGTTGATATAAGGGCGGCAGGGGATCTGCGTCCGGTCAATAACAGCAAGGCGTGAATAATCGCCAGGGGCGGCGGCGGGCATCCCGGCAGAGCAATATCCACGGGCAACACCTCGTGGACACCTTCACAAGATGCGAAGCTCGGCCCGAAGAGACCGCCGGATAGGGCACATGTCCCGACAGCTATCACCGCCCGGGGTGTCGGCATTGCCTCATAAGCTTCTCGAAGGGGAAAACGCATGTGGTCGGTTACCGGCCCGGCCACAATAAGGACATCAGCCTTCCTTGGAGTCGGAGTTATAAAAAATCCGAGCCGATGGATATTATAGTAGGGTTTACTTATCTGTGAGATTTCGCTCAAGCAAGCGCCGCAGGCTCCGGCATCCACAATCCTGAGGTGAAGAGACCGGCGGAAGGCTTTTCCCATTTTTCCTTTGTCCTTACTATCCCTGTCCGTGACCGCAGCCCATTCATAACCGCCTTGCCAATCAAGAGGAATAATTCCCGGGGTGCGCCGGCAGCGAAAACAATGGATACAGCGGGAATAGTCTACAGATACCATGCCTTTATTCTCAGCCAACGCCCCGGCCGGACAAACGGCCAGGGTTGATTTATTATCCCCGCTGACCTTCCCGGCACATGGTCGCCCGGCCGAGATACCCGGCGCCGTTTCCTCTTTCTTTGGATACCGGGTTGTTTTAATCCCCGTTGCCAATCCTTTTAAGACCCACCCGAACATATTTATCCATCTCCCTTTTAGCAATACAGTATTATCGAAAGTTTCCCTAAAGATTTTTGGTTCTTCTCCTAAAAGTGTAGTTATCCACAATCTTCTCCGTAATCCTGTTAGTTAATCAAAACCTTCTTTTGACAGGATGAACAGGATTTTTATTTCCCGAATGTCTTTACTTTTCGTTTTACCTTAACTTTCTTCTTGCCAAAATTTAATTTAATAGTAATCCTACCAGTTTGCCAGTGGCCGTTAGATAGTTTACTAACTGAATTTCAAACTCTTTATAAACTTTTACGGGGCTTTGTTTCTCACTCTTTTATTTATTTCAGCTTTTAGCTTTTTCAATCCTGTCTATCCCGTTAATCCTGTCAAATTTTCTTCATCTCTTTTTCATATTATTTTTAACCCTATCAACGGTCGGACTCGGCGACTGATAGTCCAAAGGTAGCCAGGATAATCGGAAAATCCTGAAAAGCAAAGTCCTCGGCCGCCAGATGAAACCCGTGCCAGTTGGTAAAGGACGGGGTAGTCAGGTCATAACGGACAACCCGGCCGTTATCGTCAATTCTTAACCAGTGAAAAGCCGCCCCCAAAGGAGCCTCTACCCAGCCCAGGGCCGAGCCGGAAGAAAATTTATCCATTTGTTTATAAACATTGCCTCCCGCAAGAGACCGGGTGAGCTGCGCAATGATATTTGCCGACTGTTCCGCTTCTTGAAAGAGGAGACGGAGACGGGCATAACCGTCACCTTCCCTTTCCGCGGGCAGAGAAAATTGTACGGAATCATAAGCAGCATAAGGCAGAGCCCGACGCAGGTCATGGCGGATGCCGCAGGCACGGGCAACCGGGCCGACCAGCCCGTAATTCATGGCACCTTCTCTGGAGATTATACCTACTTCTTCCAGCCGGTCAAGGAAACTGCTTGAATAACGAAGCATCCCCTGCAGTTCCTCTAATTTTTTCAGGATTTCATTTATTTTCCGGGCAAGTTTCCGGCACTCTTCATTGGTAAAATCCCGGGAGAGCCCACCCGGAATATTCAGGCCGAAGAGATAACGATGCCCGGTAAATTCAGCGCTTAGACGCAGGAGTTCCTCTTCCAGGATGCCTGTCTGACTTGCCGCTACTGCAAGACCGGTAGAACTACAGATTCCTTCAATTGCGGATAGATGATGACGCATACGCTCCAGCTCGGCAAGCAGCACCCGGAGCTCCCGAGCCCGCCGAGGCACCTCATCGGCCCCCATAGTTCCCTCTACCGCCTGGCAGAAAGCCAGGGAATGAGCAAAAGCAGCGCTTCCGGAAAACCGTTCCGCGAGAAGAAGGACCTTTTCCACCGGCTGTCCTTCAGCTATTTTCTCCACTCCGCGGTATTTATAGAATAACCGGGGTATCGTCCTGACCACATCCTCCCCGACCGTCTCCAGAAGAAAATGGACGGATTCAGCAGCCCCGGCATAGACCGGGCCTATAGGCATCATAAAAGCGCCGGGTTCATGGAGAATAGCTTTCGGCCGCCACTCCGGTTTGGCTTCTCTGTGGAGATAAGGCTCTTTCGCGTTGAATTCCCTTTTCATCGGGTTTACCCCTTCCGGCCACTCCTCATGAAGGACAAAATCGTTCAGCCGGGGATGACCGGCAAAGACGAGGCCGAAAAGGTCCTCCGCCTCCCGTTCGTGCCAGTCAGCGGCATGAACGACCTTGCTTATAGAAGGAAAGGATTTATCTGACTTGACCTGCCTGACCGTCAGGTAAACAAAAGCCTTCTCTCTACCGCCGTAAAAGATATATTGCCCCACCCAGTCCTCAGCCGCTTCCTCAATTATCATCGTGGCAAACCTGTATCCCAGTTTTGAGCTCAGCCATTCACAGACGCCGGTGAGTTCGGCCGGATGACATTCTATCCGGCAGAGTAACTTATCCGGCGCCAGACTTGCTCTTACCCTATCCGGCCAGCGGGAACTGAGCGCCCGGGGTAAATCACTTAGTTTAATATTATTATCCGTTTTGCTTTTCATAATCGGTCCTTCCCCAAATCAAGAAAACCCTATAACCACAGATTACACAGATTATCACAAGATTAGAGAATCTAAAATTGAAAGAAAAAAATTAGATATTAGTTTTGTTTCTGTGTAAATCTTGTGAAATCTCGTGGTTTATATTTTTTATGCTCTAAAAGAGTTGATTTATTTCATTTTATTTAAATCCGTTCAATCTGCGGTTTAAAAAGGTTATTTGAGTAACTTCTCTGTGCATAACTACGCCTTTTGTAGATGAGCCTCATAATGTTATCTCCCCAGAGAAGAGGCGGCATACAGTAAAAGTTTATTAAGCGGACCGGGGATATAAAATCCCAGGAGAATCACAGGAATAACAGCCAGGACCAACGCGACAATTGCCGCCGGGGGCAGCCCCGGATTAAGCGGTTCCTGCGCTGGCTTTCCGAAAACCATCCGGTTTACATGAAACATAAGGGCGCAAAAGGCAATGACAATAAAGACCGTCAGAAGGCCGATTGTCAGATAATTGCCACCGGCAATACCGGCTTTTAAGATAGAGAATTCACTCAGGAATACGGCAAAGGGAGGCGCTCCGGCAATGGCTAGCCCCCCGATAAGAAGGGCCGCTCCGGTGATCGGGGATGTTTTTATAAGTCCTTTCACCGAGGAAATGTTCCGGCTGCCCAGGAGCAGAAATACGGAACCGGCGGCAAAGAAAGAAAGAGATTTTGTGATGGAATGGGTTAATATCTGATAGACAGCGCCAAGATGACCGGCAAACCCGCCCAGCCCGGCGGCAACCATAATAATTCCCATATGTTCGATTGTGGAAAAAGCGAATAAGCGTTTATAATCCTTTACCTGAATCAACAGGAAGGCCGCAGCGCCGACCGAGATGAGACCGGAGACGATAAACCAGTTGCCGGTATTAATTGTCTTCGAAGCTTCCAGAACCGGTAAAAGCCTTAAAACTACATAGAGAACAGTGGTGGTCTCCACCCCCGAGAGGAGAGCACAGACCGGCGCAGGCGCCTGACTATGGGCATCAGGCAGCCAGGTATGCAAAGGCACAAGACCGATCTTTGTCCCGAATCCGATGAGGATAAAGATAAAAGCTGTTTTCAGCAGGGCGGGCGGGATGGCCGGGGCCGCCTTGATAAGACCGGCCCAGGTAAACGCCTCTCCCCCGGCGATATGCATTCCCCAGTAAAGGATGAGAATGCCCAGAAGAGCAAATGCTGCCCCCATACCGGTAAGCACGATATATTTCCAGGCCGCCTCCAGCGCCTCAGCGGTATTTTCAAAGCTTACCAGCAAGACCGACAGCAGCGTGGTCAGTTCTACGAGAACCCAGACAAGAGACACCTGGGATAAAATAGGTATGGATAGCATGGAAAAGACAAAGAGATTATAACGGAAATAATAGCGGCGGACCTTCCTGAGCTTGCCGGCTTCCACAATCCTTCCCATATAACCCCGGGAAAATATAGCCGAAGTAAGTCCCACAAAGGCTACCAGTAAAAGGATAAGAACGCCAAGGCCGTCGGAGGAAATCCAGTTTCTCACTGCGGTCAGTTCCCGGCCCCCGGCGACTGCAAATACTGCTCTCAGGGTAAGGATAAAAACCGCAACCGCCCCGGCAATGGTTATCCCCGAGGCAAATTTCTTGCCCGCAGGGACAAGCGAGAGAAGAGCCGCTGCTATGGGTATGATAAGAATAAAAATAAGCTCCATCTGTTCCTATTCCTCCTTCAGGGCTTTCATCCCGCCAACGGCAGTAGTTCCCACCCGTTCGTGAATCTTTCTGATCAGGATACCCATAACAACGGCAATGATAAGAGCATCAAAGGCAGCCGTCAACTCCGCGATGAACGGCAAACCGGAGGCAATAGAGATACCAGCGAAAAAGGCCCCGTTCTCCATAGTAAGGATCCCGATAGTCTGAGGCACAGCCTCCCTCCTTACCGTCAACACATAAGCGCCGATAAAGAGAGCCGATATCCCAATGGGGAGGTTGACCGCAGTAATTATGCCGCCGGAAACGCTCAGCAGCGGTTTGGCAACAAAATATGAAAAGACCGTAAGTCCGGCAGCAATCAGCAACGATGTCGATATGTTCAAGACCTGGGATATCTCCCGCCGGGAAGTAAGTTCCTCTCCTACCGTCCGGCGAAGCAGATAGGGGATTAAAAAAGGTTTAACCCCAAGAGCGATAGCAGCTACAGCGAGCAAGTGAACGGAGGAATAATAATAAGCCAGAAACAAAGCAGACGCCGACAGGAGAAGAGACTGAATTATAAACATTTTTAAACAGCCAAGCACCTGACGCACGGCAATGACGCCAAATGTTGAGAGAAGAAACAGCCCCCCGGTAAGGGCATTCAATTGCGTCAGCAACGTAGGTGTTGCACTATGGTCTATCATCGTCTTTCCTCTCCTACGAATTTAAAAAAAATATGTTATCATCGCGGCAACAGAGGTAATGAAAGCCGCAACAAGAAACTCCGGGATACGGAAGAGCCTCAGTTTTGCAAACGAAGACTCGATCACCACCAGAACAATGATAAAGGCAAATATTTTGAGCAGAATAAGAGGGATGGCAAGAAGCACCGCGCCCAGGCTGTTTCCCTGGGCCAGTCCCCAGGGAGTAACAAGAACATTGAGAAATATCGACACCAGGACAAAGAACTTCATACTCCCGCCCCATTTCATAAGAGCCGCTCCCCGCCCGGAATATTCCAGCCCCTTGGATTCATCTATCATGGCCAGTTCAAAATGCCCGGAAGGATTATCCACAGGAATACGTCCCGCCTCGGCAATAATAAGCATGATAAAGGCAAGCATTACCAGCACATGCGAGGGTTCAAAAAAATTGGAAAGCGGCGTTACCCAGACCTTCTGGACAATATAGGGTATAGTCGAACCAGCCACAAAGGAGACGGTAAAAAAGACAATCATAAACACAGGTTCAGCAAGAAAACCGACCATACGGGTGCGGCTGGCCCCCATCGGGCCATAAGGATTCCCCGTATCCACTGCCGATAAGGTAGCAAAAAACCCGCCCAGGGCGAGAATGAATCCCGCGCCGAGCATATCGCCCATAAAAGCGAAAAACAAAGGATATCTAGTGAGAACCGGAATAAGAAGCGTTACAAAGATAGGAGTTACAAACACCATATAAGGCGTGAACCGGAATATCCACGAACTCTGTTCGGAAACCACCTCATCTTTATGAAAAAGTTTCCAGATATCCAGATAGGGCTGGAAGATACTCGGGCCGCAACGGGACTGAACCGTCTCTTTCAGGTAGTCAATAACTCCCTTCACCAGAGGGGAGAAAGCCATTACCACAATGACCTGGAGGAGGTTAAAAACAATTTTATTAATCATTCCTGCCCCTCCGCCACTGCTTCCATATCTTTAAATCCGGCCGGGAGCAAACAAGGATTGCTACAGGGATAGGGTAAAACTTCAGGAGCCTATTATTAAGAGGATGATGATCTTCGTTCACCGTAATATCCTTTCTGTCATTCCTGATGATGACCTTACCCGTCCAGGGGACGGTATACAAGAATAACATCCAGGAGTCATTAGCCCTTTATCAGACGGTTACGGCGAACCCCATCACCATTGATGCCAATTTAGCAGAATTATCTTTAAGAGTCAATTCAAAAATTCAAAAAAATTTTTCCCTCCCCCATCTGGTAGTTCTACATCTGTTGCTTTAGCAAATGTTGTCGGGCAACCATCGGAGCGGATCCATTTTATAGTATAATTTTAATTCTTCATAGAGTTCAGGATGCTTTCTATTCAGTTTTTCCGGATTTTTGAAAAATGTTTCGGTGATCACCGCAAAAAATTCTGCCGGATTGGTTGCTCCGTAGGAGTCAATCACATCCTGATGTTGAGTTTCTACCTTCTGAAGGAGCTCTCCATACTCTCGGCTCAGAATCCTTGCCCAGGCAACATAACTGGACCTTTGCTCAAGAATCGGAGCACCATCGGCCCGGCCGTCTTCCTGGTCCAGTTGGTGAGCAAATTCATGCAGGACGACATTGTGCCTGTCTTCGATATCCATGGACTCCTGTTTGACATGGTCCCAGGCCAACACCAGAGCCCCGTTACTCCAGGACTCGCCCAACCTGGCACTGTCCACCTGGACCGGCATATCGCCGATAAAGGATGTTTGCTTGGCAATGTATGCCCCGGGATAAACCAGGATGGAACTCAGCTTTGGGTAAAAAGTAGGTTTCCTGTTCAACAACAGCAGGCAGGCCTGCGCCGCAATGGTCACCTTAATGGTATCAGTAAGTTGCAACCCGCCGCAACCTTCAAACCTTTTTTCATCCAGAAATATATTGATATCCCCGTGAAGTTCTTCCCTGAGGTTAGGAGGAAGGTGTTGATAAAGAGCCACGTTTTTTTGGAGTATTTTCTCCCACTCCCGGGGGAACGGCTGTTTCATCAATCTTTCTCGTCTGGCGATGTGTAAATGTTTTTTAATAACGATAAAACCGGCGACCAGAATAAGACCCAGAACAAGAAACACGGGCACATTTAACATACTATCATATCTCCCTAACGTAAAAATCAGCGACTGGAAATCGCGTCACGAATTTCAGTTCTCTTTGTTTTAACTTATCAATCATTTCGAGATTTTTTACCTTAACATCCAAGTTGCCTGCGGTTGTTGAGAATGTAATACATCACATTCTGCTAACCCTGTCTTTTCTCCAATACCTCACGAATAGCCGTGAGTTCTTTTAATATATGTTTAAAGATTTTCGAATCGCTTTCTTCCGCGATTTCCTTTCTGGTCTCCTCCGGCCTTGAAATGGTATAACCTCTGACCCTTTCCATAATAGCATCTTTCAACCCATCAAGATCTCTGACGCCCACCAATTTCAATTCGGCATGTGCTCCTTGCGGTCCACCAGCACCTGCTGTTTGAATATGAATCGTCCCGATATTGAACATCCTCTGAACCGGCCCTTGAGTTACATCTATATTAGTAATCTTGGCATAGGGAACAGTAACCCGCTTTCTCCAGAATACGCCTTGCCTCATTTTTACAGAATCACTGTCAATGATATATTCCAAGGACTTGTAGAAGGCCGGAATCCAAAGCAAGATAAGGGACATGAATATCAACCAGCCGACCAAGCAAAGGCCAAAAAAGAGCTTGTCAACAGTAAGTAGCAAAACCACCCCGAGTACTAAACCAAGAACGAAGAGGATACCCCAACCGATAAACCACATGGTTCTCTGCTCTTTTTCCGGCCTTACTACTATGGGTTCCATTTTCGCCTCCTTTGTTTAACGTTATAAACAAAATCGTTACCTATGTCCCCGTTCGCTCATTAGGTGCATGTTCGCGACCGTAAGCTATCCTTACTAGAAGCTCTCCCCCTTTTAAAAAATACACTCCAATGCAGAAACTTATTATTCCAGGCACAAGATGGAGCCATAGTTGCATCTGAAATGAAGAGTAAGTCACTATTCTCACAATTCCTTGCCCCACGAACTGAGGTATTGAGAAGGCAATGCAGACAGCGCCAATGATCCTCAATGCCAGCTGAAAAACTTCCCGACGAACTGAGGGGTCATCGTACCCTTTCAGACCAATCTCATCATCAGACGAGATAAACCTTGTAGCTAGCCGGTCAGCAAATCGGAAAAGCAGCCAAGCTGCAGCAAGGCTGAGTGCAATAGCCATCCCCATGGACACAGCAAAGGGCAATTGCTTAGGCTCGTCGGCCAAACGCCGCAGAGTCCAACCAAATGTGGGCAGATAAACTATGGCGCGGACACCCAGTACTAACGCAACAAGCCTCATACCGAGAGATAATGCGGTGGTACTTTTCATATCGTTCCTCCTTCTTATCCAGGTTCAGAGAACCCCCAACCTCAGCGAACCGGAACCGACGCCACAGGCGAGGGGGCCAGTTCACAAATGATATAAAAGAATGCCATTGTTTTGTTTAGAATCCTACCCCTATTCCCGCAAGTATCCCCATAAGAATTGCGCCAATGACAAATAATATGATAGCAGCGGGTATTGTTGCTATTGCCCATTTGATCATAAAAATGACCATTGATCCAAAAGGCATCTGAACATCAGTCACAACCACTTCATATTTTTCCACAACTATCTCCTTTCGCTTGTGTCACGCTACAAGGCATAACATCCAAGCGCAGCGACTGGTTATGATTTTTTATTGGTATTTCCTTTATTATTTATGTCTATGAGAGCACCCCGCAATTTTAGCATCTTGACAATAATGTCGCTATAAAGAGCAAAAGACAGAGCTAGAAGCCCCATAAGGCCGCCGAAAATAGCAGTCTCATAATCTCCGGGATGGTTGGAATACGCACCGATGATGAACATTAGCAAGCCCAATGGAGACAGGATATTGCGGATCATCCTGTGCTTTCGAATCGCCTCGGCAAGGCCATTAGGGTCGTTTGCCATATTGACGAATTTATCATCTGACCGATTAAACCAATTGAAACTCATAATCGTTACCTCCTTTTCAGAATCATAACATCAGAGATGAGCTACGTGAAAACACGCTAGCGTTTTTACGTTAGTTCCATCGATTGGTTGTGTGAGTTTTTATCTGCCTGGTAGTCGAACATCTTCAAACACAAACGGCTCCGGGTTCCCATCACGGTTCGTCAATCCCATATAAATGTGAATGTTCAACTTCGACAAGTTCGCTAGATCTTTCTTCTTTACCAATAAGCTACCATGAAAGAGCCTAGCGTTGTCTGAAAACTGAAATTCTTGACCTAAAAGCCATTTATACTCGAGAGGAACCGATGTGGACTGATACATTGTTGAGGCTACATTGCTATAAGGAATTCTTTCCGATTTATCCCGAACCAAGGAAAAACCTCCTAAGGTTACATTGTCCTCGTTGTTTATAGGTTTCCCATCGGTTCTTTCAAGGAAGCACCACACATCGACTTGAAGTTCTTCCCTGCGATTTTCATCAAATATCTCGGCAATTGAAACTTTCTTGAGCGTAAGCTTCAGATGATCCTGGGTAACAGAAAAGACTTGTTGCTCTTTGGAGGCCATTTGCCCACAACCAATTGTAGGAAAAAGAAACAGTATGAAGCACGAAACCGTCAAGACCATCCTACCCATTTGCAATTACCCCCTTACCGCCTGGCATCCAAGTTCAGCGAACCGGAACCGCGCCAGCGGTACCAGTTCGTTCATCTCTTTGGTGGTGGTTCCACCGATAACGTAATCGGACTTCCGGCAAGTTCTCCAATAACTAACGGAGTCTCCAAATCGTAGAAGCCAGAGCTCGCTGTCAATCGCAATACCTCGTCCAAACCACTCTTTCCTGGCGCCTCCTGCAAGTCTGAAACACCCGCACCTCCATGCTGGAAAGTGTACATGAGAACGGGCACATCACAAGATGGCGACTTATCCTTGAACTGTGCGACAAACAGCAAGTTGTGTTCCAATTTTCTGTGGAGACCACCCGCCCAACCATCATGAGATAGCTTGTCCAGGTACCGGAATTGAATCCTTGTTCCCAACTCGTGTGCAGATGGATTGATCCTAAGCACCATACGAACGACCAGTGTATCATCTAATATTGCAATGTCTTCACCTACATCCAATCGAAATTTCCCCACAGGAATAGACTCTGAATCTCCATCCGCTCCCGCAATGGATAGAGCTACAAAACACACAAATATGAAAACTGCCAGAATGGCCACACCTGCCCGATATTTTTTCATCGTTGCCTCCTTTAGCTAACGTCCAAGCTCAACGATTGGAACTAGCGCCACAGGCAGGGGGTCCAGTTCGCTGTAGCGCTTAGTTGAGCCTGTCGAAAAAGTTGAAAACCCTGCATTTTTAGAAACTATTCAATTTATCATCGATAAAATCTTCATAATGCTTGCCATTTTTTAGCATGTTTGTACTTTTTTGACCGTCACGTTAGCTTTTCCTCTTTTTATTTATTATCTTTCGAACCTGGCAAAGCATAAGTGCAATCGGAAACAAGTACCAGTGGTATCGTCTGAAATAGCGTCTTGATAGTTTTTTTCGCCATTGGTCTGCTACATTTTCACGTTCCTTGAACTCAGGTGCCTGAGTTTTGTGGATGTGATGGCCAAGTTCGTGAAATAGTGCATCTGAAAACGCCATGTCTAAGAATAATGGGATATGCAGAATCTTTGTCGGCCACGCCGTGGCTATATTGTCAACGAACAGTTCAATCGACGCCGGATTATTCTCCCACGATTCATAGTAAAGCCCCACGCAATCCCGGAGGAGCACCTTTTTCTTTCTTGACCAGGTCTTAGCTCGCTTTCGCTTGGAATTGAGATTGCCAGAATTGGTAAGAACGACAGTTTTCAAACCAGACACGTACCTCTTGGGAATATGGGAAAGCAGTCTATTCACTACCTTACTCGCGTCAATGGGAGGCTTATAGTTCCGATATGCCTCTATGATCGCTATGCCGTGTTTCTCCTTCATTACTCCTCAAAGCTAACAAGTTATTAGTTTGCGTTTTTGCAAACTAATCCTGATATTAGGACATTTTCTTGCAAAAATGAATCTTCCCTGTAGCAAGGATACCGGGCATTCACCTTATTTGATTAAGGTAAAATCCCCCCAATCCCCCTTTGCCAACAAAAAAAAGCAACCTTCAGCTACTACCGGATAGCTTAGATTGCCTCTTACGGAGCGATTGTGACTTATGAAGTCCATTCACTCTCCTTTGTTAATAATTTCAATTATTTTAGCATAAGGGAGTTTTGCCGGTCAAGAAAAAAAGCCTTGATTGTTGAGAATGGAAAGAGACATCGTGCTCCCCATTTTTACTTTCGAATCTTATCCATAATCCTCAACAACTTTAATAAATATATCTGCGTAAGATTTTCAATCCGTCAACGGGGTCAAGGGGTGGGGTCAAGCGGGTCAAGGGGTCAGACCATGCTAAGTCATTGAAATACCATCTTGTTTGTTCCAAAAATATCTGTTTTTTAGGCTTGGGATACTCTTTTGGAGACCAGAAACAGTATTGCAAGGAATGTGAGGTTCTCTAAGCATAAATTTCTCCTTATTTCAGTTCGCTATAGCGTTTTTATACATCTTTACTGCATATTATGTACAACACCCTCGGCCCTCAGAGAAAACACCAGAAAATTTAATTTCACCAGATAAACGTTTTATATAATATTCTGAATCTTCCTGAAAGACAGTTATACAATGTGGGCACTTGCAAAAATACAGTTTCTCACCCTGATAGCTAATTGATACGGTTTGATTTATTGGTTTTTCTGCTAAGCAACTTGGACATACGACGAGACTATTAGTTTCTTCTAATAGGGCTTCAGGATTTTCTTCGAACATGAGGGCACATCCATCGCAACAGAACGAATATTCTTTTTCTTGGTATTTCCGTATTACTGCACTCTCTTTAGTGATACCTAATCTTACAAGGGAACAACCACACGTAGGGCAAACCGCTGTTTTCATTTTTAATGCCTCCTTATTTAATTTGCTGATGGATAACATTAAGATGAGCGACTGGAACCGACGCCACAGGGAAAAATCCCTTTATTCCACACAGCAGCTCATCTTCTTGGGGTCGTGTGTAAATGCCTGGGCGGCAATCTTTATCGCCTCACTGAAAGTCGGGAAAACATGAACGGTATCGATGATTTCATCTATGGTCATCTCTTGCTTAACGGCCAATGTCGCCTCATGGATAATTTCAGAGGCCAACTCCGATACGATATGCACCCCTTTTATCTTTTTATCCTCATGACCAATGACCATAAAGATTAAGCCCTTAGTCTCTTGAAGAGCCAATGCTTTGGGCACTCTATCCATTTTTACCATCCGGCAAAGACAGGTGCCATATTCAGTCATATATTCGGCTTCCTTCATTCCTACCGAGGCAACTTGAGGCGAGGTAAATACGGCAGCGGGGATATTGTGGTAATCCATCTGGATCCTTTCTTCTCCTAAAGCATTCTTGCAGGCAATATTCCCTTCCTTTGCAGCCACGGTCTCAAGCCAGGGGGTTCCGGACACATCCCCGGCAGCATAAACCTGGGGTTGAGAGGTCTGCAAATATTCATCCACCTTAATAAAGCCTCCTTTATCAACTTCTATCCCTAAATTTTCCAACCCCAATTCCCGGCTGTTTCCCACCACCCCTGCGGCTAATAAAATTTCTTCTACCGGGATTTCCCGGAAAGAATTTTCTCTTTCAATGACCACAATTTTCTTTCCATCTTTCTTTTCTATCTTTTTTATTTTTGCCCCGGTAATTATATTTATTCCTTCTTCTTGCAGGCATTTTTGTAATTCCTCGGAGACAACCGGCTCGGCTTGAGGTAAAATCCGCTCCAGCAGTTCCAGCACGGTAACCTTGCTTCCCAAGCGGGAGAAAATCTGGGCAAATTCCAAACCGATGGGACCGGCCCCGATTACCAGCATACTTTCAGGGAGACTTTTTAACTCTAAAGCCGTGCGGTTAGTCAAAAAGCCCGCTTCTTTTAATCCTTCAAGAGGTAAAACCTTGGGAGCGGAACCGGGGGAAATTATGAATTTATCCCCGGAGAACCTTTCTCCCTTCACCTCGATTACCCCTGCAGACAAAAATCTCCCCTTGCCTTCCTTATAAGTTACCTGAGGCAAATTCTCCAGGACATCCGAATAATTTGCTTTTCTTAAGGCCGTTACCAGCTCATCTTTTTCCTCCACAACTTCCGCAAAACCGATTTCTGCTTCCAACTTGAGAGACTTAAAGGGATAATTTCTTGCCCGAAAGTAGTCTTTAGCCACCTCCAATAAAAATTTGGTAGGCACACATCCCACATTCACACAGGTCCCCCCCATAGGTAATCCGGCATTCACAATTAAGGTTTTTGCTCCTAAACTGTCCGCCTTAATAGCTGCGGAAAATCCCGCCGCCCCACCCCCGATAATTATTAAATCATATTTTTCCATCTCAATTCTCCTTAAAGTGAACAGGTCCTTCTTTCCACCTGCAACTTTTCGGTAACCTTGGTTACTTTCTCCCCTTTATACCGGACACAGTAGCCTTTGCCGCTTTTGCCGCCTTCATCCTGGCCTTCATCCTTCCGCTCAGAAAATAAGGTAAGGCTAATAACACAAGCACCAATAGGGTTATCACATAAAGAGAAATTTTGCTTCTTTTCAGGCTCTTAGCTGCCGGTGAGCCGGCCTCACAGCAGGCTTTCTTCTTCAAGAATACATACCAGGACCAGGCAAGAAACCCCAGAGTGATGATTATAAAATATGGCCGGAAGTGTCTCACCGCCGGGATCCAGCTTGCGCCGGAAATTCCCAGAGCAACTATTAGCAATGGCCCAACACAACAGACGGAGGCAATTGCTCCACTAATTAGAGACCCGGTATTTGACCACCTAGTTTTCATGAATAACTCCTTCCCTGTATCCATGTTCAACTCTTTGGTTATTTAGCAAACTTATAGATAATCTCCATCAGTTCATTATAAATCTGGTCTTGTTTTTCTTCTTTTTTTGACCGTATGGCATTGGTAGCACATACCTCCAGGTAGTTCCGCATCAGCACCTTGCCGGCACCCCTCAAGGCCTCATGCACTGAAGAAATCTGTTGTAAAATATCCAGGCAATATCTATCGTCATCCACCATCTTTTTAAGTCCATTGACCTGACCGCTGATACGATTCAACCGTTTCCGGATCAATTCCTTCCGCTCCTTTGTAAGACACCCCTTTTTAATAGCCATATTGAAATCCTCCTTATATAATATACTCCTACTCCCTATACCTATATTTTACCACCCGCCTTATTCCTGTCAAGCTTTTTTTAAAGATTTGGAATAAGGCGATTAGGATGGACCCTTCCCCGGGAGTGGACAATCCAGAGTAGAATTACTTTTTCCCTTCACCTGTCCATTGAGATGATGGCAGATATCCATGCCCAGAAAAGAGAAAAAGGGGTCAGAGTAAATTAATGACTCTGACCCCTCTTTACTTCATCGATTTTTATCCATAATCCTCAACAACTTTAATAAATATATCTGCGTAAGATTTTAATTTGTTTTCGCCTACGCCGTAAACATCCGAAAAGGCTTCTTTAGTTACAGGCTTTTTTGCAGCTATATCTCTTAAGGTTTTATCGCTGAATATAATATATGCCGGAACCCCTCTTTCCCGGGCAAGCTCCGCCCGCTTTTTACGTAATATCTGAAACAATTCCTGGTCTATTTCCGCCCATTCCTTTTCTCTTCTTTCCCTGGTCTTCCTGGCAACCTCTTTTTTCTTCGCCGGCAGCAAAGGCTTAGCCAGTACCGGGGACAGGTCTCCGTGCAACAATTGTCTTCCGGTATCTGTTACTGAAAGCGTAGAAAACTCTCCTTCCTTGAATAAAAAACCTTGGCCTACCAACTGTTCAATCATATGCCGGATAAATACCTCCGACTCCTCCGGCATGGTAGCAAAAGTCGGCAAGTGGTGATGTCCCCGCCGCTCTATTTTCTCAGTCAACTTGCCTTTTAACACATTTACCACGTGCCCGGCGCCGAAACCATAAAATTCTTGCCTTACTTCAACTACGCAGGATAATATCTTTTGCCCTATAATAAGCGCATCATCAACCATATCAAGCTCATTCAAACAATAATCGCAGGCATCACAGGAGTGTTTCTCATAATCCTGACCGAAATAATTCACTAGCACCTTATGCCGGCATTGAGGCCGGGTGCAAAAGTTATAAATAATACTTAATTTTTTGAGCATTACTTCCCGCTCAGAGGACTCTTCCGCGAAAAAACTCCATAGCCGGTAATCGCCGCCCCCGTAAAGCATATAACAAGAAGCCGGAAGCCCATCCCTTCCGGCCCGGCCTGTTTCCTGTTGATAATGTTCAATACTTTTCGGCATCCCCGCATGAACGATAAAACGGATATTTGAACGGTCAATCCCCATGCCGAAAGCTATGGTGGCCACAATAATGTTCACTTCTTCGCGGGCAAACTTTTCCTGGGCTACATGACGATCGGCATCCGGCATACCGGCATGATACCCGACATTATCAATACCCAACCTTTTCAAATCCTCCGAAACAGCATCTACATCTTTACGGCGCAGACAATATATAATACCCGCTTCCTGGTCATGCTTTGCCAACACCCCCATTATCTGCTTCAAAACCTGCTTCCGGGGTATTACCCGGTAGGTCAAATTAGGGCGGTCTACCCCGCCAAGATGAACTTTAGGATTGCTCAGCTTTAACTGCGCTAAAATATCTCGTTGCACTTCCTTGGTAGCCGTAGCAGTAAAGGCATGGACACTTACGGACTTAAACCTTTCTTTAATCATCCGGAGAGTGCGATAATTCGCCCTGAAATCATGCCCCCAATGGCTTATGCAATGCGCTTCATCAATCACAAAAAAAGAAAGCCCGACGGAATTCAATAGATCTATCGTCACCTCATTTTGTAACCGTTCGGGAGATACATATAAGAGCTTTATCTTTCCTTGCCGGACCTCTGCAATAGCTGCCCTTTGCTGAGCAAGAGAGAGGCTGGAATTTAAACAGCAGGCAGCTATCCCCATATCTTTAAGATTATCCACCTGGTCCTTCATCAGAGAAATCAACGGAGAAACAACCACCGCCATGCCTTCCTTCAATAAAGCCGGCAATTGAAAACATAACGACTTACCCCCTCCCGTAGGCAGTACCGTTAAGCTGTCTTCGTCCTCCAGCATGGACCGAATCGCCTCTTCCTGTAAAGGTAGAAACGAGGTATATCCCCAGTACTGCCCTAAGACCGCATAGATTTGCTCTTTATTCACTCTGACCCCTTTTCGCTTTGTGCTTATTATATTGCAACCGGGTTTTGTCACCCCTTTAATATATTCATTATAAGCAGACAGGTTTAATCTGCCAAGGGAAAAAACGCTCTATACCCTTATTATCTCGCTGTGTTTTTCTCACCTCAAAAAAAGCCCCCTAAATCCACAGAGTTTCATCGCCGGCAGTTAAGAGAAGGATGAGCCCGAGGATAGATTCCCCTCGATAAGTTTTATTTTATCCGGGGAGCCGGGAATACATAAAAGTGTTGACAGCCTTATCGAAACATGCTAATATGCAAATATTGTAATGAATGGGTCGGGCGGAGGAACCATGGATATTGAAACACAGGCAAAGATTTTCAAGGCGATAGGGGATGTGACCAGGATTAAGATTCTCTGTCTCTTACCCTCGCAACCGAGATGTGAGGAAATGTATAATGTGGGCGATTTAGTCAAAGAGATGGGGGGCTCACAGCCTAACATGTCCCGACACCTTCTCATCTTAAAAGAAGCGGGATTGGTAAACTGTCGCAAGTCTTGCTGCAGTGTCTATTACTGGCGGGTTTCTGAGGCGTTCGCGCAAGTTCAGGAATATCTTGCCAACTTCTGCGACGAAGAACAAAAAAGGGTAGTCCCCGACCCGGAAGAAAGCTCTCCGCTTAAACCGGATAGGTCCCGAACATGAAAGTCGTGCTTGTTTACGATGAACCGCTTGGCCCTGAATCTGCAGGGGAACCCCTGCCGGAAGATATCGGGGCAGAATACGAGAGTAACCGCACAATTGAGGTCCTGCTGCAAGCTATTCGCGCCTGCGGACACAAGGCCGTCGGAATAAACCTCACCGAGGACTTTCCCGGGCAGATCCGCCAGCTGAAACCCGATCTGGTATTTAACATAGCCGAGGGCATCCGGGGCCCGGCACGCGAATCTATCGTGCCCGCGTGGCTCGACCATCTTGGTATTCCCTACACAGGTTCAGACGGACTTAGTCTCGCCATGAGTTTGGATAAGGCCTTGACGAAAACGCTCGCCTCGGCCGGGGGGCTGCGCACTCCGGCATTCAAAAAGGTGCACCGCATAGAAGACTTGAATAACCTTGACCTGAAATGTCCGCTTTTCGTCAAACCAAACGCGGAAGGTTCGAGTATGGGCATCCGCTCCACCTCCCGCATCGAAACGCGGGACCAACTCCAACGCCGGGTGGCCTGGATACTGGAGACGTACGAGCAGGATTGCCTGGTAGAGGAATTCGCTCCCGGAAGAGAATTCTGCGTGGGAATCATCGGCAACGAAAAGCCCCGGCTCCTCCCGGTTGTTGAGATCCGCAGCCGCCGGAACTTTTATCCTTATGAGGAAAAACATGACCACCAAAGGGAGCTGATCTGTCCGGCTGAAATTCCGGAAAATCTTGCCGAAGAGCTGCGCTGGATGGGCTTAAAAATATTCACCATTCTGGCATGCCGTGACCTGGCCCGCGTGGACTTCAAACTCGATGATGACGGCCGGCCGAATTTTCTGGAGATTAATCCTCTGCCCGGTCTTTCGCCCTATTACAGTATCTTCCCCTACCAGGCAGCAGTAGCGGGACTATCGTACCAACAGCTTATCGGTCAAATTATCGACTGGGCCCGGCAACGGAGACCTAATTATCAAAACAGACCTCCTCTTCAAATCAGGATGTCGGAACAAACGGTTTAGGAGACTAAGGAAAATGAAAGATTGGAACGATTGGAATTGGCAGTTAGCCAACCGGATCACCACGCTGGAGCAGTTGGAGAAGTACACAGATCTGACAAAAGAAGAACGCGTGAGCATTAAGGAGGCAAGTTTCCGGTTCACCTGGGCAATCACGCCCTATTTCGCCGGACTGATAGACCGTACGGACCGGCATTGTCCCATCCGGATGCAGGTTGTGCCCACAGCCGAAGAACTCTTCGACGATGCCGGGGTGGCTGACCCGCTTGATGAGGAAAAACACGCCCCGGTTGAACTGGTCATCAGAGTCTATCCCGACCGGGTCGCCTTCTGCATAGGTAACCGGTGCCCGACCTACTGCCGGCATTGCCTGCGTAAAGAAACAATGGTGGGAAAACCGGACCGGGAATTTTCCGACGATAAGGTTGCCGCAGGCATCCGGTATATCCGCGAACATGCCGAAATCCGCGACGTTCTGCTGACCGGAGGTGACCCGCTAATGATGCCTGACGACCGTCTCGAGGATATCATCCGGCGCCTTCATGCCATTCCCTCAGTCGAGGTAATCCGTATCGGCTCACGGGCTCCCTGCACCCTGCCACAGCGTATCACGCCGGAGTTGTGCAAGATGCTGGAAAAATATCACCCTATCTACCTTAATACCCAGTTTAACCATCCCCGGGAGATTACTCCGGAGGCCGAACAGGCCTGCGCCCGTCTGGCTTCAGCCGGGATCCCCCTGGGGAACCAGTCGGTTCTCTTACGAGGTATCAACGACAATTTGCCCACCATGAAAAAGCTTTGCCAACAACTAATGCGTATCCGGGTGCGGCCTTATTATATTTACCAGTGCCAAACACTTACGGGGACCCGGCATCTGCGCACGCCTATTGAACGCGGTCTCAAAATTATGCGCGGCCTGCAGGGTTACACCTCGGGACTTGCCGTTCCCAAGTACGTACTCGATACCCCCTATGGCAAGATACCGATTGCCCCCTCCTACGTGGTAGGCCGAGAAGGTAACAAAATGGTTCTCTGCACTTATAACGGCAACATTTGGCGGGAAGAGAATCCTCCCGAGGAGCAGAATGTTTCCCAACCGCAAGAAATGCCGCAACCCTCGGCATCCTGCGCCTGCAGTTCCGACAGGTTGTAGCCAACGATGCCGACTCCCGCCAACAGAGGCACCCGTCAAACCGAACCCGGAGTAGAGCCGCCTGCCGAGAATGGTCCGGGAGAAACTATGTCCGAACGGAGCGAATTGCCCGAGTATCCGCAATTCACGCCGCTCGGCCGGGAACATAAGGGACTACTTCAGGCCGCTTTCGAGGCGGCACAACCCGAGATCAGTGAGTTCACCTTTGCCTATCAGTGGATCTGGCGCTCCTACACCCACTGCCGCCTGGCCCGCTTTCGGGGAACCATTATTCTGCTGAACGAGGCCCCGGCAACCGGGAAATCCCACCTGCTACCGCCCCTCATTTCAAATCTCGAAGAGGCAGCTCTCCTGATTCCGGCGGCCCTCAAAGAGGCCAAAGATATTCCCGCTGCTACCTTCGCCCGGGTACCACAGGCCTTAGCCGAACGGCTGGCGGAGCAGAGCGACATCACCATAACCGAAGAACACGAACGAGCCGATTACGTCTATGCCGGGGAAAAACTGCGTAAACTACCCGGACGCCTCCTTCACAGAAAGCGTAACCACATCCAGCAGTTCCGGAAGACTTTTCCCGAAGCCCGATATCAAGACCTCAACCCCTCCCTCGCGGAGGAATGCGCTCGGTTCTGCCGGGACTGGCTCGAAAAACATCCCAAACACCATCTCCCCGGACTTCGGCGAGAGGTAGAGACAACGGTTTCCGTGCTCACCAATTATCAGTGGCTCGGTCTCCGGGGAGGTGCCCTGGTCAGCGAAGGTGACATCGTGGCCTTTGCCCTCGGAGAGCCCCTTAATCAGGACACTTTTGTTACCCGCGTCGAAAAGGCCAACAACTCATTGCCCGGGGCGTATGCGGTTATCAACCAGGAGTTTGCAAGACATACCGCAGCAGGATTTAAATGGATTAACCGGGAACAGGATCTGGGGTTACCCGGCCTCAGGCAAGCGAAGAAGTCCTATTATCCCCATCACCTTTTGCGCAAGTACCGGGTCGGGTTAGCATAAACCCTCTTGGAGACCTCACCTTAAGCTTCAGATACCACTTGGTCCTTACCTCAAACTTTTGTCACCGTCTAAAGGGCGATTTTCTCTTCTATCAGGCTAAAGGCAAAAGTTGTCAGTGGCCATCAGGGCAACCTGATAATCCCTGGCAGCAACCTGGGCCGATTCGAGGACTACCCGGTTGCACCTGCCGCGTGTTTCCGGGTAGAGCCGGTCATCCGTCCACATACCGGCCACCTCGTGGCCGTTAATCTCCATAATGCGCGCCTCACCGATCAAATCGATACCAAGCAAGTAGGGTAAGGCATAGGAATTGCCCCCCAACGGGCGCCAGGGAAAATCCCGCCGGGCTAAAGCATAGCCGGCAACCGCACGGAAGGCATGGAGCGATACCTCATTCAACCTGTCCAGCAAGGCCTCAGCTTCCTTTCCCGTAATCCCGACTCTCTCCGGCATCTCGCGCTCGGCTACCATTTCAATATCTTCGCCCCGGCGCCTGCGGGCAAAACGCCCCACCACCGTCGGCTCACCCTGCGGAGAGAGAGCCACAAGCACGCGCCAGTCGAAATCAACCCCTCCGGGCGGACGAATCCGTTCCTGGATTACCACATCGTATTCCAACCCAAGCCGGACAGCATATTCAATAACAGACTGACGCGCGCCTGAAAGGGAAAAATAGCGCACGCCTTGAGACTGCTCCCCAAAAGACGGCTTGACTACCACCTCTTCCACACCCTCCGCTTCCAGACTATTGAGCGCTTCCGCCACCCTGTGTGCCAGAGCATCAAGGTCGACCGGCCCCGGTACCTGACGGATTCCCCTTTCCCGGGGCAGGGGGAGTTGTACCCCCGAGGTCTGCATATACCAGGCAAGGGCCTGCGAAGTAGTCAATTTATCATCCACGATTTCCAGGGTCAGGTCCGAACGCAGAATCGGCAGCCCGAGCTCATGAGGTGGAGTACCGGTCCACTGGTAAGGGAAAGCAAAATGCAGAACCGGCGGCTTGCGGAAAGTTGCCAGGAGATACTCCTCACCCTCCCTGCCGGACCTTCGAACCAGACCCGCCGGAGCCAGACGGACTACGCGCCCTCCCGCATGCCCGAAGAGGTCGGCACCCGCGTGATCAAAAGCGACAAAGGTATTCATCCCCGGGAAATGCGCTGCCTCGCGCAGCACGCTGAAGGTGCTCACGTTCCAGCCGCCCCCGTAAATCAGGCCGATGTTGACCCGGTCTTCCGGCAAAGCCAGTCCTTCTTCCACGGTGGGGAACCGACCGATACGTTTGACCGATTCGTAGAGCCCTTCCAAACGCTCGTGGAGACCGCGGCAATCCGGTCTGAGAGGGGAAATGCCCAGCTCGAAATGGGCGACCCGGGGACAGACCGGGGCATGCTCGGTGATGAAACGGCGAGCCCACTGATAAAGCGCGTGGCGTTGCTCATCCAGTAGCGGTTGCAGCCTTTCCAGAACCCCGGGCCCGGTGCGGCGGGCTAACTTCTCAATCCGGTCCCATTGCTGACGCACCCGGTCAGTACAAAGCCACAGGGTTTCCCAAAATTCGCTCTGATCGTTCAGAACCGGGAACTCGCGCCCATAGCGTTGTTGTAATTTTCCCAGACATTCAATTTCGGGGAAGGAAACACCTGCTCCTTCCGGCCGGGTTGCCAGAACCCAAATCGCCGCGTCGGTAGCTTCAATAATTTTATTAACCAGTTCTTGATGTGAATCCTGAGACAACGAGATCCCTCCAATCGGGTGTTCAGTTATAATAATATCTCTCGATTTCTCTTCTCATCATACCATCGAAACAGCAAATAATCTACCACACACATGAGAATTTTGAGCGGGTTCCTTTGGCAAGGGACTATTCCTCACCTTTAATAAGTTCATGCAACCTGTTAAACAAAGTATAATCATAATCTTCGCGTAAAGTGACCTTCAAGACATCATAGAGCTTATGTAATTGCTTGATTATCTGCTCAATGCGTCCGTCACTTTCAACCAATAGATACATCCGGCTTTTTCCACCCTCGCCGATGGGAGCACATAAAATTGCTTCCATATTAAATCCCCGCCGGGAAAATAACCCCGTAATATGGGACATAACCCCGGGATGGTTTTGAACGGTCAATTCAATAATAGCGCTGGATATCTTAGGCATCTTCATCTCCTCCGATCATTTCATTATTTGCGGCCCCGGGCGGAACAATAGGCAGAACATTTTCCGCACAGTTTATGGGCACATTGACAACACATGGTCCCGGTTCCGATAGGGCTTTGGCCAAAATCTTCATAGGTTGATTCGTTTCTGCCAGATCATAACTTTGAATACCAAAATCCCGAGCCACCCCGGCAAAATCAGGATTAGTCTTAAACCTGGAAGCAATATATTTCCCACCATAAAACAATTCCTGCTGTTGACGAACAAGACCCAAGTGGCCATTATTCATGATGATAACAGTTACCTTCAGGTTCAAATCCGCTAAGGTTGCCAGCTCCTGAATATTCATAAGAAACGAGCCGTCCCCACTGATACAAACAGTGCGTTTATCAGGATTCGTTAAAGCAGCCCCAATCGCTGCCGGCAATCCAAACCCCATTGTTCCCAGCCCCCCGGAGGTCAACAAAGTACGAGGATATTTAAAGGGATAACTTTGAGCCACCCACATCTGGTGCTGTCCCACATCGGTTGTGATAATCGTATCGGGGGCGACCAGACCATTTATATTCCGGATAAGGTTTATCGGATGCAAAGGATCCTTGCTCTTAGGCATCACAAAAGGATATCCCGCTCTCATTTTCTCAACCTGGGAAATCCATTCCTTTCGCTTATCAGAATGAACCCGGGGAATTAATTGTCTTAAAGCCAAACCGATATCCCCGCTGATAGAGAGATGGGACTTCTTTATTTTATCAATCTCGGCCTGGTCGATATCTATGTGAACGATTTTTGTCCGCGGGCAGAATTTTTTGATATTGCCCGTGGCTCTGT
>JAADIA010000039.1 GCA_013151555.1 Nitrospirota bacterium | reverse complement strand
TTCTGTTTGGCTCTCTTCTCCTTACCTGTTCCCAGAGCTGCCGGTGCGCCGGAGACGGTCTGGTGGAACAGGCAGTGGAAGTGCCGGAGAATAATTGAGGTCCGGGAGCCGCCGGCTCAAAATTATCCTGTAGCTGTCTTCTCCTTTGCTAATGGAGGTTATCTTGCCAAAGGGTCCGGGGACCTGGTGGTAATAGACCGGAGAGGGCAGAAAGTTCCTTTCCGAATCATCTGGAACGAGCCAAAAGGAACAACCATCCTTATCTTTCCTGCCAAACGAAAAGGAGAAAGATTTTTTCTCTATTATAATAATCCCGCTATCTCCCGAACCGATTCTCTCTCCTGGCAACCGCAGGTTAGTCTCACTCTGGAAACCCGGGAGGACCCGGGAGGCAAGGCCGACAGTTGGACGGACATGAAGCGGCTTCTCGGAAAGAGCCGGAAGGTTTACGGGAAAGGTTTTGTAAATAAGATCTGGCAGGGTCTGAACCCTTATGGTCCTAATGATAATTACCTCTCTATTTACCAGGGTTTTCTTAACATCAAGGAGGGAGGAACTTACCGGATAGCTACGGTTTCCGACGAGGCTTCTTTCCTTTTCATTGATGGGAAACGGGTAGCTGAGTGGCCGGGCCGGCATAAGATATGGGGGGGGATGCGAGGAGAGCATAGCGGGACGGTGGAGTTGCGTCCGGGGTTACACTCGATAGCTTACTATCACCGGGAGGAAAAAGGAGCGCAGTTTATGATCGCTGCCTGGAAGAGACCGGGGGAAGATAAGCTGGAAATTATTCCCACTTCCGCTTATCTTCATCCGGCGAGGGCCGGGGAGATAAGTTATCAAAAGTTATCCCGGAGCCTGGTTGCTTATTTCCGGGTAGCGCAGGACAATGAGATAATAAAGGATGGACTCCAGTATACCAAGGTCAGTTTTCGGGACCGCTCTTACGGCCTTAAAGATAGAAAGGGGTCCTATCTCTGGGACTTTGGAGACGGGACGACGAGCAGGGCTCGCTTTCCCTCCCATATCTATATCGGCATAAAGAATTATCCGGTTACTCTTACGGTAACGGCAGGAAAGGAGAGGGATAGCTTCCAGTTCCTGGTCCGGATAAAAGAATCCCTTGATAACCTCACCGTTGAGAGCAAGGATTCTCTTTCTTCCTACGCTCAAATCATCAATACTTATCCCCTCGGGGAACTTGATAAAGAAAGCCTTCTCTCTTATATCAATCTCTTGGAAAGTAGCGCTGATAAACGTTACTTAATCCCTCTCTGTGAATCTTATCTGAAAAAATATGGTCGTTATGACCGGAAGCTTGCCAACCGGATTACCTGGCTTTTAGCGGAATCTTATGAGTTAAGCGATCCCCGAAAGGCCATCGCTGTTTATGCCGGAATAGTAAAGAAAGGAGGAAAGAGCAACCTTATCCTCAAAGCGAAATGGGCCCGGGCGGATTTATACCTTTATAAAACAAAAGATTACGATGAGGCTTTAAAGATCTACAAATCGATTTTAAGCTCTTCCTCTTCCAGACAAGATAAAGCGCGCCTGGCCCGGGTTAGGGTGGGAGATGTTTACAGAAAAAAAGGAGAGTACCGTAAGGCTAAAGAGATATATGCTCAGGTGGAGAAAAGGACTATCAGAGATATGGGCGTGAAGGAAGCTCTCATAAAGCAAGGAACTTACTTCCAGATGATAGAGACCTATTTAAAAGAGGACCGGTTGGAAGTAGCCCTGAAGAAACTAAAGGAATGGGAGATGAATTTTCCTCTGGCCAAGTTATCCGGAGAACTGCCCTTGCTTTATAGCAAATATTTCTCCCGGAAAGGGGACTATGTGAGGGCTTTGGATGAACTGAAGGGCTTAATGGAGCTGAATCCCCATACAACTTTGCGACCGGAAGCCGAACTCCTTATGGCCCAGGTCTATTTTCATCTCGGCAAGAAGGGGGAGGCCAAAGAGCTCTACCGGAAGATAAGGAAAGAATATCCCGGTACTCCCGTTTCCCGGTCAGCCAGGAAAGCTTATCTCCGCCAGTTTTAAGGACAGAAGACAGAGGTCAGAAGACAGATGCCAGAAGGTAGAAAACAAATCATAGGTGCCAGAATTCAGATACTCTCTGTTTTCCGTTCCTTGGGTGCTGTTCTCTGGCTTCTGTTTTTCATCAGTGGACTGATACTCGTGCGGGGAGATGATGTTCCCCTGGGAAAGGGAAGTATCTCGGGAAAGATGAGAGCTGCCGGAAAAGCTATCTCCATAATGGCCTTTAACCGGGAGGAAAACAGGAAATACGCAGGCAGCATCGATGTCTGGACCGGAGAATATGTCATTAAGGATTTACCTGAGGGCAGCTATGACCTCATTCTCAAGACGGAGAAGTATCTCGTTGAAGGGCTCCGGCTATCCGTTCCCTGGCGCTCAGGCAAGAAGCTGACGGTTGCGGACAGGAAAGAGATAGGACTGAGAATAAAATCGGTAGAGCCTTTTTTCAACAAGAAGAAAATTCTCCGTCTGTCCGGAGACGAAAAGTATGCCGGTGTCCTCGTTGAGCAAGTCCGGGATAAGGTTTATTACGACAATCCTACCGGAAAGAAGGTGCATGGAAAGATGATTAGACGCATTGACCTCTGGCGATTCCGGAAATCGGGATTGCGTTGGGTCTCTCTCTGGAACAAACATCTCTATCGAGAAGAACTTCTCTCAGATAGTCCCGGCCGGCAGATGAAACATAAATTCGAAAAGAAATTCTCCGGGATACAGATAATTGCCGGTTCAGAAAATGTCATCATCGATTATACCTTGCCTAACCTGGATTATTCACTTCCCAGTGAATAATCCACCCGAAGGGCCGCATAATTCAAACGCTTAGCGTTTTAATTAAAGCTTGCGGGGTATCCCGCTCTGCTCAAGTTTTAATATGAATAAAACGGGGCAACGCCTCGTTATAAAAAGAATTCCTTATCCATCAGCCGCAAAATAAAAAGGGCGTTGTCCTCTCCTTTCCCGCCCCTTCCTTTCCCCGTGTTTATTGACATTCCTTCAGACAGAAGGTACAATTGTCCTGACAGTGGGTAACGAAATTACTTTTTATGGAGAAAGAGATAGAAGATATATTTGAGAGAGGATAATTATTGTGTCTAATGGACTAGAGCCGCTTATAGTGGGTGATTTACAGATAAAAATACCGATTATTCAAGGTGCTATGGGAGTTAAGGTATCTACGGCTTCTTTGGCCAGTGCAGTTGCAAAGCATGGTGGAGCAGGAACCATAGCGAGTGTGGGACTTGGATGTGGCACCGAAGAGAATGAAACGAATTTTGTTAAAGCTTCCAGAGAAGGGCTTGAAGAAGAAATACGGCAATCTAGGGAATTGACTCAAGGCATTATCGGTGTAAATATAATGGTAGCTTTGAACAATTATGAGGATTTGGCCCGGACTGCTGTGAGAGAGAAAGCGGATTTCATCGTTTCGGGAGCTGGTTTACCTTTAAAGTTACCGGAGTTTGCCGATGGTAGCTCAATAAGGCTAGTACCAATTGTTTCGTCACCGAGGGCGGCTGATATTATAATCAAGGTTTGGAAGAAACGCTATAATCGTTTGCCAGACGCAATTATTGTAGAAGGCCCACTTGCCGGGGGACATTTAGGTTTTAAGTTTGAAGATTTGGAACCGCATAAAGAGGATATGCTTGAGAATTTAGTAGTAGATGTTTTGAAAGTGGTTAAAGAATACGAAAAAAGATTGGGCATAAATATGCCGATTATAGCAGCAGGAGGGATATTTGACGGGAAAGATGTTGCCAGGTTTCTTAGGTTGGGAGCAAAGGGTGTGCAAATAGCGACTCGATTTGTTACTACCTTTGAGTGCCCCGTAGCAGATGAATTCAAGCAACTGTATCTCGCTGCCCGGGAAGAGGATATTGTTATTATAAAGAGTCCCGTTGGCATGCCGGGAAGAGCAATAATGACTAAGCTTATTGATAAAGTAATGCATGGTGAAAAAGTGCCGGTTAAATGTAATTATCGATGTATTAAAACCTGTGATCCTAAGACTGCCCCTTATTGCATAGCCAAAGCCTTATTTAATGCGGTAATCGGTAATTTAGATAACGCGGTTGTCTTTGCCGGGAGCAATGTTTCAAAAATGAAAAAGATTGTATCCGTAGAAGAGTTAATGAATAGTATTGTTAGTGAAGCGACGGAAGAACTGGATAAGGTGTAATACTAAACAAAAATGGTGCTGTTGTCCCCTTTCTCCTTGGGCGAAATTTTAAAGTAGCCTGTCCCCTTTATCCCTTAAACGACAATCCTGCAATTAGCAAGGGCAGAGCCAAGACCGTGCCCAGAAGAAGGACTGCAGATATGATTGAGACGATCTTGCCGAGTAATTCCTTACGGGAAACGATTCCGAGCACTAACGCCGTGATTTGGAAGGCAAGAAAGACTAAGTAGGATGCTGCTATAGCGATCCATGACTTGCGCATCCCGATAATAAAGTAAAAAGGATTAAGAGTTATATTGACGGATGCTGCCATAGCGATCCATGCCTTATGTATCCCGACAGTTATTATGGTGGCAATCGCAATACCACTGAGGCTGAAAGTGAGAGCCAGGACCCCGTGACGCTTTTCGCTCTTTTCCTTCCCGGAAGTTTCGCTTTTTCGCATCTTGCTTTCATCCGGGATAACTATCCAACAGACTAAATAGAAGAGAATTCCTATTCCCCCGGTAATAAGAGCTAAGGCGACAAACAAAAGCCGTATAATGACTGCGTCTTGACCAAAATATTCTGCAATTCCACCACATATTCCCGCTATGTACCTGGACCTTTTTGAACGATATAACTTCTTCGGCTTTGCCTCAGATAGAGATGGTTCCGCTTCCGCCACGAACCCACCAAATTGTTCTTTAACCTTCCTTTTCCCTTCCGCTAAGGCATTAATGAGATTCAAGCCTTCCTCAGAGGATATTTTTCCATCCCCAACCATTTTCAGAACGTTGTCAATGCCGCTTATATCTCCTAATCTGTTCCGCGTTATTCTGGAAGCTTGGTCAAGAACTATTTGGCCGGAATTTAATTTGCCGAGTGTCTCAAGAATCTCTTTCTGGACAGAGCCCGGGATGGGCTCATAACGATACGGCCGTTGCCCATTACCCTGTCTTTTTCTCAAAACAGCCAAAACGATACATACGGTAACAATCAAGAGTGTTGCTATCACTGCTACTGGTATAAGCAACAGTATTGCTATCGGAAATAAATCCATCCTTGCCTGCATAGTCTCCCCCTATAGCTCTTTTAACAGATTTGCCCCTTGCTCTGCAGAAATCTTACCCTTTTCGATTGCCTCAAGAATCTCTTTCTCGCGCTTCTCCACATTCTCGGGCGCATAGCCTAGAATCTTGCCTATTTCATCCAGTTTCTTGCATACCGTGGGGTAAGAAACCCCTAACTCTTTCTCTACTTCTTTTATACTTCCCCTTGCCTTTATAAATACTTGAACAAATCTTTGCTGTTCAGAGTTGAGTCGGGCCAAGAGAGGAGTGCTGAACTCACCCTCAATTGTGGTACTACAGTTTTTACACTGCAAGCGCACGATTTTCAGAATACTCCCACATGCCGGACAAATGTTGCCTATGAATAGATTCTTCATCTTCACCCTTCCTTCAATTCAGATTAATTATCTTAACTTCTATATTAATATTTACCATATAGCCTAAAGTTTGTCAAGCTCTAAATAAAGAAATTTAATAATTATTTTAAAGTAGCCTGTAAAGTAGCCTGTCCCCTTTTTTTAATAAGTAGTGATTTCTTCTCGGAGGGGATGGGGGAGGAGCCTTTTTTATTGCTCTCTGGCGAGTTGCTGTGATATATTGTTTGTATGCACAGACCGCTGGTGGGACTTTGTCTGTTTTACATAGCTGGTATCTTTCTTGGCTGGGGTCTGGGTATTACCTCTTCTCATCTTCCTTATCTATACTTTCCTCTGGTTCTCCTTTTTCTCACTGCTGCTTTTTTCTTCCTTAAAGGGAAGCTTAAACTTAGTAATCTCCTGATCTACATCTCTCTCCTGCTCCTGGGCATGCTGGCTTATTCCCTGAAAGCTAATCCTACCTCCCCTTATCATATCGCTAATTTTCTCCGGGGGGAGGAAACGGAGCGGGTCAGCCTGGAGGGGACGGTTGTAAAAGACCCCGAGGTGAGAGTTGAGGTAGTCCCGCTGGCAGAGGGGAGGGAGATAACAGGTGAGGAACAAGAATTAGAGGAGAGAACTATTCTTATTCTCAGGGCGGAGAGGATTAAGAAGAAAGAGAAATGGGAGCAGGTGAAGGGGTTGGTGCAGATCTCCGTTCGGGGGGAAGGTGCCCCTGGTGACTACGGAGAGAGAATAAGGATTGTCGGAGCTTCCCTCAGGAAACCTCCTTTGCCCGAGAATCCCCGGGAGTTCGATTACCGCCGTTACCTGGTCCGGAAAGGTATTTATGCGGTAGCAAGTGTTCACTTTCCGGGACAGATTGAGGTGCTGGGAACGGGACGGGTGAATCC
This sequence comes from Nitrospirota bacterium, assembly GCA_013151555.1. Lineage (GTDB taxonomy): Bacteria > NPL-UPA2 > NPL-UPA2 > NPL-UPA2 > JAADIA01 > JAADIA01. The sequence continues at coordinate 17,451 of JAADIA010000039.1, read as the reverse complement.
TTTCGTTCGCATGGCTCTGAGCATTAAGGAGAGAATGAAGGGGGTAATTGAAGAGACCATGGAGTATCCGCAGACGGTTTTGCTGAAGGGGATACTGCTGGGGGAACGCTGGGGTATCCCTGAGGATTTGCAGGAAACCTTTACCCGGACGGGGACGGTACATATCCTGGCCATCTCCGGTCTGCATGTAGGTTTGGTGGTGGTTATCTTCTTCGTGCTCTTTCGGGCTGTCCGTATTCCCGGGAAGGTCAGGGCGATATTTACGATAGTTATCCTCGTTACCTATGCCTTGATTACCGGAGGTCGTCCCCCGGTAATTCGGGCCTCGATTGTGGCCGGGATCGTGTTGAGCGGAATGATTATCAACCGGGAGAGCGATTTATTCAATAGTCTCTCGCTCGCGGCTCTGGTTATCTTAGCCTTTAATCCCCTGGAGCTCTTTGATGCCGGATTCCAGTTATCCTTTGCTGCGGTTCTGGCGATAATTTCTCTGGCTCCCCGGATAGATGCGTTCTTCTTGAAAGAACCCCCGGGCGGAACTTTCAAGCGCTATCTTTTAAAGTCCTTTTCCGCCATCCTGGCTGCCCAGGTGGGGATTATTCCTTTGGTTGCTTATTATTATAGCATCTTTTCTCCCATAGCTCTGGCGGCTAATTTCCTTATCGTTCCTCTCCTGGGGTTAGTCGTGGCCCTGGGATTTTCTACCTGCCTGTCCGGGCTTGTGTCCCTTCCTCTGGCGAAATTATTCGGAGCGGCTAATGGAATTGTCCTCACGGTAGTTGTTAAATCCGCCGATTTTCTCTCTCATCTTCCCTTCTCTTTTACGTATGTGGGCCGCCCTCGCCTGGCGGTAGTGCTGGGATATTATCTGGTAATAGGAGTAGCGGTTTATGCTAAAGGTTCCTTTGACAAGAAGTAAGATTCTCATCCTGCTTCTTTTGATCCTGGCTATTCTCATCTGGACGGCTGTCTTCTATAACCCTACGCATCTTCTCAGGGCAACCTTTCTTGATGTCGGCCAGGGGGATTCTGCCTTCCTGCAGTTCCCTTACGGAGGAAATATGCTCATTGACGGAGGGGTGGGAGGAAGATATGATAAGGGAAAGAAGATAGTGGCTTATCTGCGTCGGCAGGGAGTGAGACGGATAAATATTCTCCTGCTTACTCATCCCCATGAAGATCATGGGGGGGGATTGATTACGGTTCTTAAAAGTTTCCCGGTAGGCTTGGTGCTGGATAGCGGGCAGGTTCATACATCTTTCTCCTACGAGGAATTTCTGAAGTTGATTGAGGAGAAGAGGATACCTTATCGGATAATCAGGGCGGGGGAGAAAATAAAGGGATTTAAAGGAGTCAAGATTTTTGCTCTCAGTCCTCCTCCTAATCTTTTAGAGGGAACGGGGTCGGATATCAATAACAATTCTGTGGTTATAAAGATAATCTATGAGGGCGTGAGCCTTCTTTTTACCGGTGACATCGAGAGAGAAGCAGAAGAGCAACTTCTCCGCTATGGTCCTTATCTTGAAAGCACTATTATAAAAGTTCCCCATCATGGGAGTCGTACCTCAAGCAGCCCGGACTTCCTGGACCTGGTTAATCCCCGGGTAGCAGTCATCTCGGTGGGAAAGAAAAATCCTTTTCACCATCCTTCCCTTCAGGTTCTCCAAAGGTATAAGGAAAGGGGAGTGCGGGTTTATCGTACCGATAGACAGGGCGCCATCATTGTAACCAGCGGGAAGGGGCGTTTCCGGGTGAGAACCATGAAATGAGGGGATATTGCCTGAACAGGTTCCGGGAATTATTCTATTTCTTCAAATTCAGCATCTACAATGTCTTTATCATCAAATTCCTTTTTTTCTGTCTCTTGATACTCTTTATTGAGGACCGTTTCTTTCTCATATTTATTCGGCTTCCTGCGCGCAAGCCGAATAAAGGAAAAAACAGCTTTAAAGAGGAAACGCAAGAAGAGGTAAAAAAAAATGATTTTAATAAAATATAATAGTATTCTCATTTGGCTTATTATAACAAAAATTTTGGGATTAGTAAAATTGTCTGTGGTTGCAAAAAAATCCTTGCCGGAATAAGGAGTGGCCGGCATAAAGGTTACGAAATTAATTTATTGTGATATAAGATAATTATTGCCCGCTTGCTGAGAGGGCCGGGAGACATAAGATGGTAGCTCAGAACAGGAAGGAAAAGATTTTTCAGATGCATGCTGAAGTTTGCAAAAGTTTCTCCGGCCCTACCCGTTTGAAGGTTCTCGACTTTTTGCGCGGAGGAGAAATGAATAAGGGCGGTAGGTTTTTGCCGGTTTTGTTGTTGTTGCTTTTATTCCCTTTCACCTTTTCCGCATCAAGTGCAAACAAATGGTGGAATGAGAACTGGACCTACCGGGTGGAACTTACCTTCAGAGCAAAAGAAGGATTGTCTGGTAAGGATATCCCGGTGGTGATCACCGCGGAAAAGTTGTACAAAAAGATAGGGATTAAAGATTTGAACTTATATTCCTTGAGGGTAATAAATGCGGAGGGGGCGGAAGTTCCTTTGCAGATAGATGAGAAGGACGGCACGGGAGAATATCAGAAAGATCCTAACGGTAAATGGGACCGGGATGATGAGGTAGTCTTCTCTGCCGATATAGATAAAGATAAGGAGACTGTTTATTGGTTGTATTTTAGAAAAGCCTTTTCTCCTTTGCCGGAGTATCCTGGGGGAATAACTGCGGAAAGGATTGTTCCTGATCGTGATCGACCCTATGACTTGGAATTAACCAACGGAGATTTGACTATCGGGATAAGAGGAAAGTCAACGGTAAAAGACCCTTTGAAAGGGGTCGGTCAGGGCCGGATTACCATGATAAACCGGAAAGAGAAGAAATTCTTCCGGCCGCAGGGTGCGTATGCCAATAATTTTATGTCCAGTGGTTACGGTAGTTTACCCTGGAAGTTGCCTGAGATGATTAAAGACGGTCCTGTGAGGGCCATAGTTAGGGTAGAAACGGATGAGACGGAGGCGCATCTCTCCCTTTCCGGTCGTTCCGCAAAGTTCGCAGGTAAAGTGAGCAGAGAGATTATTCTTTACCGCAGACAACCTTTTGTAGAGGTAAAGGAAACGATCCGGGTAAAAAAAGCGAGAGAGGAAACATACCGGATGATTTTTCTCTTTCCTTTACTTCCCAGCGGGACTGCCCGGGAGTGGGACAAGGAGGAAATGCTGGTGCCGGTAGGCAAGAAGGTCGTCCGGGTGCGGATGGAAGATAAAAGGATGTATAACAAAACTAACCCGGAGAGGGGTTGGATTGCTTTTGCCAATCCGGAAGAAAAGACGGGTATGGCAGTGTTTTTCCAGGAAAAGAATGCTTCGGTGAGTGCCGGTCTTTACCAGAGCTCCGATGAGCGGTATAGGAAAAAGATAGAAGAAGAAAAGGTTGCCTGGTTCCGGAAATGGTTGCCTGCCTATTTAGCGGTGGATTACCGGGAGAAAATATTTGACGGGAGCATTCTCAGGCACCGGTTCGGCGCCTTTATTTTAAGCGGGGAGAAACCGGAAGTTATCCCGGTGATATATGACCTGCTCTGGGGAAACGGGGTGACAAAATGTCTGAGCTTCGGTTTCCCGCAAGAGCATAAGGAGTAAGGGAGCTTTTCCTGGATGAAGAGACATCTTTTTAAATTGTTTAACGGTGCGGTTATTTTATTTTTTCTGCTCCAGGCCGGCAAGGTCTCTGCGGATGAATTGTTGAGTAATTATTTAAAGCAACATTACCCGGGCATAAAACCGGAGTGGGTGTATATGCAGGAGGCAGAGACCTTTGATTGGATTAAAGGTCCGGCGGGGGAATTTACCCGGGTTCTTCCCTTAAAAGGCGCCTCGGACGGTTGGGCGATAGAGGTAGAGAATAAAGTAGAAGGAAGATTTCTTCAGTGGGGCGAAAACCTTCTTGATCGGACGATGCTTATCTCCTCTATCCCCTATCAATACCTGGCCAGGATAAAAATCCCGGAAATAAAAAATCCTCAAGCCGCTATATTCAAAATAGACGGTCGGGAAATTTCTGCCCGCGGTATTCCTGAAGATAAATGGGTTCTGGTTCCTATCCCTCATCCGAGTTATTTTTATACTCTTAAAAATCCTGCCGGCGACAAATTTTACCTGGACAGCTACTATTTTGTTCCTCTGATTAATGATGTTTTTGTCTCGGATGAAGACCGGGAGAAGTTTTTTAAAGAGTGGGCGAAGGTGAAAAAGTGGAAGGAAGAGGTCGCCGGTATTACCGGGGGATGGAACCCGGACTCGGTGCCCCGCCCGACAACTTTTATTTACGGAGTATGGACAGGCGGTAAAGGCGATATGTTTCGTCTGCGGGTGGATTCCTCTCTCAAGGCAGGTATGAATCTGATCATGGTCCCAGGCGGCATATGGAACTGGAAGAAAGACTATGAGGATAGATTAACCTATCTTTCCCGGTTTGGAGAGAAAGAACCTTATCTTATGGCCGGGATTCAAGGGGTGCTTCAATCCAAGCTCTGGGGGGAGAAAGAGAAGTGGAAGTTGGATTTTCCTTATTCCCCGGATGCCTTCAAGATATTAGTAGCGGGAAAAATAAAGGCGGGAGTAGATATCCCCAGGCTTCTCGGCGGTTGGTACCTGTTTGATGAGCCCCGGATGCAGGATGTTCGTCATATCCGCATTGCCCAGAGTCTTCTTTCTAAGATAGACCCCAATCATCCTCTACAAGTAGTACTTAATGCCAATGCCACTATCTGGGCTTTGGGACCTTACTTGCCTATCTTGATCACCGACTATTATAACGATAGTTTTGAAGGTTTAAAGACGCGGTTGGAATATGCGCTCTATAAATCTTCTTCTAAAGATGTGTGGTGGATGGCTTCCGGTCACAGCCCCTGGGGTTATTTTCCTTCTCCGGAGGATGTCTGGTTGTATAACCATCTGGCTATCAGCCTGGGAGTGAAGGGGATTGTCTATCATCTCTATAATTCTTTGCCTTACTGGTTGCCGACAGGAAATTGGAATAGAAGCGCTTATCGGTATACGCTCATGGATACCTTCAATTATCCTACTCCTACCTGGAAGGCCATTGCCGAGATGGGGGTGTATTTCAATTCCCTGGGGGAGCTTTTATACCGGACGGAAGCGATAAAGAAAACTATCAAGATATCCGATCAAAATATCGGTTATGGTTGGCTGAAAGCTACTAATTCCCCTGCGGAATACCTGGTGGTTTATAATAAAAACCGCAGGCAGACAGTTACTGCCGAATTTGATCTTCTCTCTTCCGGCAAGATATATGACCTTTATCCGCTCATTGATAGTTTACTTAAAGGCAAAGAAGAAATCAAACTCCGGCCTAATCCTTTTACCCTCTCCCTGGGACCGGGTAAGGGTAAAATCTTGGCAATATGCAGCAGTACAAATATGAGAAAAGAAATACTTCCTTCTTTATATAAAGGTCTTTACCAAAGGCAAAAGAATATATTTGTCGTAAAGTATAATCCGGCCTCTGCGCAGGGGCTGGATACGGGGGGAGCGAAAAACAAAGAGGAACAAGCTGCTCAGTGGGCGGGAAACGGGGACTGGGCCCAAGCCTTTGCTACCATTCAGGAAGCTGTGTCAGAGATAGATGCTCTTCTCCAAGCTGTCCCTCAAGTAAAAGAAATAGGGGAGAAGATGGATAATCTGCGTTCGCTATTGCATGCAAGTGGTCGGGCCTTGAAGAAATATGATTATAAAAAGATACAAAAGCCACCTTTGAAACTTTTAGCAGAGCAGCTTTTATCTTTAAGAGAAAGATATTATCAGGTGTTGTTCAGTTACAGAAATGGCGATTCTTCAAAGACATTACTGAGAGAGTTAAACCGTTTGCTTGAAGAAAGCAGAGAACTAAGAGAACGGATCTTAAAAGGAGAGAAACAAGCGAAAGAGCTTTGAGGGGGAAGTCAAAAATGGCTGTGGTTTACGGATTTTGTAGAGTTGAATCTCTTCCGGGCCGCATTTGCGAGCTGGTGTCCGATGATGTGGACTTTAAGAAAGCCGGAAGGGAAATGAGATAAAGTATCTACCGGAAACAATTTCTTTGATGTTGCCGCCTTTAATTTCAAAATTCCGGGGGTGTATGACAGACAGGAGGTGAATGATGCCGGTGAGCAGGAAAGGAAAGATAAGGTACGAAATAGATCCTCACAATAGACTCATCTTTGCCGGGACAGGTAAAGAGTCAAAAGTCCCCGGGTACAGGGAAATCCTCGAGGGAAGATTTAAGATAGATAAAAATAATTACCTTACCTACCACTTAAAAAAATCCTCAGGCTCTAAAGAGCCTCAACAACTTAAGCTCTCGGGGAATTGGTCTTTATCCAGGGACCATAACCTTGTTCTCACCCTGGACAAGTGGAATAAACAGTATGCAGGCAATAAACTCACCCTCAAGGGCGAACTTACGGATATAAAAGCCAATGCCCTTTCCTTTGCCATAGCTACAAGAGATTCCCGGGGAAAGAGCCGGGTCCGGATACTCAAACTTGGCGGGACCTGGCAAGCTGACAGATATAACCGTCTTACCTTCAAGGCAACAAAGGAAAAGGGGTTAACCGACATCCTTACCCTGAAAGGCGGCTGGGAAATGGATAAGCGGAACCGGGTTATCTATGCTTACACAAAATCTCAGCTGCGGAAAAAAGAAAAGGTAACGAAAACGATAACTTTTCAAGGCTTCTGGGAGATAACGGAACAGCGCCGGGTCTCATATATTCTCAATAAAGGCAGAGGTTCCCGGTTTGATTTTAAAGTGAGCTTGGGGAAGCCGGTAAAGAGGGGCCTGGAGTATGAAATAAGCATAGGAGCGGTGCCGGAGAAAAAGACGTTAACTCTCTCCGGTAAGTGGAAGGCAAATAAAAGGTTGGGATTATTGTTCGAGATGCCCTATGAAAAAGGAAAGGTAGAAAACCTTATCTTCGGAGCTTCTTGCCGGCTTGATGAGGATCATAACCTTGCTTTTAAGCTGAAGAATAAGGCCGGAAAGGATTTAGGGATAGAGATTAAGCTTTCCGGAAAAATCCTCAAGGACCAGGGGGAAGTTTTCCTCCGGGCCCTGACCTCACGAAAGGAAGTATCTTTTACTGCTGGGGTGGGATTCAGGTGGTAGAAAGAGCGGAAGACAGAGTAACAGAAGACAGAAGACAGAAAAGGACAGAAGATTAAAGAGCAAAGGACAGAAGGCAGAAGGCAGAAAAGAATAGAATAGGGTACAGAGAAATATTATTTCAGGCGATAAACGGCGGTCAGGGGCACTCCTTTATAGAAAGTGCTGGCTTCCCGGACGGGTGTTTTCTCCTTATAAATTCTCCATAGTTGCTTGTCGAAGAATCCCTGGCGGCAATTGAGGACGAGAAAATCGGCTTTTTCCCGGGAAGTTATTTCGATATCCTGCTTCAGTTTCCCGGAGAATTTGAGCAGGGGAACGACATTGCTTCCTACGGGGAAGAAGTTTACTTTTGTCTCCGGCGGTTGCTTGTTGAGGTAATCGAGAACGGTTTTAGTGAGAGTATCCCCCCAGTAAGTGGTCTCCAGCCCTAATTTTTTTGCTCCCCTTACTCCTCCTACCAGGCCATTATAATAAGATAGGTAATAAGGGCGGATAGTTGCCAGGGGCCAGGCATTGATTCCCAGAAATAACAATCCGATAATTAAAGGTAGGTAAGTACTTCGGAAGGGAAATTTTCCCGGGAGGAGTTTGCTTGCTTTCGCCGCCAGCCATTCTAAACCGAGGCCGGAGAGGATAGCTAAGAAGGGAAAGGCCGGGAGAAACAGCCTTACTCCGTCATATTTGGGGACGCCGGGCAGGGACATTAAGAGCAGGGGGAAAAGGGCGCTGAAGATAATCAGCATGCCTATTTTTTGATGGTCGCTGGGGGATTCGGAGGGGATGGTTGAGTCTTTAACCGGGGGAATCTTGAAGGACGACTTTATCCCTTGAGCAAATCCGGCCAGGATAGTTAAGAGCAGTCCGGAGGGGATAGTAATCGCTGTCATCAGGAAAGGATAATGCCAGGGAGGGGGGCCTTCAGCGTAGGTTTTTCCCAGGTAATAAACCGGGATGGTTGAGCGCTGGATCTTAAGAGCCAGATATTCAATCAGACGTTGGGAGGTATCTACCCAGAGCCAGGGCCAGATAGCCAGGAAGATAAGGGGAGCGATAAAGATCATAGACATAAGGTTATGAGTATATTGCTTACGGTGGTAGAGATGAGCCCAGATGAGCAGGGGAAAGGGAAGAAAGAAAGCATTTAGTTTGGTAGCCAGGGCTAAACCGAAGAAAACTCCGCAGGCTAAGCTCCATTTCCGGCTGTTGATGCCCCGGAGGAAGGAAAAGACGACCAGAACGGACATCAGGCTCATGGGTATATCCAGGGAAGCGAAGTGGGCATGTCCGAAGAGGCGAGGCATAATAAAGAGGGATAAGCTGGAGAAAAGTCCCGCTTGCCAACCCCGGAATTGGCGGACGAGGAAGTAGATGAGAACAAGGAGAAAAGAGAAGCTGAAAGCCGTCGAGAGACGGGCGGAGGCAATAAGACCGGCTATCTTAAGGAAGCTGAGGATGGTGAGCGCGCTTAACAATTTAGCCAGAGGAGGATGTTCCCGGGTAGGCAACCAGTATTTAGTAATTATCTCGGGAGAGAAGGCATCTGGAGATTTTAACTGGTGGAACCAGTCCAGGTAACTGAGGCTGGAGGGAATGAAATTGGCTTCATCCCAGGTGAGCCCGGGCTGGTTAATGGTAAAGGCGATGATAAAAAAACTGAATATTCCCAGCAGAAAAGCTATCCAAAAATCTCGCCTGTCCATAGGGCTCAGTCTAACATCAGGGATGAACTTTGTCAACCAGCCCAAGTTTTTGTGCAACCGGTTATTCCCTTGACATCCCGTAGGCCTGATTATATAATCTGTAGCATGGGGTTTTGGGTAATCAGGACCGGGGGGAAGTGAACGGCTATCTTGGCAATAATGAACCTTCTAAGTGTTGATATACAAGATGTCTAAAGGGGGTGGATAATATTAACCAGTTGAATTTGGAAGGGATACCTTTAATCTTGGTAAGGGTTCTAAGTGGAGTTATCCTGTTAGTTATTGGCTATCTATCCAGAAAGTTTCTGGCCGGGAGAAAGTTAGCGCGTGCGGAAGCCTTGGCGAAGAAAACCATCGCGGAAGCGGAGAAAGAAGCCGAGGCCCGGAAGCGGGAGGTTAGCTTAGAGGCTAAAGAAGAATTATATCGGATAAGAGCTAAGTTTGAAGAAGAGACACGAGAACGACGCCAAGAGCTTCTCAGGTTAGAAAAACGGTTAGGGGAAAGAGGGGCTAACTTAGAACGGAAGGTAGACTTTTTAGAGAAGAAGGAAAGAGAGATTGCTGGGCGGGGCCGTGAGCTTACTGCTCGGCAAAAACTTTTGGGAGAGAGAGAGCAAGAACTTCAAGCTCTCTTGAATGAGGAGAAAGAAAAACTGCAACGTATTTCCGGACTGAATCGGGAGGAAGCCAGGAAATTGCTCCTTAAGAAAATGGAAGATGATGTCCGGCAGGATGCAGCCATAATGATTAGGAGAATAGAACAGGAAACCAAGGAGACCGCCGAGAAAAAAGCTCGGGAGATAATAACCCTGGCTATCCAGAGATGTGCTGCTGATCAGGTAACTGAATCTACGGTCACCGTAGTTTCTCTTCCCGGTGATGAGATGAAGGGAAGGATAATCGGCCGAGAGGGAAGGAATATAAGAGCTCTGGAAATGGCTACCGGTATAAATGTCATCATAGATGACACTCCGGAGGCCGTGACGCTTTCCGGGTTCGATCCGGTCCGCCGGGAGATTGCCCGGATTGCTCTGGAGAGGTTGATCACCGATGGGAGGATTCATCCTGCTCGCATTGAGGAAGTAGTAGAGAAGGTGCGCCAGGAAATGGATGTAAGCATCCGGGAGATAGGCGAGCAGGCTGCTTTTGAGGCCGGAGTCCATGGTCTTCATCCGGAGGAGATAAAGCTCTTGGGGAGGTTGAAATATCGAACCAGCTATGGGCAAAATGTCCTCCAGCATTCCAAGGAAGTGGCCTATCTTGCCGGGATTATGTCGTCGGAATTGGGAGTGGATGCCAAAATAGCTAAGCGAGCAGGCTTTCTTCATGACCTTGGCAAGGCTGTAGACCACGAGGTAGAAGGGGCTCATGCCCGCATCGGGGCGGATTTAGCCAAGAGGTATGGAGAATCTCCCCCGGTTATTCAAGCCATTGTCAGCCATCATGGAGAGGAAGAACCGGACACTATCTTAGCGGTGCTGATTCAGGCAGCCGATGCTGTTTCTGCTTCCCGCCCGGGAGCGCGACGGGAGACTCTGGAGACCTATGTCCAGCGGTTGGAAAAGTTGGAGAAAATTGCTGATTCCTTCCAGGGAGTAGAGAAAGCTTATGCTATTCAGGCTGGTCGGGAGATCCGGGTTATGGTCGAGCCGGATAGAATCGGTGATGCTGAAGCTGCGAGCCTGGCTCGGGACTTAAGTAAAAAGATTGAAGAGCAAATGGAGTATCCGGGTCAGATTAAGGTAACCGTTATCAGAGAGACCCGAGCCGTGGATTATGCAAAGTAGGGGAAAAACAGAAGGCACAAAGGCCTAAGATTAGAAACTCGAAATACGAATCCCGAAATACGAAACAAATTCAAATGACCAAAATACGAATAACCAAAACTATCTTTGGGATTTCGGGAATTAGGATTTAGAATTTGTTATGAAAATTCTCTTCATCGGAGATATCGTAGGACGTGGGGGGCGAGAAGCAGTCCGGGAGCTTCTTCCCCGGATACAGAGAGAAGAAGGAATTGATCTCTCTGTAGCCAATGGGGAAAATGCTGCCGGGGGTACGGGAATTACTCCCAAGATTATGAATCAGCTTTTCTTTTGCGGAGTAGATATAATTACCTCGGGGAACCATCTCTGGGACAAAAAGGAGATTATTCCTACTATTGATAAGGAAAGGAGGTTGCTCCGCCCGGCAAATTATCCTCCGGGAGTCCCCGGGCTCGGTTCTACGGTAGCTGAGACGGCAAGTGGTCTGAGGATAGGAATTATTAATCTATCCGGGCGGGTATTCATGCCGGCGCTGGATTGTCCTTTCCGAACGGCAGAGAGAGAGATAGAGAAGTTGAGGAAAAAAACCCAACTTATTCTTGTAGATATCCATGCCGAAGCTACTTCAGAGAAGATAGCTATGGGTTGGTTCCTGGACGGAAAAGTAAGTGCTGTCGTCGGAACTCATACCCATGTCCAAACGGCTGATGAAAGAATTATGCCTCAAGGAACAGCTTACATTACCGATGTCGGAATGACGGGTTCCGCGGAATCGGTTATCGGGGTGAAGACAGATTTGATTCTTCGCCGTTTCCTTACTCAGCTTCCCGTTCGTTTTGAGCCGGCTGAGGAGGATATTTATCTCTCCGCCGTCGTGCTTGACCTGAATCCATCCACCGGCAAAGCTAACTCTATCGAACGGGTCCGGATGAGGTGGGAGGGTGGAGGTTGAGCGGGGACGAGAGACATGTTTATACGATCGGTGAACTTACCCGGAACATCAAGCAGGTTCTGGAAGAAGAATTCCCCGCGGTCTGGGTGGAAGGGGAAGTTTCCAATTTAAGAATTCCCTCCTCAGGACACATGTATTTTACCCTTAAGGATGAGTCCGCTGAATTACATGCGGTTATGTTCAAAGGTCTGAATCAGTATTTAAGATTCAAATTGGAAAATGGCTTAAAGGTAGTAGCCTTTGGTCAGGTAAGCGTATATCAGAGAAGGGGAGAGTATCAGTTAGTAGTAGAGAAATTAGAGCCTCGGGGGTTGGGGGCATTGCAACTTGCCTTCGAGCAGTTGAAGAAAAGATTGGAAAGCGAAGGGCTTTTTAAAGAAGTTCATAAGAAGCCCATTCCTCTTTTACCCGTGCGTATCGGGGTGATTACCTCTCCCACGGGAGCCGCTATCCGGGATATAATTAATGTTGTCCAGAGACGGTTTGCCAATGTTGAAATACTCCTTAACCCGGTAAAAGTACAAGGTCAGGGAGCCGCGGAAGAGATTGGCAAAGCTTTGGATGAACTGAATGCGCTGGGAGAAGTTGAAGTTATCATCATTGGAAGGGGAGGAGGAAGCCTGGAGGATTTATGGGCTTTCAATGAGGAGGTGGTTGCCCGGGCGATATACCGGTCTCAGATTCCCGTTATCTCGGCTGTTGGTCATGAGATAGATTATACTATCTCCGATTTTGTAGCTGACCTCCGGGCTCCTACGCCTTCGGCTGCGGCTGAGTTAGTGGTAGCGGCTAAAGAAGAGCTGGTCAATAAAATAGAAGCCCTGGAAGACCGGATGAAACGCACTTTATTGAATACTTTGGTTCTCTTGAAGAACAGGCTGACCCGGGCCAGGGAAAGTTATGCTTTCCGCCAACCCGGGGAGACTATTCGCCAGCATCAACAGCGGATAGATGATTTGATGAGAAATGTGACCTTGAGAATGCGTCATCTCCTGGAGATGGGCTGGGAGAGGTTAGCTACCCTGGCCGGGAGATTAGAGAGCCTGAGTCCGTTAGGTGTCCTCAGCCGGGGTTATAGCTTATCCCTGAAGCTTCCGGAGAGAGTTGTCATCAGGGAGGCAGCCGCTTTGAAGGTTGGAGATGAAGTGGAGACCAGGGTAAAGGAAGGGAGTTTCCTCTCCCGGGTGGAGAAGATACAAAAAGACCATAGCCCATAATTGCGGACCATAGACCATAGACTAAAAGATTCTTTTGGTCTGTAGTTTGAGGTCTAAAGTCTGATGTCTGCATTGTTAAAAGGTGAAATTATGGCGGAGATGAAGTTTGAAGAGGCGCTGAAGAAGCTGGAGAAGATTGTCAGCGATCTGGAAAGAGGAGAGTTGTCCCTGGACAATTCTTTGAAGAAATATGAGGAAGGAGTACGGCTGGCTAAAATATGTACTAAAAAGTTGGAAGAGGCGGAAAAGAAAGTAGAGATTCTTGTCAAGTCCGAGGATGGGAAGAAAGAAAAGAAACCCTTTGAGGTCTTGGGGATGGAAGAGAACGGTAAGGTTGAGAAAGAGAAAATTCAAGAGCCGGGAAGTAAAGAGGGAGAACTTCTGTTTTGACCGTGGACTTTCATGATTATTGGGAAGGAAGCAAAAAGTTAATTGATGGAGCTCTGGATGAGTATCTTCCTTTAGAGAGCGAAACACCGGAGGTTATCCATCAGGCGATGAGATATGCTCTCTTCCCCGGGGGGAAAAGGTTAAGGCCGATACTAACTTTGGCGGCCGCTGAGGCGGTGGGTGACGATAGCCGGGCGGTTTTACCTACAGCCTGTGCTCTGGAATTGATTCATGCTTATTCTCTCATTCACGATGATCTGCCGGCTTTAGATGATGACGATTACCGGCGGGGAAAGTTTTCTACTCATAAAGCGTTCGGTGAAGACATAGCTGTTTTAGCAGGGGATGCTCTCCTCACCCTGGCTTTTGGGTTAATAAGTAAAACCGGGGAAAGAGAAGAAATTAAGGGGAGTTTGGTTCTTCTTGTCATTGGGGAAGTGGCCAGGTCTGTAGGAACGGCAGGAATGATTGGGGGGCAGGTTGATGATCTCAAATCGGAAGGGAAAGAGGTTCCTCTTGCCCAGTTAGAATCCATTCACCATCGGAAGACCGGAGCCCTCCTGGAACTTTGCTTGAAAGCAGGAGCTATCCTGGGAGGAGGAACGCAAGAGGAGATAGAAAGCCTCTCTCGTTATGGTCGGGATATCGGTCTCGCTTTTCAGATAGGGGACGATATCCTGGATGTCAAGGAAGAGAAAAAGGGAAAAGCCTCCTATCCTGCTCTCCTGGGATTGGAAGAATCGAAGCGGAAGGTGTCTGAGTTAATCAAAAGAGCTAAGGGGGAACTTGCCTGTTGCAAAGATGGAGAAGGAATTCTCGGGAAAATCGCGGATTTAGTCTTCCGGAGAAGTTTGGAATATAATGCCGGCAACCCCTAAAGAAAGACTTGATAAGCTCCTGGTAGAACGGGGATTTTTTTCCACTCGCGAGAAGGCAAAGAGGGGAATTTTAGCCGGCTTGATTTCCGTGGAGGGGGTAGTAGTAGATAAACCGGGAATAAGGGTCAAGGTAGAAGCAAAGGTTGAGATTAAAAAAAATATCTGCCCCTATGTCAGCCGGGGAGGGCTTAAACTGGAGAAAGCTCTGCGAGAGTTCGAAGTAGAAGTGAAGGATAAAGTAGCTATCGACATCGGGGCTTCCACCGGAGGTTTTACCGACTGTCTCCTCCAAAGGGGAATCAGGAAAGTTTATGCCGTTGATGTTGGCTACGGGCAACTGGACTGGAAGTTACGCAATGATGAACGGGTGATAAACCGGGAAAGAACAAATGCCCGTTATTTGAGAAAAGAGGAGATAGAAAAAAGACCTGACTTAGCTACTCTTGACGTTTCTTTTATCTCCCTGGATAAAATTATCCCCGTAGTTATTCATCTGCTCAATGATGAAGGAAAAGTTATTGCTCTTATCAAGCCTCAATTTGAGGTGGGTAAGGGTAAGGTAAGCAAAGGAGGAGTGGTCCGGGAGGCCGGCTTGCATAAAGAAGCTATCCTTAAAATTATGAAGCTTGCAGAGGAGCTGGACCTGAAAGTGCAAGGATTAATTTCTTCTCCCTTGAAGGGACCGGCAGGGAACCGGGAATTCCTGCTTTATCTGAGCAAAAAGGGGCTGGGCCTGAAGATGGAAGAGGCGAAAGCCCTGATGGAAAAGGTGGTCACTGAACTTATATAGCAGAAATGTGTTCAGGAATAAGGGGCAAAAGCACAATAATTAGAAGCACGAAATACGAAACAAACTCAAATGACCAAAATACGAATGACCGAAACCATGTTTAAGATTTCGAGAATTGGGATTTAGACATTGTTTCGGGTTTCGGATTTAGTATTTCGGATTTTTCTTAACTCTGTGCTTGGATGTTTCAAATATTATGAGTGAGGCGAGTATGGGAAAAGTAGTTATTGATGAGGAGAGATGTAAAGGGTGCTGGTTGTGTATAGAGGTTTGCCCGAAACATCTCTTGGGAATAGCTGAAGCTACCAATAACTTCGGCTATCAGCCAGCTATGAAGGTGGGGAAGGGAGAGTGTACCGGATGTGCTCTCTGTGCTCAAACTTGTCCAGACTTAGCTATTGAGGTTTATAAATAATGGAAAGAACTATGGGGAAAGCTATAGAGAAAGCCGGTATATTAGTTGAGGCCTTGCCTTATATCAAGAAATTCTACGGTAAGACCATGGTTATCAAGTATGGAGGCAGCACTATTACCAACGGGAATGTGGAAAAGAATTTTATCATTGATGTTGTCCTGATGAAATATGTAGGCATGAATCCCGTTATCGTTCATGGAGGAGGCCCGCTTATTACCGAGGCTTTGAAGGAATCCGGAAAGGGGGCAAGATTTGTTAATGGACTGCGAGTTACCGATAAAGAAAGCATCGAAATCGTCAGCAAAATCCTGTCCCGGGTGAACGAGGAGATAGTTGCTCTTATAAAGGAAGTAGGGGGAAAAGGGATAGGGTTGAAAAATATCGTCCAGGCTAAAAAATGTCTCTCTCTGAACCCGGAAGAAGTGGATATGGGCTTTGTAGGTGAAGTAGAGGGGATTAGTCCGGAGCTGGCCGGGGTTATTGCTGAAAAGGAAAGCATCCCGGTTGTCAATCCCCTGGGCGTGGGAAGAGAAAAGGAAACGCTCAATGTTAATGCCGACGAAGCTGCGGCCAGGATAGCCAGGGAACTAAGCGCAGAAAAATTTTTTATTCTTACCGATGTTCCCGGTATTATGAGAGACTGGGAGGACAAGGAATCTCTTATCTCTACCTTGACGATAGCTGAAGCGGAAAGCCTGATGGAAGAGGAAATAATTATCAAAGGGATGATTCCCAAAGTGCAAGCTTGTGTACATGCTTTGCAAGGAGGAGTGAAAAAAGTTCATATTGTGGATGGGCGGGTGAGCCATTCTCTTCTTCTGGAAATATTCACTGACAAGGGAATTGGGACACAGATGGTAAAATAGAGCTGAGGCACAAAGTGACAAAGGCACAAAGGCACAAAGGAAAGATACAAACCAATACTTGCAGTTTTTTAGAGTTTTTAACTCTGTGCCTATGTACCTCTGTTTGCGCTGAAGGGGCGCTGATTTAATCATGGATATAAAAGAGATTAGAGAATTAGATAAAAAATTCATTATCAATACCTATGGAGAGAGACCTCTGGCTCTGGTCAGGGGAGAAGGGGTCAGAGTCTGGGATGCAGAGGGGAAAGAGTATCTGGACCTGTTTTCCGGAATTGGCGTGAACCTTCTCGGATACGGCCATCCTAAAGTGGTTGCCGCTATCAGGGAACAGGCGGAAAAACTGATTCACGTATCCAACCTCTATTATACCGAACCGCAGGTGAAACTGGCCCGGCTCCTTTCGGAAAATTCTTTCGGAGGGAAATGTTTCTTCTCCAATAGTGGGGCTGAGGCTAATGAAGCGGCTATCAAGTTGGCCCGGAAATATGCTAAAAGAGAGAAGACAGAGGACCGAGGACAGAATGAGAGACATGAGATAATTACGGCGAAAGGTTCTTTCCACGGACGGACGCTGGCAACGCTCTCGGCTACCGGTCAGACCAAGTATCAGAAAGGGTTCGAACCTTTACCGGTTGGTTTCCGGTACGTTCCTTTCAACGATATCGAAGCGATAAAGCAGGCCGTTAATGATAAAAGTTGTGCTATAATGTTAGAGCCGATTCAGGGAGAAGGAGGAGACCATATCGCTTCCGGGGAATATTTAACCGCTTTGAGAAAACTCAGTGATGAGCATGGACTTCTCCTTATCTTCGATGAGGTACAATGTGGTTTAGGCCGGACCGGGAAGTTATTTGCCTATCAGCATTCGGGGGTAAAGCCGGATATAATGACTCTGGCTAAACCTCTGGGCGGAGGTTTGCCCTTAGGAGCAATGCTGGCCGGGGAGGAAGTAGCTGCAGCCTTCCAGCCGGGGAACCATGCTTCCACTTTTGGAGGAAACCCGGTAGCCTGTGCGGCTGGAGTAGCGGTAATGGAAACTCTCTTGGAAGAGAACCTGATGCAGAAAGCCGAAGAGACTGGCAACTATCTTCTTCAAAAACTCCGGGAACTGCAGCAGAAATACAGTTTCATCGTGGATGTCCGGGGAAGAGGTCTGATGTCCGGAATGGAGCTCAGCTTTGCAGGAAAAGATATCGCCCGGAAGTGCCTGGAGAGAGGTTTATTAATTAACTGTACTGCCGAAACGTTTATCAGGTTTCTGCCGCCCTTGATTATTACCCGGAAGGATATCGATGAGGGGATGGCTATTCTTGAT
>JAADIA010000071.1 GCA_013151555.1 Nitrospirota bacterium | reverse complement strand
TGGAATGGTACTATAAAACTTGACCACGGAAGCGCAGAAATACAAATTGACCACGGAAACACGGAAAGATACACTTAACTACAGAAACATGGAGACTTAAATTTATAACTTTTTTAATTTTTCTCATTCTATATTCATTTTTCCGTGTTTCCGTCCTTCCGTGTTTCCGTGGTTTTCATAGTCTTTGTAATTTTCGCAATCTTTTTGACCTTACCTCTCTCCTCTTCTGAAGTACTGTAAAACTTGACCACGGAAGCACAGAAGCTTAACACTTCTTCCGTGGTCTTTCTTAAGGAGGAAGTATTCCAGGCAAAAAAAAGCTGAGGTAGCAGGAAAAGCTACCTCAGCTTAATTGAACTACATCTTCAGGAAAAAATCTTCCTTTTTAACTTCTCTTCCGGCGCACGAAGGATACGAGACTCAGTAAACCCGTGCCTAAGAGGAACAAACTCCCAGGTTCCGGAATAGGGGCAGTTTCTATCACTAATTGCGCAGTACCAGCTTCACCGTTTTCGTGTCTATTGAACCAGATCCTACCATCACCAGGATTTTCTACTTGTAACATCCAACCGTAGTTAGGTGCTATGTTGGCATACATATCGGCCACATCGGTAGTGACATTCCATTCTTCCCAATGTACCGCTGGTGTGTGAGTAGTCAACTGAATATCAACAGGTGTGCTTGCAGTGCCTGCAACGCCTGGTGCGCCCCAACCAGGTGAAGGAGTGTTCCAGGTTGCCGTTGTCTCATCCCAAGCCGACCCTAGTCGGTAAGCGCCTATTTCTACAGTACCATTACCATCCGGGTCCAACCAACTACCCGCTGGGTTTATGGTTTCTAATCTCAAGGTAGCGCTTACCAGGTTTTCTCCTCCCAGGTCAGGCAAAGTAAACCCTCCTACTATACCCGTATAAACATCTCCACCTATAGCTGCATCTGGATTTTCGTCCGAAACTCGAAACCCCCAACCTGTGCCATTATAGTTGTTATTGACTTTATAAGGTTTAAGAGAGGTATCCTGAGTTGCGAGTTGAGTGAAGACAGTAGCTTGGGCTGTGAAACTCATTAAGCCGGCGAGAAGAATCGCCACAGTCATACCTTTCATTAACATCTTCATTCTTTTCACCTCCTTTCTATACCTTAATTCTTATACTTTTTTTACTTTATTTAACATGCAATTTTCATGCCACCCGCGCATTTTTCTCTTTCTTTTTTTATCCTCATCTTTCTATCTCTTTCAGAGACAATCACTAAGCTGAATATTTTTTCTTTTTTCTTTCTTTTCATCCTTCCAGACCATCTATCCTCGTGTTTAAATAAATCAACGCGGGAGAACCGTTCCGGGCCCAAAATCCATCATAACATCTTATAATCCATGAAGTTGAATCAATGTTCATATTTTTCAACTTAATGTTTATCTGAATCAACATTCTTAATCTTTATCTTCCTTTCTCAGTCAGCTCCGGTTTCTCCCCAGTTATCTCTCAAAATATACATGTCGCCCACTCCCACAATGCCGTCTCCATTGAAGTCAGCGGCTCCGTTTCCGCTTCCCCAGTTATTTCTCAGAAGATACATGTCACCAATGCCAACGCTGTTATCGGCATTTGCATCTCCACCTCTGAGACTGTAATCGACATTAGGGGTATTGTTTCCTTGTACTACGGAGACATTGGTTTGAATCTCCCGCAAAGTGTTCGACTTCTTGATGGTCACATCATAAGTACCTTCCGGTAAACCGCTCAGGGCGTAAGTCCCTGTTCCTCCGGCCATGGTTACGGTAACCTGAGTCCCCGGGGTTCCGGGATCTTCATCCTCAGCAGCATCGGCAATGATTGTCGTTGTCCCCGGTTTCCGGAGCTCGAAGGTGAAGAGCGCGGAGCTGCCGGCATAGCCGTTATAGGTTATCGTGCCGGAAAGAGAGCCGGTGGCAAGACTTATCTCAACCTCCGTTTCTTTTCCTCCGGAAGCATGGATGCGCAGAAAAGGAATACTTTTGCTGAGGTCATAATACCAGCTGTCCGGGGTGGTCTCTAAAGCTGCAAGAGATGTTACCGGGGAGAAAACGGTATTATCCGGCCGGGATATAACGGCCACGGAAGGCCATTGAGAATATCCATCTACTCTAAAGCTCGCAATACCGGTAGCCTCAAAGGTTAAACTAATCTTCTCTTCCGCCGGATTATAAAAAGCATCGATGAATTCTGTGGGAGCCCAGGAATCTTCAAGCCAATAAGGAGCTGCCCGGCTGATTACTTCCCCTACCCCGGGTGGCCAAATCATTCCCGGCCAATCTGAGGCCCAGCCGTCCGGATAAGGCTGCAGAGCTTTTGCGAGAGCATAATTCAACCAATAGTGAAGATTGCTCTTGCTATCGCCAAGTAAGGCGCGGGCATAAATGTCGTGAATAGAAAATTTGCTGTCGTACCAGGTAGTCGGGTATTTAGCAGCTACCGTCTGTTCCCAATCGTAAAGTTCATTCCAGGCATAAGTTAAGTAAAGGGTTACCAACTCCGGTGGGGTCCCCGACCGGGCGTTGTTCAGATACTGGATGGTTACCTTCTTATTATAGTTAGCCGGTAAAGTAAATGCCTGGGGACCATCTTCACGAAAACCGCTCACATATTCATTACTTCCTCCCCCGCTAAGTCCGTATTGCTGAGCATAGGATTTGAATTTAAATCTCATCAGGGTAGGAATAGTCGTTCTTACCGCCATATACAAGGCTTTCTCATAAGTGGGAATATCGTTCATCTCTTTAGCCAGTTTAGCATAGCTAAGCAACCCGGGATATTCCGCATTAAGCATATCCATGGAAGACCCCATTCCGTATTCCCGGGCTCCGGAAGCTAAATAAGCCCAGTCATTAAGGACCTCAAAGTATTTAGCCAGGTCTTTGATAATCGGCCAACCGGCCTGGATAGTCTGCCAGTCACCTGAATAAAGAGCGTAATAATATAAAGAGGTTAAAACGGTCCCTGCCGCTTCGTCGGCATCCCAGTAGAGAGTGTTGGGATAGCTGCTTTCCTGCTTCGGAGCTAAAAAGGTGGTAATATATTCTATCCCGGTGTAAGGTTCGGTTCTATATCCATCTTCTGCATAGGGCCCGTTATCGTCAGGTATCAAATAGGGATAGGAGACAAGCGAAACAACTATCCGGTCATGCGTAGATTTGTCCGCAGCATTAAAAAGATTGTATTTTGTCGTTGCCGTAAAGAAAGGCAGGCCCATCAAGGTGGGTGCAAAAGCACCCATCCAGGTATCAGCATCGATATTTCCCTGGGGTGAATTAGTCCATATAGGATCAGGGATAGTCCACCATTTTTTTCCTCCCGCGTAATAATTCAGACTGGTCTTAACTAAGTTGTTTAAATCCGTTTTCATACTGTCATCTCCGGGCATATTGACCGGAGCCCGAAACTGAACCGGGGGGATCGGTAGATAATATTTTACTGTATTAGTACCTACCGGCCCTCTTAAAGGTCCATACCAGGTAGGATAGTAGTAATCCTTAACTCCGGCGGTAATTATCTCTACCGGATGACCTTTATCTTTAGCAAAAGAGACTAAAGGCGGAAGAGGAGCGGTCTTCTTGACCGGGGTTCCCCAGTCATCGTTAATTATCTTATAACTATATACGTCTTTGATGCCGACTCGTTGATTATCTTCCTCAATCCAGAAATACTCTTTGCAACTTACCGGATAAGCCAAGAGCGCCTGGGACCAAAAACGCATCTTGTTGACTATTATACTGGATAAATAGCTGCCCCATTGTAAAGTCTTATTTGTCCTATCTATACCCCAGGGTGTGGCTATTACAGCTTTGTCTACAGGACCGTTAAAATATACGGCAAGGTCTCCTGAAGTTAAACTTATCGTCTCAGGAAAGTGTTGTAACACTACCAGTAAAGGAACATCGCGATTATAGCTGTTATAAAATAATATCCAGTTCTCATCTAACTGACCATCTCCTGCGGCATTATAAATAGATGCCCCGGAACGGATCACTGCCTTCCCGCCAAGCATAAAAGCCACCCTATCGTAATTTGCCGTATTGACTTTTAATACTTCATCAGTAGTCTCAACAAGAATCCCGGGAGTGATCAGGCTGATGGTAAGGGAGTAATCGGGATAATTACTATAATGGGCTTGCACCGTTTTAGCTACCCAGCTGCAACTTGATACCGTAACGCTGGAGGGAGTCCCCCGGTTAATCAAGGAAAATGTCCGGGAGCCGTTCTTGATACTAAAATCCGTATCTATTGTATAAGCAAGCGTCCCGTCCTTGGCCAGTTCTTGGTTCCATACCGGGTAAGGTGACGCTATCCAGGGATAAGTCAACCAGCCAAACCTGCCAAAGTTATCCTTGCTTACTCCTTCATATACTGTGTAACCGGAAACCTCTATTCCGGAAATAGCAGCAAATATCGTTATTATTGTTACCAGTAATATAATGCTTTTCAGCGCTGTTTTATCCATAAGGCTCTTTTCTCCTTTTTTTAAACTTTAAAGTCTCCAGAAAAGCAATTTTTTGAACAGGAATTCCTTTATGCCATAAAAAAAGCTGAGGCAGGAGAAAAAACTGCCTCAGCTTTTTTTATTACATCTTCAGAAAGAAATCTTCTCTTTAGCTTCTTTCTGTTCCGATTGCTCCCGGTATCATGAGCAATCTTTAATGTCCAGCCGTAGTAATCATTTCTATTTGACCAAGGTATCAGCGACATCTCCTCTTCCGCGAAAAATTATAACCCAATTTGTTATATACCTTCTATGTACACCCGGCAATCTTCTGCTTTCTTTTTCAGTTAGCTCCGGTTTCTCCCCAGTTATTTCTCAAAATATACATGTCGCCTATTCCTACATTGCCGTCTCCATTGAAATCCGCGGCTCCGTTTCCACTTCCCCAGTTACTTCTCAGGAGATACATGTCACCAATACCAATGCTGTTATCAGCATTTGCATCTCCACCTCTCAGATTGTAATCAATATTTGGGGTATTGTTTCCTCGCTCTACGGGGATATTGGTTTGAATCTCCCGCAAAGTGTTCGCCTTCTTGATAGTCACATCATAAGTACCTTCCGGTAAACCGCTCAGGGAATAAGTCCCTGTTCCTCCGGCCATGGTTACGGTAACCTGAGTCCCCGGGGTTCCGGGATCTTCATCCTCAGCGGCATCGGCAATGATCGTCGTCGTCGCTGGTTTCCGGAATTCAAAGGTGAAGAGGGCGGAACTGCCGACATAGCCGTTGTAGGTTATCGTGCCGGAAAGAGAACCGGTATAATAAGCTTCGAGGTCATCTACCCAAAGGGTAGTTGAACCGCCGTTAGGGGCCGCCCCGGAATGGGCAGGTCCAA
>JAADIA010000056.1 GCA_013151555.1 Nitrospirota bacterium | reverse complement strand
CCCCAAAAAATGTCCACATACTGAGAGTTATCTTCTTTTTTCCGCCCGCAAAAAGAGGAGGAGCAAATAACGTTGAAGCCAGAAAGAAGACAGTTAAGAAAAAAACACTCCCGATGGCCTTGATTGAGTTCTTCACAATGTTCCTCCTTAGATTTTTGGCGATACTATCAAAATTAACTACGAAAACATAGAAAGACAAAATTAACCACGGAAACTCGGAAATTTAATTTATAACTTTTTTAATAACCGACGCTATTTCCTGTTTAGGTTTTACCATAAAAAAAGTAACCTTGTCAAGGAACTTACAATCCAGACCGCCAGATTGCTATCACCAGCCTACCCCGAAAAACCCGGCCAGGGAAAATCCGAAAACTCCTCCCCAGAAGAGAAAACCCCCTCCGAGCGAATAAGCAAGGAAGAGCCGGCAATAAGAGAAGCAATAATCAAGCTTAGCGATATGCCTTAACCGCTGCAGGTCCTTGGGGGTAAGAGGGAAAAGAGACCGAAGAGATACCCTGGTTAGAGTTCAAGTCTTTGATAGAAGTTAAAATCCGAAATTTTGCATTTTCTCTTATTTTCTTGTTAACAATTTTTTAATGCGGGGGAAATATTACTCCCGGCTGCTCTCGTACTCTTTCTATCATCCCTCTGTAATCTCTTTAATTTTTTTATTTAAAGCTTTCGCTGCTTCCTCAGGAGTAAGATCTTTTTCTATTACCCTCTGTCCTAATTCCCACATCTGTTCTCTCAACTGAGGATAACCATTCATAGAGGGTGGATAGACAACATTCTTGGCAACACCGATATAATCCTTCCTCATGGGAAGATTCAGAAGGGCTTCAGAATTTAATACTGTCTTGTTGACAGGGATCTGTCCTGCTTTTGCCCATTCAAGGCTATGCGCTGACAACCATTGGGCAAAGGTAAGGGCAGCAGCTAATTTCTTTTTATCCCTCTTCTTGGGAAAGACAAAAGAATGGCTGCCTGTCTCTGTAAAAGGTTTACTTCCCGGAATAGCCGGTATGGAAGTTACCCCGAATTCCAAGCCCTTCGTAATTGGATATATCGCCATACCCCAGACCCCATTGAAATGATAGCCGGTTCCACCGTTTATAAATATGGTTTCATGTTCTGCGTAATCACCGCCGGCAAAAGCAACTCCTTGCTCGTAAAATTTTAAGATCATTTCATATGTTTTCGCAGCTATCTTAACGTCTACAGTATGTTTTTGGGGATCAAAAACCCCGCCTAACTGAGAGTAAAGAGAGATCCACCATCTTTCTCCGAGCATCGCCCCTGTTTCGCTGGTCAGTCCCCATTTACCGGTGACATCCTTGATTTGTTTGGCATACTTGAAGAGCTCATCCCAGGTCTTCGGCAGAAGCACTTCTCCCCTGGCATTAACCAGCCCTGCCTCCTTTAAAATTTTCTTGTTATAGTACATGACCAGGGGGTGTGCATCTATTGGAACCGCATACAATTGCCCTTTATAATAAGCTCTGTTTATTACTTCTTTGAGAATATTATCTTTGAAGGCAGCGGGAAGATCTTTTCCTATATCATTCAGCACTCCTTTGGAAGCATAGTCCGGAAGAATAGCAAGATGCATAACCGCAATATCCGGAGCATATCCGGATATCAGCGCCGTTAACAATTTAGTATAGTACGCTCCCCATTCAATTTTTTGCTCCTCTATATTAATATCTGGATGCTCTTTATTAAACTGTTCGATGAGACCCGTCATAATAAAACCTCCCCCGCCACTAAAAAGGGTCCAGATAGTAAGATCTATCTTCTTTTTTCCGCTCGCAAAAAGCGGAGGAGTAAAAAAAGTGGATGCCAGAAAGAATACGGTTAAGAAAAAAATCTTCCCGGCGGTCTTGATTGAGTTCTTCACACGTTTCTCCTTTTCTAAATTTTTTCTTCCGTGTCTCCGTGGTTTTACTTTCAACTACGGAAATTCGAAAATACAAACTTAACCACGGAAGCACAGAAATACAAATTAACCACGGAAACTCGGAAATTCAATTTATAACTCTTTTTCTAATTTTTTTCCGTGTTTCCGTTCTTCCGTGTTTCCGTGGTTTATTTTTCAACCTGTTCTCTTATGATATCCCGGACTTTCTGTAAAGCTTCGTTCAATTTGGAAGGATCTTTACCTCCGGCCTGGGCATAATCTTCTCGCCCTCCTCCGCTGCCTCCGGTAATTTTTGCCGCTTCTTTAACAATCTTGCCGGCATGAAGGCCCTTTTTAACTAAATCTTTAGTTGCCCCGGCCACCAGAGCGGCTTTCCCCTCTAAAACCGTTCCGAGGACTATTACTCCTGAGCCCATCTTTTCTTTGAGGGAATCAACAAGAGAACGCAGCTCTTCCCGTCCGGATCTTTCTATCTGAGCAATAACTACTTTTATTCCCTCAACAATCTCTACCCTTTTCAGTAAATCGTTCACCTTGCCAACAATTTCTCCGCTCCTCAGGCGCTCAACCTCTTTTTCCAGAACCTTAACCGTCTTCAATATCTCTTCCACGCGGGATAAGGTTTGCAAAGGAGGAGCCTTTAAAATTTTTCCTATCTCTTTAAGAGTATCTACTTCTTTTTTTACTGTTCGATAGGCTTCCCTTCCCGTAAGAGCTTCTATCCTTCTTACTCCTGAAGCGATAGAACTCTCGCCTACGATCCGGAACAGGCCAATTTCCCCCGTAGCCCGCAGATGAGTGCCCCCACACAATTCCTGGCTATAATTTCCGATCTTCACCAAACGCACCTTGTCTCCATATTTCTCTCCAAAGAGAGCGATCGCTCCCTTATCCTGAGCATCTTTCAGCGTGGTATGAATAACCCCTACGGGGGCATTCTCTCTTATTTTCTTGTTAACTAATTCTTCGATACGGTCCAACTGCCGGGCATCGACAGCCTTGAAATGAGTAAAATCAAAACGGAGCCGGTCGGGGGCAACTAAAGACCCCGATTGAGTTACGTGCTCTCCTAAAACCTGGCGGAGGACATTATGGAGAAGATGAGTAGCAGTATGGTTTGCGGCAATGTCCTGACGTAGCTCTTTATCTACGGAAGCTTTCACAACTTCTCCTCCGGACAATTTCCCCCGGACAACTTTTCCTTGATGGACTGTAAGTTCCGGCAAAGGTTTCCGGGTAGCAGTTATTTCTATTTTTAATTGCTCATTCGTAAGCGTGCCTCTATCTCCTACCTGTCCTCCGGATTCTCCATAGAAAGGAGTTTTATCAAGGATAATTTCTACCTCCTCACCAGCCGAAGCCGTTTCTATTATTTCTCCTTTCTTTAAGATTGCCAGAACCTTTACCTCACATTCTCCGGTTTCGTAACCAACGAATTTTGTCTTTCCCAACTTCCCGGAGAGTTGATTGTAGACAGTTAAAGAACTTTGAATTATCCCTCCCTCCCGGCTGGCTCGGGCTAACTCTTGTTGTTTTCGCATCGCTTTCTCGAATCCGGCTCTATCTACGGAGAAACCGCTCTCTTCAGCTAATTCTTCGGTAAGATTCAGGGGAAAACCATAAGTGTCATAAAGTTTGAAGACGAGATCTCCCGGCATCTCTTTTTTCTTTCCTCTCTTCAATTCCTCGAGCATCTCTTCTAAAATCTCTACCCCCTGCCGGAGGGTTTCCTGAAACCTCTCTTCTTCACTGAGAACCACTTGCGCTATGTGCTGGTTACGGGGAACTAAATAAGGATAAGCTTCTTTCATAATATCAGTTACCGTAGATGTTAAAAGGTAAAGAAAAGGTTTATCTATTCCCAATGTCTTTCCCTGACGCACAGCTCTTCTGATAAGCCTCCTCAGAACATACCCACGTCCCTCATTGGCAGGAAGGACCCCATCAGCGATGAGAAAAGTGGAAGCCCGGAGATGGTCGGCGATTATCCGAAGAGGAATTTCTTCATTGCCTGCAGAAACCTGACGAATTTCTTCAATGATAGGTTGGAGGATACTGGTCTCAAAGATATTTTCTTTGTCTTCCAGGATATATAAGATTCTCTCCAATCCCATTCCGGTATCGATATTCTTCCGGGGAAGAGGTTTAAAAGTTCCATCTTCCTGTCTATTGAATTGGGTGAAGACAAGGTTCCATAACTCCAAAAAGCGGTCGCAGTTACAGCCAACGGCACAGCTATCCTTGCCACATCCTTTATCTTCCCCCGTATCAAAGATTATCTCTGAACAGGGACCGCAAGGGCCGGTAGGTCCCATATCCCAGAAATTATCCTCTTCCCCCAGACGCACAATTCTTTCCTTAGGGATTCCTATCTTCTGCCAGAGAACAAAAGATTCGTCATCATCTTTGAAGACGCTTATCCATAGTTTCCCACCAGGGATTCCAAGCTCCCGGGTAAGGAACTCCCAAGCCCAGGAGATAGCCTCTTCTTTGAAATAATCTCCGAAAGAAAAATTGCCCAGCATCTCCAGGAAAGTGAGATGACGCGCCGTCTTTCCCACATTCTCGATGTCGGTAGTGCGAAAACATTTCTGGCAGGTCGTTGCCCGACGGAAATCCAACTTCATTTCACCCAGGAACATCGGTTTGAATTGGTTCATCCCAGCTCCGGTAAACAGCAAAGTAGGATCATCCCGGGGAACAAGAGAATCGCTAGGGACTATGGAATGTCCCCTGTTTTCAAAAAAAGTAAGATACTTGTTTCGTAATTCATCTGCCGTCATTTTAGCTTATCTTCCTTTCTAAGCCGTTCAAATATCCTGGAGATAGTTTCCGGGGAAAAACCTCTTCTTCCCAAGTAGCTATAGAGACGCCGTTTCCTGGTAATATCATTCAGCTCGGAGTAAATCTTCAATCTTTTTCTCGCTAAGGTAAGAGCTAAATCTTCTTCATTACATTTGCTGAAAGCATCCTGAATGACCTCTTCTATAATCTCTCCATCAATCCCCTTCTGTCGCAGTTCCTGTTCAAGAAGTCTTCTTCCTATAGGTTTATTCAACAGACGAGATTCCATCCAGGAATGGGCGAACTTGCTGTCATCAAGAAAACCCAGCTTATGAAGTTGACCGATCACTTCCTCAATTAATTCTTCCCGATACTTCTTTCCTTTAAGCTTATCTCTTACCTCCTTACAACTGCGGGGACGATAAGTGAGCAAGTTTAGGACATAATCCCTGACTTTGCGCACTTCCTCCTTAAAGATAGCCCGGTTTACTTCTTCTTCATCAATTTCCCGGCCTACTTTTAGTTTTAGAGCAAAGACTATTTCTTCATCAAGCCCGCAGACAAACTTGTCATTGATAAAGAGAGACCGTCTTTTCGGATGACGTTTCTGCCTTTCGATAGCAGTGATAACTTTTTTCATCCCAATCGCTAATCCTGTCTACACATAAATATAAACAGAGTGTTCAGAGAGAAAAAATCCTTAAACCCGGTTAGTTTGAATCCTCGAATTCTGAGAAACTCTGCCTCCTCTAATAGTTGCAAAGCTCAGATTTTATTTCTTTCCCGGGATAACGGTGTACCCTCTGCCCGTGTGAACAAGCACATCTTCCTTTGCCTTTATCCCTTCAATGG
>JAADIA010000020.1 GCA_013151555.1 Nitrospirota bacterium | reverse complement strand
ATGCGTCTTTCTCCAATCTTTCCTCTATATTTACTTTATAAACCTCTTCTATCGGCCTCAATATTTCCGGGTTATTCTTCCATACCGTCCGGGCTGCCTGGCGGATTTTCTCCACTCCTCCCCGGCTCATCCTTCCCAGGGGCTGACGACAGGGACCGGCCGGCATCCCCAAACCGTTCATCAAAGTTTTCACCGGAAGAGGGTTTCTGAACTTATCCTCAATGCTGATTCGTTTTCCCTCGGGGAAGATTCTCTCATCTTTAACTTTAACGGTGACAATATCGAAGAGCGGGTTAAGAGCATGCCTCAGATTTCCCGCACCCGTTGCATCTCCGGAGAGCATTTTCCTGGTCATCTCCTCGATAGCTTTAGGAACAACATTAGACATCACTGATACCGCTCCGGAAGCTCTTATGCCCGGACGAGCCATCATCTCGAAGGTAAGTTCATCATCTCCGGACAAGATAGCAAAGTCGTTGCCTACCAGTTCTCTCATCCTGATCATCCTCTCCAGGTCACCCGTGGCTTCTTTGACCGCTTGCACATTAGAGAATTCCTGAGCGAGAAGGGCTAAATCTTCCCCGGAAAGAGCCGTGCCTGTCCTTCCAGGAACGATATAAGGAACGATTGCGATTTCCGGAAAAGCTTTTGCCACGGGCCCATAATACTCTTTCCTTAACTCCAGGGAAGACGGACCGTTATAATAGCAGTCAACGAGGAGAACGGCATCTGCACCTATCCGCATAGCATGCTCGGTTCCTGCTAAAGCTTCCCTTGTAGAATTGCTTCCCGTCCCGGCCATTACGGAACATCTCTTCCCGGATATTTCCACTGCTTTTTCTATTACCTGATTATGTTCTTCCCATCCCAGGGGAGGAGATTCACCCGTCGTCCCGGTAGGCACTAAGCCACTGATCCCCTGGGATACCTGAAACTCGATGTTCTTTTCCAACCCTTCCCAGCTAATCTTTCTCTCTTCCGTAAAAGGAGTAACCAAAGCCGTCCAGGCCCCTTCAAATTTTAATTTTCCCATGGTATCTCTCCCCCTAAGACCAAATCCAGAAACAAAATTTCAAAATTCAAATGTATCGATAAAATCCCCTTAACCAAATTTCATTTTTTCTTTATTTTGACTTTTCGATTTGCTCTTTTGTTATTTAAGTTATTTTATGCGTCTTCTATCTCTCCCTCATAGGCAAATTCAGCTTTTCCCTCCAGGTAAACATTGGTAATCTTAGCGGCAGCGGCCTGAAAATGGATTCTCAGGATTTCCTTTCCCCGAGTATGCACCTCTATCGGCGGCCGAGCTACTTTACCCAGGGAAAAGGCCACAATAGCAGAGGCCACGGCCCCTGTCCCACAGGCTAAGGTTTCTTTCTCTACTCCTCTCTCATAGGTTCTCACCCGCAGGGAACGTTTGCTCTCTACCTCAATAAAATCAACGTTTGTCCCCCGGGGGAAGAACTCTTTGTGATAACGGAGCTTCCGCCCCAGCTCATTTACGGGCACACTTTCCAGACTCTCTATAGGAAGAACAACATGGGGGACGCCGGTGTTAAGATAATGAACTTCGTAGACATCTCCATCCAGGCAAAGGCGGATATGAAGTCTAATGTCCCTGGGGTCAGGCATCTTCAATTTAACTTCTCCCCCGTTATCCTTGACCTCTGCTTCCATCCGCCCCGCCAGGGTCTCAAAGGTCATCTGCTCTCCGGCTACCCCTTGCCTCCTGGCAAACCGAGCCAGGCAACGAGCTCCATTCCCGCACATTTCCGCTTCGCTTCCATCAGGGTTGAAAATACGCATGCGGAAATCGCTCCCCTGAGAGGAATGCTCCAGGAGAAGGAGTCCATCCGCCCCAATGGAGAAACGTCGCGGACAAAGCTCTCTGGCCAAGTCGGCCTCTCCCCGGGGAAGGACCTTCTCTCGATTATCGATGACGATAAAGTCATTCCCTCCCGCACACATTTTGGTAAATTTAATCTTGCTCATCTTCTCCTCTGCCCAAATCCTCATAGGTCTCCCTTTTGCGCACTATCCTGAACTTATCTTCTTTAACCAGCACCTCCGCCGGACGGAGACGGGAATTGTAATTAGAAGCCATAGAAAACCCATAAGCTCCGGCACTGAAAACAGCGAGAAACTCTCCCCTCTTCACGGCAGGAATTTCCCTGTCCTTGGCGAGGAAATCCCCGGACTCACAAATCGGTCCTACTATGTCGGCTTTCAGATTTTGGCTTTCAGCTTTCAGATTTACGGGTTTTATCTCATGATAGGCAGAGTAAAAGGCCGGTCGGAAAAGGTCCCCCATACCCGCATCCACAACAACGAATTTCTTGCTTTGAGTTTCCTTGACATAAAGAACTTTCGTCACCAGAATTCCGGCATTACCTACTAATACTCTTCCCGGCTCGAAGATGCCTTTAGCCCCGATCTCTTTGATTGCCGGAATTACGGACTGAGCATAATCAGCAAAAGACGGTGGTTCCTCATCGGAGTAAGTTATCCCCAGGCCTCCTCCGACATTGACATATTTTATTTTTATATCCAGCTTTTTCAGTTCCCCGGCTAAGTCAACGATTTTCTTCAAAGCTTCTACGAAGGGGTCCACCTTGGTTATCTGGGAGCCGATATGCATTTGGATACCGGCAACTTCGATATTCCTTAGAGTTTGAGCTAATTTATATCCTTCGATAACCTGAGAGAACTCAAATCCGAATTTGCTTTCCTTCAACCCCGTGGCAATATGAGGATGAGTCTGAGGATCGATATCCGGATTTACCCGGAGCGCAATTCTTGCTTTCTTCCCACTCCTCCCGGCCACTTCGTCCAGGAGAAGAAGCTCCGGCCGCGAATCCACGTTAAACATAAGGATATTGGACTGAAGAGCTAATTCCATTTCCTCAACCGTTTTTCCATTACCGTTGAAAACTATCTTTTCCGGCGGGACACCGGCCTGGAGAGCTTTCCTCAGCTCCCCGCCCGAGACGACATCAGCTCCGCATCCTTCTTTTGCCAGGATTTTACAAAGGGCAAGGTTGGAATTGGCTTTGTAGGCATAGCAGATAAGATGTTCCAGCCCGGCAAGGGCCTTTTCAAAGTTGCGGTAATGGTTAGTTAAGGTCTCACAGCTATATAAATAAAAGGGAGTGCCCACTTCCCGGGCAATATCCTCCACCTTCACTCTCTCACCATAAAGCTGACCATCAAGATAATTAAAACTGTGCATCTAATATCCTTTCCCAGTCAAATTTGTTTCGTATTTCGGGCTTCGAATTTCGAGCTTGTAATTATTGGCCCTTCTTTACTTCTTTTGTCTCATAGCCCTTATCTTCATAGGTAATCCCCAGAGGTCAATAAAACCTTTGGCAGCCTGGTGGTCGAAAGCATCTTCGGCCCCATAAGTAGAGAGACGTTCATCATAGAGAGAATAAGGCGATTTGCGTCCTGCCACTTCGCATCTTCCCTGGCAAAGCTTTAATCTGACAGTGCCGGTAACATTCTTTTGACTCTCATTGACAAAAGCATCCAGGGATTCCCTTAAGGGAGAGAACCACAAGCCGTCGTAGATCAATTCGCCATATTTCCGGCTTATCAGCTTTTTAAAATGGAGCATCTCCCGGTCAAGAGTGAGAGCTTCCAATTCCTCGCGAGCCCGGTAGAGAATAGTCCCGGACGGGTTTTCATAGATTTCCCGGGATTTAATCCCCAGGCGGCGGTCCTCCACCATATCTACCCGGCCGATACCATTTTTACCTCCAACTTCGTTAAGCCGGGCAATCAGCTCAACGCCTGAATAATCTTCTCCATTCAATTTCCTCGGCAAACCTTCCTCAAAGTAAATTTCCAGGTAAGTAGGTTCAGAAGGAGCCTGCCCCGGATCCGCCGTTAAGAGATACACCTCGGGAGCGGGTTCCACCCAAGGATCTTCCAGAGCGCCACACTCAATGCTTACACCCCAGAGATTCTTATCTATACTGTAAGGGTTCTCTCGCGTAGCAGAGATAGGAATATTATGTGTTTTGGCATAATCTATCTCTTCCTCCCGCGAACCCAGCGACCACTCCCGCAGAGGAGCAATCACCTTAAGTTCCGGGTTGAGAGAAGCAACCCCCACCTCAAATCTTATCTGGTCGTTTCCCTTCCCCGTACAGCCGTGAGCGATTACTTTTGCTCCTTCCATCTCCGCAATCTCTACCAGGCGCTTGGCAATCAGAGGACGCCCGATGGCTGTCCCCAGAAGATATCTGTCTTCATAGATAGCATTTGCTTTAAGGGAAGGGAAAACGTATTCCCGAACAAATTTCTCCTGCAGGTCTTCAATATATGCTTTGGAAGCTCCCGTGTCTAAAGCCTTCCGGCGCAACTCATCGAAATCGAGACCCTGACCCAGTTCGGCTGAGAAGGTAACTACTTCCAGGTTACATTTTTCCTGCAGCCATTTGAGGCAAACGGAGGTATCTAATCCTCCCGAGTAAGCTAAGATTACTTTATCCATTACCTTGTCTCCTCACTACAGACTAAACAAACAGGCTGAGTTTAGAAAAATCCGAAATACTAAATCCGAAACTCGAAACAAATTCAAAATCCTAATTCTCAAAATTCCAAACATGGTTTTGGTCCTTCGTATTTCGGTCATTTGAGCTTGTTTCGTATTTCGTGCTTCTAATATTGTATCTTTGTCACTTTACCTTGGCTTCCTATTAACAAAGCCAGAATAGCCTTTTGCACATGCATTCTATTTTCCGCCTGGTCAAAGACGACAGAATGCGGTCCATCCATCACTGCATCGGTTATCTCTTTCCCGCGATGGGCAGGAAGACAGTGCATCACCAGACAGTCAGGTTCCGCCTTTTTAAGCAAATCCTCATTAACCTGGTAAGGAGAAAAGATTCTTTCCCGCTTCTCAGTTTCCTCCTCCTGTCCCATGCTCGTCCAGGTATCGGTATAGATGACCTCTGCCTCTTTCACGGCTTCTTCGGGGTCATGAATGCTTTTAACATTATCCCCTGCTTCCGCCAGGATATCTTTATCCGGCTCGTAACCTTCCGGGGTGGCGATGATTAAATTTATTTTCAACTTCGCAGCGGCATAAATCCAGGAATTGGCCACATTGTTCCCATCCCCGATAAAAGCTGCTTTCAAATTATCCAGACTGCCCCGTTTCTCTAATATGGTATAGAGGTCAGAGAGAACCTGACAGGGATGAAGCAAATCGGATAGCCCGTTGATTACCGGCACATCTGCCGTCTCTGCCAATTCCACTATCGTTTTATGAGCAAATACCCGGGCCATAATCCCATCCACATAACGGGAGAGAACCTTGGCCACATCCTTGACCGCTTCTCTCTTGCTTAGCTGAACCTCGTTGGGACTGAGATAAAGGCTATCTCCCCCCAACTGTTTCATTCCCATCTCAAAAGATATCCTTGTCCTCAGAGAAGGCTTCTCGAAAAGGAGAGCTAAAAACTTACCCTTTAACGGCAAAGGTTTGTTTCCCTTCCGGTGAGCTTTCTTGATCTCTCCGGTCCTATCCAGAATCTCTTCTATTTCTTCCCGTGCCAGATCCTTGATAGATATTAAATCCTTCCCTTTCACCTTGCCTTCTCCCTT
>JAADIA010000087.1 GCA_013151555.1 Nitrospirota bacterium | reverse complement strand
GCAAATTTTACCCTGATAGGGATTATTTTGGACCAACAGAAATCCCAGGCCGTTATTGTAGATAATAATAAGAAAAAAACCTATTTTCTTAATACCGGTCAATCAATTGGGGAGATAAAAGTAGAAAAGATTCTTAAAGGAAAAGTTATCTTGAGTTATGAAGGAGAACAACTGGATTTAAGATTGTAAACAGAGGACCACAAAAACACTATCCTTGATTGGGATAATGAGCCTTGGATCGGGAGGCATTTTTAGCCATGATAAGTAAAAGAATATCTATGCTGTTAAGCAGTGTATCGCTGGTTTATTTGTTAATAACCTGGTTCTCATTTACAGAAGGGCAAGAGAGACAGGCGCCACGAATATCCCGGATTAGAAGAACCCCCATCCCTCTTTCAACCGGTCGTCCGGAAGGAGGTATCCCTCCCCTGTTTAAAGAAACCTGGACTCCTCAGGAAATGAAGATACCTAAGGAAGCAACTGCACCGGTAACTTTAGAGTTTAAGAATATGGATTTAATCGATGTCTTAAAGATAATATCCGATAAGGGTAAACTGAATATCATCATGGGGCCAAGCGTTAGGGGAAAGGTAACCCTCTTTCTGGAAAAGGTAAGGATATGGGATGCTTTCGAGCTGATTCTTGAGCTTAACAACTTAGCCTATGTTCCAAAGGAAAATATTATTAAGATAATAACAGAAAGCGATTATGAGAAACTTTACGGGAAAAAATTTTATGACAACCGGAGAAGAAAGATATTTCCTCTTAAATATGCCAGGGCAGAGGATATTTACCGGACTTTGAGTCAGGCTAAGACAAGAATCGGACAGATTATCGTTGACGAACGCACAAACAGCATTGTCATATTCGATAATCCTGAAGAAGTAAAAAGAGTAGGAGAAATAATTTCCCAACTCGATGTCCCGGTTACTACTCAGGTTTTTAAATTGAATTACAGCACTCCAGCCATCATTGAAAAATTAATAGAGAAATTTATCTCAATATCAGGCCGGATAGAAACCAATGCTCAGACCAACAAGATTATCGTCACCGATATTCCCGCGAATATAAAGAGGGTAGCAAGAATCGTCAAGGAGTACGATGAAAATCCTTATATAATAACCAAAGCCTTTACTTTAAACTACGCTGACCCTGATAAAATCGAGGCTAAATTAACGAAAGAGCTAACCAAAGATGTAGGAAATATCGAGGTTGATAAGAGGACAAATAAGATTATTATAACCGACCTTCCCTACAAAATTGCCCGGATGGGAAAGATCATAGCCGCTCTCGATGAAAAGACAAAAGAGGTGCGCATTGAGGCAAAAATAATTCAAGTGGTATTAAGTGATAACTTCAAGATGGGAGTAAACTGGGAATTTGTACTATCACAATATCATGGTCTGGATATTAAACAAACCTTTAATACCTTGGCAGATACTGATCCCGGGAGCCGAGTGACTGTTGGAACAATAGCCGATGATAAATATACGGGGCTGTTGGAAATGTTGAAAACGATAGGGAAAACAAATATCCTCTCCAACCCCAGAATCACTGTTACAGATAATGAAGAAGCAAAGATCTTGGTGGGAAGCACTATCCCCTATAAGACAACTGATACCGTTGAAGATGGAGGGGTTATCAAAACTTATGAAAGAGTAACCATGGTAGATGTGGGAGTCCAACTTCAGGTTACTCCCCAGATAAATGAGGCCGGCTTTGTATCCATGAAGATTAAGCCGGAGGTAAGTTCAGTAACAGAATACAGGAATAATGTACCGGTAGTAGAAACTTCTCAGACCGAGACAAATATCATGGTGAAAGATGGCACAACGATAGTTATTGCCGGTCTTATAAAGGATGAAGAGATCAAGACGGTCAATAAGTTCCCGCTATTGGGAGATATCCCCCTTCTGGGGAGCATATTCTTTAAAAAGACAAACAAAGAACTGAAGAAGACGGAGTTGGTAATTTTTCTGACCCCTTACATTATCTCCGGGGATATGCAGACTAAGGAGAGAGTTAAGGGACCCTTGCTGCGCCTTCAATCCGATTATCAAGATTGAAGGGCAGGTTATCCGGATTACGGAAAACGGATATTAATAAATATTAGCTCAGGAGGAAAAATGTCTCTGAAAAAGAAACGATTATCTAAAATGACCGCAATTGTCACTACTTTACTGCTCCTGGCTACCGTTATTCAAACTCTTCCCGGATGCAGCAGCCCGGAAGTAAAGAAAAATAAGCACTATGAACGGGGACTTCAATATCAAAAAGATAATAAGATAGCCGAAGCTATCATTGAATTCAAAAACGCTGTCCAGATTGACCCTCGTTTTGCCAAAGCTCACTATCGCCTGGGAGTTTGCTATCAGGATAAGAAACAGTACGGGGCAGCTTTAAGCGAATTCGAGAAGGCCGTGGAGAGCAAGCCTACCCTTGCGGAAGCCTGGTTGAATTTAGCTCCCCTTTATCTGTCTCAAGGGAACTATGAGAAAAGCCTCCAGGCCGGCCGGAAAGTCCTGGAACTTGAACCCCGGAATGCAAAAGCTTATAACCTTATGGCCTCTGCCTATGCCGCTAAGGGACAACTTAAGGAGGCCGTGAACGCTGTCGAAAAAGCTCTGGAAATCGATCCTGAGTTGATTGAGTCCTACCATAACCGGGCAGCTCTTTACCTTCGAGCAGGTCAGATAGAAAAGGCCAGAGAGCAATATCAGCTCGCCCTGAAAATAGATCCCGGGGATCCCGTTACCCATACTCAACTGGGAAGATTGTTGGTTAACGAAGGCAAACTTAAGGAGGCCATGGCAGAATTCAAGGCTGCCTTAAAGAGTGACCCTGACTTTACCCTTGCCCATATCGCCCTGGGAAATGTATATAATTTTATGGGAAAGTATAATGAAGCTATAGCCGAAGGGAAAAAACTATTAGAGAAGAAAATAGATACTGCTGCTATCCGCTACCTTATAGGCAGAGGATACCTTGGCAAGAAGGAATTTAAGGAGGCCAGTCAATTCTTTCATGAGGTAGTAAAACAAGCCCCCCGTTTTGCCGCCGGTCATTATAATCTTGGACTTTCCCTGCAGGAATTAGGACAGACCCAGCAAGCCATAAGCGAGTTCAAAGAAACCTTAAAGATCAATCCCAAGCATACAGGAGCCCACTATGCTCTGGGAACCATTTATCTGAACGAGGATTCTTTAGACTTAGCACAGCTGGAAGCGGAAAAGGTCCTCAAGGAAAGTCCGGACAGCGCCCGAGCCCACGAACTTCTGGGAAGAATCTATCTTGGAAAAAGGAATATAGAAAAAGCCGTCAAAGAGCTGAAAAAGACCATTGAGCTTAACCCAAAAGCCATATCCGCCCTCCAGCTTCTCAGCTCGGTATACCTCTCCCAGGACGCCTATGATGAGAGCACTTCCCCGGCAGAAAAGATTATAAAAATTAATCCTGACAACCCGGGAGCCTACAACATAATGGCCTTAGCTCTGGTGGGCAAGAAAGATTACGACGGAGCCATCTCCAAGTTCAAGAAAGCCATTGATATAGAGCCAAAGTTCACTCCCGCCCGGGCCAATCTCGGCCGTCTTTATGGTCTCCTGGGCAGATACGAAGAAGCTATTGCTCAATTCTCTGCAATCCTCCAATATGACCCTAAAAATATCAATGTTCACCTGACCTTAGCCTCAATATATGACGCCCAGGGTAAATCGGACCTGGCTATTAAACAGTTACAGGCAGCTTTAGATATTAAGCCTGACCTTCCCGGAGCACAATTCGGGCTGGGACGGTTGTATGGAAAATCCGGGGAATATAAACAGGCAGAAGAAATGGCCCGCGGGCTTATTGAGAAGAATCCGGAGAACATAATCGGTCATTATATCCTCGGCAATGCTTATGCTCAAGGGGGAGCTCTTGACAAGGCTATTACCGAGTTCCGGAAAGTGGTCGAACTTAACCCCAAATCCCTCGGGGGACACTATAATTTAGCTGCTGCTTATGCCCTTAAAAAGGAAGGAAAGAAAGCCTTGGAAGAATACAAAGAGGTCTTGAAGATTAACCCCAAGTTCCTTCCCGCTTATCAGGTTATCGGATCCATCTATTTTAATAATGGGAATTATGAGGAATCGGCAAAATATTATCAAAAGGTTATAGAACTTAATCCCAAATTTGCTCCTGCCTACATGGCTCTGGGAGCAATATATGAACTCAAAGGGGATAAAGAGGGGGCCATTAAGGAATACAAGAAGGTAATCTCCCTGACTCCAAAATTTCCCTTTTCTTACAATAATCTGGCCTGGCTATACAGCCGGAATGCCGAAAAATTGGACGAAGCCCTGGCCCTGGCCAGGAAGGCCAGAGAATTAGCGCCTAAGAATGGACAAGTAAACGATACTCTGGGATGGATTTACTACAAAAAGGAAATGTATGAAAAGGCTTTACCCCTTCTGGAGAAAGCGGTTACTCTGACAGATAATGACCCTGCCATCCGCTACCACCTGGGATTGGCTTACCGGCAAATGGGAAGAAAATCCGAAGCTTTAACCCAGCTCAAAAAAGCTCTAAAAATCAATCCCGATTTTCCTGAAGCCAAAGAAGCCTCTGCTATTATCTCTGAGCTGGAGCAGGAATAAAAAAACAAGGGGTTTGGAATCTTAGATTCTAAACCCCTCTTTTATCTTCAGTCTTTTAAACCTTCCGCTTCAACCTTTTCCTTATTCCTGCAGTCCCAAACAATCCCGTAACCAGACTGCTGAGGAGAATCATAGTACCAGGTTCGGGAACGGGTGTTCCTGCAACCTTGACACTGTCCCAGTTAAAAGTGTAGGGACCATTAGCATATTGCCAGTTTTGGATGGCCAGGAAAGGTTTTACCTCATCGAGATTCATACCACCATCAGCTGTCCAAGTACCTTCAAATACCATCTGGTATTCGCGTTTCAGTGGATTGTGAGCGTTCTTTGCAGGATTCCAGTCCCAAGTAACACCTTCGTCAATCGAAGAAGCTTTCCAAAGACGATGCCATGTGGTTACCGTGTAAGTGTTCGGACTGATCTTTTGCACGAGCTCCTTAATATCAAACGTATCATAATCATTATTGGTCCCGCTCCCATCACCACCCCATTTTTCCGCATTGTACTGGCTATTTCCGTAAACCGAACCCACCGGAGCCGTAGAGTACTGGCCTTGGAACAAATAGGAGCGATATCCATCATCATTTGTGTACTTGGCACCTTGGTTATCCCAGCTTCCTTTGCCACCGGCCATGTTCGACAAGATGTTGTACCGTATCCATCCCCCGCCAGCATTTGGGTTCAACAAGCCAACTTGTACAGTCGCACCCGTGTCAGTAGAGTCAGGTGGCCATCCCATATCACCGGTATAGTTAATCATCCCTAAATTGACACCTAAGAACTCAATAGTGACTGGACCGGCATTTAAATTGAACCCCAGACCGCCAACGCCAAACACTTGACTGTTGTACCCACCCCAAGCGGCGGTAGGATCAGTAGTTGTGAGGCTACCACTCCCGAAGGTATAGGTGCCCGCCTGTGCAGTGCTGCTTATTACCGTAATCATTCCTATTACAGCACAAATTGCTACTAATTTTTTCACCTTTTCTCACCTCCCCCCTTATCGCTGATAAAATTAATCTCAGCTATATATTTATGCTTACAGATTCCCGCAGAAAATGCAGGAAGACACAGATCAACCAAGCTCTTTC